>NZ_JBKOPS010000004.1:0-325571 GCF_047272945.1 Rubrilithobacter danxiaensis
ATACCCTAAACCAATCTTCAAACAGGGAATGGGTAATTCCGTATTCCTTAGACAACGATTTTGCAGAACGGTATTGTTCCGACATTGCCTTTACACAGTACAGCTTAAATTCAAAACTGTGCTTCTTTTTCTTTATCATAAAAATGCCCCCAGAAAGTGTCTAACTTTTTGGGGGCACTGTATTAATTGCTGCCTTTTGATTATTCCTTATTACTTTTTAGAATTCCTATTACTATAACTTATCTCCATCCGCCTCCTAAGGCTCTGTAAAGTTCTACAGTAGATTGAAACTCCTGTAACTGATCATTTACCCGATTCAGTTGTGCAGACAATAAGCTTTGCTGCGCATTTAAAACCTCTGTATAATTCGCAAAACCTGATTTCAGTAAGTCCTGGGAATATGCTACAGATTTTTCCAATGCACTTATCTGGCTTGACCGGGAAGATTGTTTGTCGATTGCAGTTTGATACGATGATAATGCATCTGAAACTTCCTGGCCCGCTGTCAATAAAGTACTCTTAAAGCTAAGCAACGCTTCCTGTTGTGCAGCTTTTGCAACCTCATACCTCGTACGGTTTGCCCGTTGATTAAATATAGGCTGTGTAAGCCCACCAACAAGATTTCCAAATACAGAACCCGCACTGAAAAAATCCTGTAAAGTAGTATTGGACAATCCTCCGGAAGCAGTAATAGTAAGGGCAGGATAAAAATAGCTTCGTGCTACGTTTGTTGATTCAAAATAATATCGGAAGTTCAATTCTGCTTGCTGCACATCGGGGCGGTTGCTGAGTAACTGAGCAGGAATTCCGGGACTCACAGCAGTAATCTGTTTTTGCTGTTCTAACGAACTACGGACAACAGGGCCGGGATTTCTTCCCAGTAAGATGCTCAACGCGTTTTCTGTTTCCCGGATGTTTTGTTTAATATCCGGAATAGTTACTTCCGCAGCATATCGGCTCGCCTCTGTTTGTACAACGGCTGCACCAGTCACAATAGCACCTTCCTTTAACGCTTTCATCGTTTCAACAGTTGAAATCCAGTTTTGAACAGATTGCTGTGTAATTGCCAGCTGCTGATCAAGAGCTAAAAGCTGATAATAGGTATTTGCGATGTTTGCTACCAGTCGGGTTTGTACAGCACGAGCATAAGCACGGCTTTCTAATAAAGCAGCCAGGTTTGCCCTTTTTGAACTGCTGAGTTTTCCCCAGATATCAGCTTCCCAGCTTGAAGTTAATCCTAGTTGGTAAACGCGTGTATTATTAATCAATCTTCCACCCTGTCCGTCAGAAAGTTTAGAAACAGTAGCACTTGCATTGGCATTCAGGCTAGGAAAGAGTGCCGCCTTGCTTTGTCGTAAATACGCTTCCGATTGTTGAATACGTGTAATAGCAATCTTGAGGTCCAGGTTCTGGCTTATTCCTTCATCCAGCAATTTCAGAAGTTCAGGATCAGTAAAAAACTCTTTCAGTGGAATGTCAGCCATCGTGCTTGTATCTGAAGAGTTAATATCCCGATACAAACCATCGGTTGATAAACCTGCTGATTTATATTTCTGTGTTACTTTACAGGAAGCAAAACTTAGCACGATAACCCCGGCAATAAGTAAATGCTTTATATATCTGTTATTCATTGTAATTCTTTTTAAGCTATTCTAAACCTATAATTCAGTATTTTATAATTCTCCGTGTCCGTGTTCAATCGGATGTGCGGGACCGCTTATCTTTTCCTGAATAGTCTGGAAAATTATGAACAGTACCGGAATTACAAATACACCGAACAAGGTCCCTATCAGCATACCTCCAACGGCTCCTGTTCCAATAGAACGGTTACCGGCGGCTCCGGCACCGGTAGAAAGCATCAGTGGAACCAGTCCGAAAATGAATGCGAAGGAAGTCATCAGGATGGGGCGTAAACGTGCCCGTGCCCCTTCAATAGCCGCTTCTACAATCGGCATTCCATGCTTCCTTCGGCCTAATGCAAACTCGACAATAAGAATTGCATTTTTAGCAAGCAGCCCCACCAGCATGATAAGCGTTATCTGCAGGTATATGTTGTTTGTAATACCGAAAAGGGAAGCAAATATGAATGCTCCGGCAAGTCCGACAGGTAATGATAACAACACTGAGAACGGGAGAATATAACTTTCGTACTGGGCACTTAGCAGGAAATACACGAAGATGATCACCAGAAGGAAAATAAATACTGTTTGTCCCCCGGCAGAAAGTTCCTCCCGTGTAATACCGGAAAATTCATATCCGTAACCGGCAGGTAAAGTTTGCGCCGCTACTTCCTGAACCGCCCGTATAGCATCACCTGAGCTGTAACCGGGTTTCGGAGAACCGGTAATAGCGATAGAAGTAAACAGGTTAAACCTGGAAATAGCCTGCGGTCCGTAAACCTTATTCAGTGTCATAAACTCACTGATAGGCGCCATTGTACCTTTTGCATTTCTTACGTAAATATTAGTGAGTCCTTCGGGGTTAGCACGAAACTCAGGCTCTGCCTGGTACATTACGCGGTATTGCTTACCAAACTGATTAAAGTTTGATGCATAAACCCCTCCGTAATAGCCTTGCATGGTGTTTAACACATCGTTAACACTAAGTCCCGCCTCTTTTACTTTTGCTACGTTTACATCTATCTGATATTGCGGGAAGTTAGGATTGAATGAGGTTCTGGCATATAAGATCTCCGGGCGCTGGCTTAAAGCATTAAGAAAATCGGTATTAATCTTGAAAAATTTATTGATATCACCGCCACTTCTGTCCTGCAATTGAAATTCAAATCCGCCGGAGGCACTAAAGCCCTGGATTGTTGGAGGTGCAAAGAATATAACTCTTGCATCGCGAAGATTAGCCGTTTTTGCAAACATCTTTCCAATGATTGCTTCCACATTCTGCCCTTTCCCGCTACGTTCTGCCCATGGCTTTAATCTCATAATTACCATTCCGTAATTACTTCCTGCACCACTTATTATCCCGCGTCCTGTTATTCGCAGGATATTTGCAACTTCGGGAATTGAATCTGCAATTTTTGCAATTTCGCGGGTTACTTCTGCTGTTCGTTCCTGTGAAGCACCCGGAGGTAAGCTAATATCAGACATAACAACCCCCATGTCTTCGGCAGGCACAAATGCCGAAGGAGTAGTTTTCATCAGCAGGTAAAAAATTCCTGCAAATAAAGCGATACCTGCCAGTGCGATCCATTTCTTCGTTGCAAGGAATGAAACCGACTTACGATATTTATCGGTTGTAGCTTCAAAGGCTGCATTAAATCCGGCATAAAACCGCTGCAGAAATCCTTTATGCCGCTCTTCTTCGTGAGGTTTCAGGAATATCGCACACAAAGCGGGGCTAAGTGTAAGCGCATTTACCGCCGAAAGTATAATGGAGATAGCAAGCGTTAAACCAAATTGCTTATAAAATACACCCGCCGACCCCGTAATAAAACTAACCGGTATGAATACTGCAGCCATAACCAGCGTGATAGAAATAATAGCCCCGGAAATTTCGTTCATGGCATCAATTGTTGCTTTTCGCGAGGACTGATAACCATGATCCAATTTGGCATGGACCGCTTCTACCACCACAATTGCATCATCCACCACAATACCAATTGCTAATACAAGTGCAAACAGTGTAAGCAGGTTAATGGTAAAGCCGAACAGATCGAGGAAAAAGAAGGTTCCTATGATAGCCACCGGAACAGCAATAGCAGGTATAAGCGTTGAGCGGAAATCCTGCAGAAATATAAACACAACAATAAACACCAAAATAAATGCTTCTATCAGGGTATGGAGCACCTTTTCGATGGATGCATCCAGGAAGTCGTTTACATTTACGAGGTTTACATAATGGATTCCTTTTGGAAATGATTTCGATGATTCTTCTAAAACCTTTAAACTTCCTTCAATAACGTCTTTTGCATTTGATCCTGCAGTTTGAGCAATAGCAACAGCAGTTGATTGTTTCCCATCCGTTTTGGTAGTACTCGAATAGCTCATTGCACCGAGTTCAATCCGGGCGATATCTTTTAACCGTAGAATTTGTCCATTACCGTCTGAACGGATAACCATATTCCCAAATTCATCGGCATTTTTTAAACGGCCTTTATACTTAATTACATACTGAAAAGATTGTTCGCCCTGTTCTCCAAACTGCCCCGGAGCAGCTTCGATGTTCTGTTCAGCCAGTGCAGCACTGATATCACTAGGAACCAGTTTATAGGATGCCATCACATCCGGTTTAAGCCATATACGCATGGCATATTCCATGGTACCAAATACACTTGCATCCCCCACTCCGGGAATACGTTTTATCTGGGGAATTAAATTGATACTGGCATAATTCTGAAGAAAGGTTTGATCGTAGGCAGGATCATCGCTATACAAACCAAAAATTACCAGGTTACTGCTCTGGCGTTTGGTAACGGTTACACCCGCCCTTGTAACTTCCTGGGGCAAAAGGCTCGTTGCTCTTGCTACCCGGTTCTGTACGTTTACAGCTGCTAAATCCGGGTTTGTTCCTAATTTAAAGTTAACGGTAATATTTGCTGTACCGTCATTTCCGGCAGAAGAAGTCATGTAGGTCATGTCCTCCACACCATTTATCTGTTCTTCAAGAGGAACAATTACACTGTTTAAAACCACGTCGGCGTTTGCTCCCTGGTACGAAGCAGTAACCTGGATGGTAGGAGGCGCAATATCCGGATATTGTGAAATAGGAAGAGTTGTTAATCCTAAAATTCCGAGAATAACGATAATGATGGATATAACGGTAGAAAGAACGGGCCTCTCTATAAATTTCTTAAACATAAGTCTTATTTAAAAGGACAAATTGCTGCCTGCGCAGATTTTTTAATCTATATTTTTATAAACACTGTCAGGATTTGCCGAAACAGGTTTAATCTTAACGCTATCGCGAAGAGTGGCCACACCCTCAACCACAATTTTATCTCCCGGCTTTATTCCTTTTTGTACAACAAAAGATTGCCCTGCGGTAGACGAGTTTACTTCGATCGGCACTGATTTTACGATACCAGTGTCATCAACCTTGTATGCAAAGCGTTTTCCCTGTATTTCGTAAGTTGCACTTTGCGGAACAAGTAAGGCTGTATCTATTTTAACCGGAATGCGTACGGTTCCTGTGCTTCCGCTACGAAGGATTCCGAGAGAATTGGGAAATGTGGCTTTGATGCTGGAAGATCCGGTTTCAGTATTGATCAACCCGCTGGCAGTTTCTATTTTTCCTGTTTCAGGATATACAGTTCCATCAGAAAGAATAAGCTGAACAGGAGGAAGTTTAGCAAACTTTGCCTGCAGGGTGGCTCCCGGAGTTGTACGGCTAAACTCAAGCAATTGCTTTTCGTTCATCGAAAAATAGGCGTAAACTGTACTTGCATTTGCTACTGTTGTAAGCGGCTCGGTAATATTGCTGCTTACAAGCGCTCCAACTTTATACGGTATTCTGCCTATTACGCCGTTAGCCGGACTGTTTACATAGGTATAGGATAAATTAGTTTTGGCATTACTTAGCGCTGCTTTTGCCGAAGCCAGGGCCGCTTGCTGCGATTGCAAGGTATATTCTGCGTTTTCAAGTTCAAACCGGCTGATGATATCTTTTTCTACCAGTGGCTTTACTTTATTCACCTGCATTTGTGCGGCATTTACATTAGCCTGAGCAATTTTTACATTCGCCGCCGCTGATTGCACCTGTTGTTCAAAAAGATCACCGTTAATCTGAAATAACAACTGACCTTTTTTAACTACTGCTCCTTCTTCCACATATATCTTCTCAATATTCCCATCTACTCTTGGCCTGATTTCTACCGTTTGCTGCCCCTCGATTGTGGCCGGAAAATCAGTATTTAAAACTGCCTGTTGAGGAGCAATGGTTACAACCTGATAATCTTTAACTGCATTAGGGTCTCCGCCGGCATTAGGGCCGCCGGCTTTTTTATTATTGCTGCAGGAACTTAAAATAGTACCTGATATAAAAAGTAGTGCCAGCCCCGATTGTGATAGCTTATTCATAAATGTATTTTATTTGCTTGCGTTATTTTGTATTTGTAACATAACTTTAACCATCACCTTATAATCTTCATCGCTTACCCCTTCCCGAAGGTTTGTCATTGTATTTTTTTCTATTTGAGATAGCTTTTCGAAAAAAGCATTACACTTTCTTGTAATAATTATTGTGTTTTTTCTCCTGTCGCCTGTAATGCCCTTACGCTCTACCAGCCCTTTACTTTCCAGTATATCAATGGTCCTTAAAATAGCAGATTTGTCTTTTCCTGTCAGATTTGCCATGTCCTGCTGGGTAATTTCGCCGGTTTGATTATTAAGAATTAATAAAAAAATAAACTGCTCGTATGTTAAGGGAATATTATTCCCGGTTAAAGCTTCATTTAATTTTTTTACAATCACCCTCCGGGTATGCCCGATAATAAAGCCCATTGAGTCTTTTAACTCGTTGCCCATTCAATAGTTGATAAAGTCGACAAAAGTAGAAAATGCTTGTTTCCGTTATTACAGATCGCAGGATTTTTACAAAAAACAAACATGAAGAATTAACAGGTGCTGCATTGCCGCAAAAACAGCTTATGGCATAAGCGGAGACTAAAGCACATTCTAAAATAGAAAGAGGGAAAAGGGGTTTGAAATAAAAAGGGGAAATAGAACGCAAGTAATAATGGGCCTAAGAGGCCTTATTAAAGCTGAGATAGTACCTTCGAAAACTGTTTATTGGTTAAATAATCGGCCTACTTGGTTCAGAGTCCCCCGGCAGAATAATCCTGTTTCGGATACAGGATTTAAATGTTGCAAAAACTAAACAATACGTTCTATGGTAGCGGTTTAACAAAAATATCTTTAAAATAAACTTTACTGTTAGGATCGTGGCCTTGCAATGCAAAAGTACCATGAGATAATTTTTTTTGTATGACTGAATTTTGAGATATAGAGTCCGGTTCAGTGTAGTCAACCACTGTTTTATCATTTATTTTTATAACAATGTGCTTGTCTTGTACCTTGATATATTCCGTGTACCATTCATTATCTTTTACATACACTTCTCTCACGTCTTGCACCGCGTACAAGCTTCCTGTTCTTCTCCAATCGGTATGCGAATTATTTACCTGGATTTCGTATCCTTTTTCAGGCCAGCCGTTTTCCTGGTACTGTGTATGAATGAAAATTCCGGAATTAGAACCCGGCGTTGTCATTACCTGGGCTTTGAATTCAAAATTTTTAAAGTTGTGGTTGTTTACCGGCCCTTCGTAGAACAAATGTGCCCTGGGCCCATGCACTACAATGGTGCCATTTTCAACCTTAAAAGTT
Source organism: Rubrilithobacter danxiaensis (assembly GCF_047272945.1). Classification (NCBI taxonomy): domain Bacteria; kingdom Pseudomonadati; phylum Bacteroidota; class Sphingobacteriia; order Sphingobacteriales; family Sphingobacteriaceae; genus Rubrilithobacter; species Rubrilithobacter danxiaensis. The sequence continues at coordinate 7,338 of NZ_JBKOPS010000004.1, forward strand.
TCAGGATTTTCTGCCGCTTTCCAGCCGCTCAGGGATTTGCCGTCAAAAAGGCTTATCCAGCCTGAAGAACTCTTGCCGTTTTTAACACTGGAGCAGGACGTGAAGGAAATAACAAACGCAAGGAATACTATAACTCTTATTTTCATACGGATATATCAAAGTCAAACCGGAGTAGTTATCCGGCTGACAATTAAGTTTAAAATAAAATTATAATATTTTCCTGATAAGCCAGATAATTAATGCAATTACTACCACCACAATTATAACCCCAACCCAAACTCCTGCTTTAAAAATATCGCCTATTACCTCACAGCTTGATAAAAGCATGATTAAACCGAAGAATAAAAAATTAAAGTGTACTGGTTTCATAAGTTTTTGTTTAGATGTTTATATACTACATTTCAGCTGCTGAAAAAGTTTTAAAGGCAGTTAGTAGGAGAAATACCAGCTTTAATTTCCAAACTCTTTCACAACTTTGGCTCTTATAGTTCAAATATCTTGTCTCGAAAATATTTGATCAACTTAAAAGAACATGTTTAACTTTAACGACAGGCTGAAAACCAGGAAGGTCATTCGATGGCTAATGGCCCTTGCATTGCTCCTGTTTGCACTGCTTACTACCTTTATTATAATTTATCCAACCGCTTTTTTTGATTTGGAATTTACCGAAGAGGTACAGGAGCAGCGAAACCCTGCTCTTGATATATTAATGAAAGGCATTAGCTGGTTCGGATATATGCCGGTATCGTTAATAACGGTTTTGTTAACTGCGCTGGTATTTTTTCTTCTTAAATATAAACGGGAAAGCCTTTTTATTGTATTAACGCTTTTATCGGGAGCTGTAAATCAAACCATAAAAGTGCTGGTAAACCGTCCCCGGCCCACCGAAGACGTAGTGCAGATTATAGAAAAAGCGAATCATCAGAGTTTCCCCAGCGGACACGTTGTTTTTTATGTTGTTTTTTTCGGTTTTGTTACCTTGTTGATGTACAGCAAAAATAAGCTGAAGAAATGGGTGCGAATTTTAGTTGCCGGACTATCGCTGTTTTTAATTGTAACTGTACCGCTGTCGAGAGTATATCTGGGTGCACACTGGTTTACCGATGTAACTGCCGGCTTCCTGGTAGGTTTTATACTGCTGACGATTTTGGGTTCTTTCTATTTTAAAACAAAGAAAACCAGTTAACGTTAACCATTTACATTCTTGCCAATTTAACACATCACCATTTAACAATCAACAACGTAGTCCTATCATTTTACCCTGTTGAAAGTCATGCTCCGGCCAATAAATTCAAAGTGCCAGTAACCTCTAACCTTAAGTAATCCTTTCCTTACAAGTGAAGCTGAGGCATTCCACTCTTTACCGGTTCGCGTATCGTAAATTATTCCGTTTTCCCATTTCCCGCTTTTTTTATTATAAGTTAAATCATGCAGTACAGTTAATCCTAAGATCTTTCTGTTCCTCAGTGCCGGATCCGGGTTATAAATATCCCGTCGTGTTTCTTTTGGCCTTGACAGGTCGTCGGTATCGTCAAACCATAAAATGCGGGCTTTGTATTCGTTACTTTCTTTATAAACTTCAACAATAACATTTTTTTTAGATGACTCCCATTTACCCAGAATAGCGTCGGCTGCAATTTTGGTCTGGGCTAAAGACGACGTACAAATACAGGTTAAAACGCTTATAACGATGGCTCTGATTATCATTGATTTAAAATAGTAACAGGAATTATATCAATGATTTTTGAGCGATAATGTTTTAAATGCTTTTTAAGGGATGCTTAGGAGCAAAGGAGTAGGGTTAACTACAAAATCAGGACAATAGTTCCAACTATGATTAAACCTGCACCAATAGCGGTTTTAAGCGTTACAGGTTCTCCAAGAAAAATGACAGATAAAATAATTGCCAGAGCTACGCTTGATTTATCAACAGGAGCCACCTTTGATACTTCTCCAATTTGCAGAGCCTTAAAATAGAAGATCCAGGATAGGCCTGTGGCGCAACCGGATAGTAACAGGAAAAAGAGGTTCTGTTTTGAAAGAGTATATATTCCGGTTGCAGCTCCTTTTGTAAAAACAATTCCCCATGCTATGATCAGGATAACAACGGTACGAATTGCTGTGGCAAGGTCAGAATCGATACATTTAATTCCAACTTTGGCAAAAATAGCAGTTAATGCCGCAAACAGGGCTGATAGAAGTGCAAATATCCCCCACATGATGAGATGCTTTTTAACAAAGATATTTTATTCTTTTTTTCGAGTGTATAAAAGTTTATATTCGCAATGCCGGGAAATGGTGTCTTCCTTTTAAAAACCGTCATGATATCTTCGTGACTGATGACGCCTGCAAAAATCAACGCAGATGCTTTGATGTAATTTATTTTGTAGGTGAAAAAACTAATCTATTTCTTTTGATTAAAATGACTGACAGAAGTAAAATATCTTCAGAACATATTTCTATTTTGAAATACCTGACCCGGTGGACATACCTGGTAGTGCCGGCGGCCGTTGTCATAGGAAGCATGATTGCCTTGTTTCTCTGGCTGCTGCACCAGGCAATTTATTATCGCTTTCAACATACCTGGTTGTTATATTTATTGCCGCTTGCCGGGATAGGTATTCATTTTATTTATAAGGCGATAGGCAAATCCTCAGAAAAAGGAAATAACCTGATTGTAGAAGAAATCCATGAGCCGGGTGCCGGTATTCCGAAAAGAATGGGACCAATTGTGTTATTTACAACGGTTATTACCCATCTTTTTGGTGGTTCGGCCGGCCGCGAAGGAACTGCCGTACAAATTGGCGGAAGTATTGCCGGGATGTTTGGAAGCTGGTATAAATTAAACCAGTCAGATACCCGGCTGATTTTAACCGCAGGTGTAGCTGCCGGCTTTGGTGCTGTTTTTGGAACTCCTTTAACCGGAGCAATTTTCGCTATGGAAGTGCTTACTATTGGCCAGATAAAGTATCAGGCATTATTTCCTTGTCTCATTGCCAGCATAATTGGCGATCTGACCGTCTCGGCCTGGGGCATACACCATACAGCCTATCATATTGATGTTCTTCCGCTTACTTCTCATTTATTTTCGCCGTATTTTTCCCTGGATATTTTCCTGCTGGTAAAAATTATTTTCGCTTCCATCGCTTTCGGACTCGCAAGTTATTTATTTGCAGAACTGGCACACCTGCTCAAAAACCTGTTTTTAAACCTGTTTAAGAAGAAATGGCTAATTCCCGTTTGTGGAGGTTTACTTATTATCGGGCTAACTTTTTTGCTTGGTAAACCAGATTATCTGAGCCTGGGAATTGACGCAGAATATCCGGGCGCAGTAACCATACCTTCTGCTTTTCAAGCCGGAGGCGCTCATACCTGGAGCTGGTTCTGGAAAACAATTTATACCACAATAACACTTAGCACCGGCTTTAAAGGGGGCGAGGTAACTCCTTTGTTTTATATCGGTGCAACACTTGGAAATACGCTATCTGGATTATTAAATGCTCCGGTAAGCCTGTTTGCCGCTTTAGGTTTCATAGCTGTTTTTGCCGGAGCCACCAATACTCCTCTGGCGTGTACCATCATGGGGATTGAACTTTTTGGAGGTGAACACGCCTTATTTTTTGCAGTATCTTGCTTCACGGCCTATTTATTCAGCGGCCATTCGGGAATATATTCGTCTCATAAAATAGCCGTACCTAAAATCCTGAATGCCTATTTTTCCGGTGAGGGGTCACTGGCTGAAGCAGGCAGCAGAAGAAGAAGGATTTTCAGGAAGAAACTGATGAAATTCAAGTTGCTCTTTGGCAGCAAGAAATCAAATAACCGGTAAAATTGTTATTCCTCTTTAATAGAAAGGTATGATTAAAGATCTGGAACCCCTGTTAACTGAAAAAGGAATTAATCCAACAGCTATGCGACTGCTTGTTTTTGACTTCCTGTTAAAACAGGAAGCGGCGGTGAGTTTAGCTGATATTGAGAAACAGATGGAGCACTCTGATCGCATTACCCTATACCGCACTATTAAAACTTTTGAAGAAAAGGGACTTGTCCACCGTATTCAAGATGGAACCGGTGCAACTAAATACGCTTTATGCAATGCTGATTGCAGCACTTCAGAACATCATGACGTCCATGTCCATTTTTATTGCGCTTCCTGTAAAGAAACATTCTGTTTGCCCGACTCTAAAATCCCTGAAATTAAATTACCAGATAAGTTTAAACTGAAGGAGATGAACCTGGTGGTCAAGGGTATCTGTGAAAAGTGCGCTTAGAAGAATGCAATAGTGTTGCAACACACCTCTCGTTAACTTTGACGGATAATCATAAGCGATATGGAAAAAATTAAAATAGACCTTGATATATTGCTGCCCGATGTTCCTGATGAACGGGACCAGTGTGTTAAACGGATCATCGAAAAAGTAGGTGAACAAAAAGGGATTGAGGAAGTGCATGTTATACCGGCCAACCCACAGACAAAGGCACAGCTTTGTTTTCATTATGATCCCGATCGTATTTCCATAAAACAGGTACGGTTTATTGCTGAAAAACAGGGCGCTGAAATATCTGCACAATTTCAGCATTTACTTATTGATGTAGGCGGTATTTTAGAGATAAATCAGGCAAACGTCCTCGAAAATAAACTGAAAAGATTTCCCGGTATCGCTGAAGTATCCGTTTCTGCAACAGGCAATACCCGGATTGAATACGATCAAACCCTAACGGGAAAAGACCAGATCTTTGGATTTATTGAAGAGAAAGGGTTTAAAGTAAATTCCATATGGCATTTGGCAAAACATGAACACGATGAAACGGGTGAACATAACCACGATCATCATGAACATACTCACGATCACGCGGAAGAAGGGTCAGGCTGGAAAGTATATGCTCCGGTTGCAATAAGCTTCCTGATGCTTATAGCAGGAGTACTGGCCGATTCTTATATCAAGCCTTCCTTTTTTAATGGCTGGATTCGCCTCGTATGGTATTTACTTGCCTATCTTCCTGTAGGATGGCCGGTAGCCTGGAGAGGAATAAAATATGCTGTTAAAGGAGATGTCTTTACGGAATTTATTTTAATGTCAATTGCAACAGTGGGCGCATTTTGTATTGGCGAATATCCGGAAGGAGTTGCGGTGATGTTATTTTATACGATTGGGGAGTTGTTTCAGGATGCCGCTGTAAACAGGGCTAAACGAAGTATAAAGGCCTTGTTAGATATTCGTCCGGATAAGGCGGCGGTTCTCAGGAACGGCTCTTTTATAGAAGTAAATCCGGAAAAGGTTGAAACAGGAGAAACTATCCAGGTTAAAGCAGGGGAGAAAGTGCCCTTAGACGGTGAAATACTGAGTGAAGGAAGCACATTTAACACCGCGGCCCTCACCGGCGAAAGCAAACCGCAGACTTTAATCAAAGGCGAAACGGCATTGGCCGGAATGATTAATCAGGGAAAGGTAGTAGAGCTAAAGGTTACAAAACTGTTTAACGACAGCTCGCTGGCCAGGATTCTTACACTGGTTCAGGAAGCCACCACCCGCAAAGCAAAAACCGAACAGTTTATCCGCAAGTTTTCACGGGTTTATACACCAATAGTAGTAATGCTGGCTCTGTGCATTGTAGTTCTGCCATATTTTTTTACGGACGATTACAGCTTCAGGGAATGGCTTTACCGGGCACTGATCTTCCTGGTAATTTCCTGCCCCTGCGCTCTTGTAATTTCCATTCCCCTGGGATATTTTGGAGGAATCGGTGCAGCATCCAGAAACGGAATCTTGTTTAAAGGCTCTAACTTTCTGGATCTGATACTTAAAGTAAATACAGTTATTCTCGATAAAACAGGCACGCTTACAAAGGGGGTTTTTAAGGTGCAGCAAGTGATAAGCCTTGCATATCCTGAAGAGGAATGGTTGCCTTTAGCAGCGGCTTTGGAATCAGGATCCACCCATCCGGTTGCTCAGGCAATTGTTGAGTATGGTGCGGGCAGGGAAAAACAGCTGAAAGTAGAAATAGCCGAAGAGATTAGCGGACACGGAATAAAGGGAAGGATAGCGGATAAAGAAATACTCGCCGGCAACCTGAAGCTGATGGATGAAATGGGAATAACAGTAAACGAAAACATACGGCAGATTAATGATACGATTGTGCTGGTTGCAATTGATAAAAAAATGGCCGGGTACGTAACCATTTCGGATGAAATTAAAGAAGATAGCAAAACGGCAATAAGGTCATTACATCAAAAAAACATACAAACAATTATGCTTTCCGGCGATAAACAGGCAGTAGTCGACCGCGTAGCAGGAACGATAGGTATAGATCGTGCTTATGGCGATCTTCTCCCGGAGAATAAAGTGGAAAAAGTAGAAGCTGTGAAAAAGGATGTGAAACGAGTTGTAGCCTTTGTTGGCGACGGTATCAACGATGCTCCGGTGCTTGCTTTGAGTGATATAGGTGTAGCAATGGGCGGCTTGGGTAGCGATGCGGCGATTGAAACTGCCGATGTTATTATTCAAACAGACCAGCCTTCTAAAATAATACAGGCTATAAACATTGGAAAAGCAACCTACCGCGTTGTTTGGCAAAATATTCTTTTTGCTTTCGGAGTTAAAATTATTGTAATGGTTTTAGGTGCCGGAGGACTTGCAACTATGTGGGAAGCTGTTTTCGCCGACGTTGGGGTGGCCTTGCTGGCTATTTTAAATGCTGTACGGATACAACGGATGAAATTCTGATGAAAAGAATTCTACGACCGCCGACACGATTTAGAATTGTGCCTGTAAAGTTGAAAATTAATCAGTTAAAGGCAGGGTGAACCAAAAGGTACTTCCTTTACCTACTTCACTGTCAACGCCTATTTTCCCTCCATGCCGTTTAACAATATCGGATGAAATATATAAACCCAGACCTAAGCCGGAGTTATTAAATCCCGATGGCTGAGCCTGGTAATAACGGTCGAACAAGAGCGGGATTTTATCTGCAGGAACTCCCGGACCTTTATCCTGGATGGAAATTACAGCGAAATTACTTTCATTTTTAATTCTCAGAATAATTTCAAGAGATTCGGGCGCATATTTTATCGCATTGTTAATAAGATTTACAATTACCTGTTCAACCGCACGCTCATCTGCATGAAGTTCCAAATGCTCATCTCCCTCAACAGTTAATTCATAATTTCCGGCAGCTTTAATGTGAATACGACAGCTTTTGATTATATCGTCCATAGTAAACCTTGTTTTATTAAGGATGGGCTGTTTCTGGTTGTTTCGGCTCACGTTAAGCAGATCGTCTACCAGGCCGCTGATCTTTTTCATGCTGCGGTTCGACTGGTCTATCAGTTTCGTCATCATTTCTGAGGTCCCCCCGCTTACCCTTTCCAGTAATTGCAGCGATGCTTTTAAGCTGGTAATTGGCGTTTTTAATTCATGGCTCGCTATGCTGATAAAATCATCCTTTTGCTGCTCCAGGTGTTTAAATTGAGTGATATCAAGCAGGGTGCCAAGCATCCGTACCGGCTGTTTATCCTGATTATAGTAAACTTTCCCCTGTACCCGCATCCAATGTATTGAATGATCCGGAAAATGAAATCTTACCTCGTAAAAAAGTCTTCCATTTTTAAGGGCTTCTTTTAAGGCTGTTTCCCTTTTAGGGCGATCTTCGCGGTGTATAATTGAAACCAGTTCCTTCCACTCAAGCTGGCGGCCGAAACCCAGAATACTGTTAAACCGGTCGGAGGTCTGTATTTCCTGTTTAACAAGGTCAGCATCAAAAGTGCCAATGTCGGCCGCTTCCACTGCCAGCCTTGCCCTTTCCTCCATATCTTCAATATGCCGCCGATTAATCACCTTATCAGATACGTCAATCACCAGTACCATAATGGCTGTTACTTTTTCATCCTGTTTCATTGGTTCATATACAAAATCAAGGAAAACAGTTTCCGGAACCCCATTTTTGATTAGCATCACTTCATGCTCTTTTGCTACAAAGGGCATTCCTGTCTGAATAACGCGGTCTAAAACAGGAGCGTAAACGTCTGCTGCTTCAGCAACTGCATCCCAAATAGAACGGTTTTCAAATTGTTCCCGTGGCTTACCAACAAGTTCAAGATAGGCATCATTCACATCCTGAATCATTAATCCGTTTGCGTTGATAATACACATTCCTACAGGTGCCTGCCTCACCATGCTTCTGAATCGGGCATCGCTCTGGGCCAATTCTTTATAAAGCTGCTGCAGGTTAATTTGCGATTCAAACAGTTCTTCATTCGTGGCATTTAATGCTTCATTCGCTGCCGACAGCTCTTCGTTTGTTACTGTAAGCTCTTCGGTTAAGGATTGTTCCCTGCTGGCACTCAATACCCGTTCTGTAACATCGGTAGCAGTATGTAAGATGCAATATGTTTTTCCATTTTCGTCTTTGACTGCACGGTATTCAAAATCAAAGTAAAAAGTTTGCAGATCTCCATTTATTTCAAGTTGTGCAGGGGTGTCTTTTCCTGATAAAGTGATACCCTCTCTCCAAACTCTTGCAAACATCCCGATAAAAGGCTGTCCTTTCAACTCGGGCAATGCTTCTTCTAATGATTTGCCAAAAACACTTTTGTCTTTTCCCCAGATTCTGAGCATCGAGTCATTTGCAAAATCAATAACCGCTTCTTCAGCTACGTGAATGGCGAAAGCACCGGGAATTGAAGAAAGTACAGATAAAAATTGTGTATAGGATAAAGAAGCAGGATATGAATTCATCAGTGCGTTTTTGTGGACTATAAAGATACGAACGAATAAAGTGTTTTTTTTAATGTAAGTCCAAATACAACAATATTTTGTTACCCTTACCGGATTTCGTAAAACAAACGCCTCTTTTCGGAAAGCGTTTTAGAATATTGTTACTTTTACAGTTTAAATACGTGTATTTGATATGGAAAAAGGGCAATGGTGTATTGTGTATGTAAGCAGTGCTACGAAAGAATTAACCTCCGACTATCTGGCAGAAGTTATTGAAACTACCAGGCATTACAGGAGAGCACATAACAATTCGGGTTTAACCATACTTTCCCATCAAAATTTGCTGGTAACAATTGAAGGAACCCAAGAGTCGGTGCTTGCTGAATATCAGCTGGCAAAAATGCATCCTTTTCACCACAGCGTCATTAAGCTATATGAAGGACCTGTTCCTCATCGTTTTTTTGAAGATTATATTCTGGCGTTCAAAATAATTGCTCCTGAAAATTTTAAAGATTTGGATAATTTTAAAACTCCCGGAAAAAAGGAATATCTGGAGGAATTTCTTAATCTTGCAAACCCGGTATCTACAATTGTAGCTAATTTTATCAGGAATAATACCTGAGAAGAAGGCTCGAGGTTACTTGTGATAGTTCTATTATATCTCGGGGAACGCATTTTTTTAAATTACTACTTATAGCTGCCGGAAATAATTATATTTACGAAGTAATTCAATAAATGTATTTTCAACGTTATTGAATTGAAAACCGATTATAAAGATATCCCTAATGAAAGAAAAAAGTTCAAGGCGCACGGCTCTGAAAACAATTGCCGGTAGTGCAGCACTTCTAACAACAGGTTTTATGATGCCATCAGAATTAAAGGCTTTTGCAAGTGCGGAGGAAAAGGAGCAGTGGAAGTTAAAAGGAAACATAAACCACTCGGTTTGTAAATGGTGTTACGACAAGATTCCGCTTGAAGACCTTTGTAAAGCTGCAAAGGAAATGGGCATAGCTTCTATTGAATTACAGGGGCCTAAAGAGTGGCCGATAATTCAGAAACACGGGCTTACATGCGCCATGCCCTGGGGTGCCGGTAAAGGCATTACCGAAGGTTTTAATGACCCCAAATTACATGATGAACTGGTAGCAAGCTATGAAGATGTTATTCCTCAGGCTGCGAAGTTCGGGTACGATAAAATCATTTGTTTTTCGGGTAACCGTAAAGGTATAAGCGATGAAGAGGGCCTGGATAACTGTGTAAAAGGACTTCAGCGGGTAATGAAGGCAGCTGAAAAGTATAAAGTTACGATGTCGATGGAATTGCTTAACAGCAAAGTAGATCATCATGACTACCAGTGCGATAATTCAAAATGGGGAGTTGAGCTGGTGAAACGTGTAGGTTCAGATCGATTTAAGTTACTCTACGATATATACCATATGCAGATTATGGAAGGCGACGTAATTCGTACCATCCGTGATAACCATCAATATTTTTCTCATTACCATACCGGTGGAGTACCCGGAAGGAACGAGATTGATCAGACACAGGAATTATATTATCCCGCAATTATGCAGGCGATTGTTGACACCGGCTACAAAGGATTTGTAGCGCAGGAATTTATTCCAAAACACGCCGAACCCCTGGTTTCGTTGAAAGAAAGCATTCGTATTTGTGATGTATAAGCGTAATATTATAAACCAGCAGCTTTTGTAAAGCTGCTGGTTTTTTTATAGCACTAACGTTCTTCCGGGTATCTCAGATTTTTATAATCTTAACTACCTTAACAGCCCCTTCCAGCTCTAATACCAAAACATACATTCCAGGATTAAGCTCCGAATGATTGAATGGGACTTCATAGAAGGATTTCCCATAATCTTCTTTCACTTCAATTAATTGATTATTTAAAAAACTCAGCAAGCGCAGTTTTATATTTGCTATTCGTGATAATTCTACTTTCGCGGTGAATATGCCCGAAGTGGGATTGGGATAAGAAGTAAAAACCTTTAACAGCGCTTCTTTATAACCCAGGGCAGCATTCAGTTCTGTTTTTTGTTCGGGCTTAAGTACAGTAATTGTTTTTTTGACAGCATCTGCACACTCTCCTAAACCGGCTGTCATGCTGATATCATAGCTTCCTGACTTATCAAATACTATCTGGCGGATCGTCCCTGCAACATTACTTCCCACTTCTCTTGCTCCTGCAGGTAAATCCCATAAAGTTTTAGAAGGGGCCGGTTTTGAAACATCTATAAGAAGTACAGTATCACCTTCTGCAACTATAGAAGAAACCAGAAAATCGGCCTTAAGCAAAGTAGAAGAGACTGCAACATTAAAAGACTTTGAAACTGCGCATCCTGCGGTATTAGTTACTGTTAAAGTATAATAACCTGGTTCATCAACAACAACAGAACTAGCGGTTGATGCAAAGCCATTAGTAGATTTCCATGAATACTTTAATCCGGCGTTTCCTGCATTAAATTCAACTTTTTGCCCTTTGCATAAAATCGTATCCCTTAGGCCTTCAATCTTTATTTCCTGAGGATCAACAATATTTATACGCTGTTCAACAGTACACCCTTTTGCATCAGAAACTGTAACAGTATAAATACCACTGCAAAGGTGGTTTACTCTGGAGTTATTGCCAAAAACCGGATGGCTCAGCCAGTTATACGTATAAGGAGGTATTCCACCTGTTGCAGTTAGTATGATTTCGCCGTCACAGGTACCATAGCATTTGGGTTGAATTACCGTTTTACTTAATGATAAAGCAACAGGCTCTTTTATCTCTACTGATATTTGACTCGAACAGTTTAAAGAATCGAGCACTACAATGGTATAGTTTCCGCCATTAAGGTTTTCAAACCTTCCTGAATTCTTAAAATCCTTTCCATTAAGAGAATACCGGTATTTTTTATTCCCTCCATTTGCAATAACTTCTATGTAAGCATCTTTGGCATAGTAACAACTTACATCTTTTTTTTCAAGCAAGGTTAATTTTAAAAATTTGGGATCAGTAATTGTAATGTTAACTATTTGAGTGCAGCCTTTAGCATCCCTTACTGTTATTTTATACTGACCTGGCGGTAAATTGTTAAACACATTTGATGTTTGATATGAAGCACTATTAATAGAATAAACATAAGGAATTGTGCCGCCTGATGCTTCTAATTCAATAAAGCCATTCGAATAATCTTTGCAGGCAACATTTCTGATCTGTTTAACTTTCAAGGTTAGTACCTCCGGATAAGTAATGTCAGTATGCAAGGTAGCAAGGCAGGAATTAACATCCTTTACGAAGAAATCGTACCCTTTTGCATCCAAATTCTTAAAGCTGCTAGTTGAACTAAAGTTTATTCCATTAATGCTGAATTGATAAGGAGCAGTTCCCCCACTTGCTGCTAAAAAAACTTCACCATCGTTACCCTTGTAACAGCTAATTTGTTTAATAAAATTTGTCGAAAGTAAAACCGGCGTATTTTCCTCAACAACAACCGGAATGCTTGCAGTACAGCCATTCTGATCTTTAACTCCAAGAATATATTTTCCTGCTTTTAAATTCTGGAAAGATGAATTATCCTGGTAAGCACTATTATTTAAAGAGTAAGAATAAGCTCCTGTTCCGCCCTGTGTTTTAGCTGTTACGATACCTGTTGCTGCACCATTACAAAGCACTTTTTGCACATCAGCGCTTAGAATCAAGCGGTCAGTTTGGGTGACTATTTGTTCAACAAAATAAGCACAGCCTTGGGCATCTTTTACAGTAAAGGTATAAGTTCCGGCTTTTAAATCTTTAAAAACGGAATCTGTAACGAAAGTTATTCCCTTATCTTTTGAATATATATAAGGAGCCGTTCCCCCGCTGGCATGTAATAACGCTTTACCTTCGGCCGCTCCATAACAGGTATTATGCTTGATAGATACCGTAAGTTTTAATATCTCAGGTTCAGTAACTGAAGATTCGACAACTACTGTACAAGCATTTTTATCTGTCACGGTAATTGCATAAATGTTTGGAGATAAATTTTCAAAAACGGCTGAAGTTTGTATGTCTCTTCCGGAAAGGGAATAAGTATAAGGACGTGTCCCTCCGGTAACATTTACCTGGATACTGCCATTGGCTAATCCTTTACAACTTACATCCTTTTTAGCGATTGTCGCCATTAGCATTTCGGGTGAAGAAATAATGACGTCTATTGCAGTAGCACATTCAGTATAGATAGAATCTTGAACATGAAGCGTATGTTTACCCGCAACAATTCCATTAAATATCGAAGAGTTGCCAAAAGGAAGATCATCTATAGCGTATAAATAATTACTCGTTCCGCCAGTGGCAGATACACCTATACTGCCATCCGTTGCTCCTTTACAACTCACACCTCTGTTGTTTACAGCAGTAAGAACTATTTTAGGAGGTTCGCTGATATTAACAGATAAAAAACTTTGACAGGAATACGGCCTATCACGAATTACAACCTGATAATCGCCCGCTTTCAAATTTTTAAATTCATTTGAATCCTGAAAATTTCCCCCGTTTAGAGAATATTCGTAAGTTCCGTTGCCTCCGGTAACATTGATTATTTGTATGGTTCCGGCAGCATCTCCAAAACAGTGATTATTATTAACCTGGTAATCACCTTTTATACTTACAGGGCCATATGGAGCAATTGTTTCAATTGCTATACATCCATTTGCATCTTTTACAAAGATGGTGTAGTTTCCGGGAATAAGATCAGTATAAATTGATTGCGACGAATAATTTACGCCATCAATACTGTAATGATAAGGCGTTTTGCCTCCCTGAATATTTTTTATGGTGATGCTTCCTTTATCATCACAAAACTTAGGTTCAACAGCATCCAGTTCAAAACTTAAAGGCTGATATAAGTTAAACAGTTCTGTTTCTAATTGAACAGTACAATTTTTAGAATCTTTTACACTAACAGTATAATATCCGGCCTTGAGGTTGTTAAACTGATTACTTTCCTGATAGTTTACTCCATCAAGAGAGTAACTGTAATCGCAATTACCTCCGGTAGTATTTACTGTGATAATTCCGCTGGCTTCGCCATAGCAGTTTATATCTTCTTTAACAATAGTTGCTTCGAGTTTTGCAGGGGCAGGAACATTTACCACTAAAACATACGAGCAGTTTTTTGAATCCTTCACCAAAACGGTGTGATCTCCGGCTAACAGCCCTGTGAAAGAATTAGTGGTACTTAAGCTACTTTCATCAATAGAATACTGATATGGTAACGTCCCACCACTTGCATTAACACTTATTTGCCCGTCTGCTGATTCAAAGCAGGTTAAGGAAATTGTATCTGCAGTTGCATTAAGAGGTTCGGCAGGTTGAGCTAAAACAACACTCACCGGTTGTGAAACGGCACAACCATGAGCATCCGTAACTGAAACAGAATAAGCACCTTTAACTAATGCTGAGAAAATACCATCATTCTGCTCAGTTGCATCATTTAATGAATATGTATAAGGACCTACACCTCCTTCGGCTTTTACAATAATCTTTCCATCTGATCCATTATAGCAGGAAATATCCTGACTTGACTCCAAGTTTAAGGTTAAGCGTTCAGGTTGCGAAAGTGGAACACTTAGTTTAGCAGTACAGGCCCGGCCATCTTTGACAGTGATAGTATAATCTCCCACAATTAAGTTGCTAAAGTCAGCTGAAGCGCTATAATTAGCATTATCTATTGAAAATTCATAATTATTATCCCCACCTATAGCTGCAACTTTAATTTCTCCATTAGTGCCGCCATAACAACTAATATCTGTTTTAGAAGCTAATTGTATTTTTAATTCGGGATTAATAGCAATAGCAACCGGAAAAGTTTTAAGGCAATTGTTAATATCCTTAACAAGCAGGTCGTAATTTCCGGCTGATAAATTATTAAATATGGGCGAATACTGATAAGCCGCTGTTTCGTTTCCTTGTATTAATGCATATTGTAAGCTATTCCCTCCGCTTGCACTTACTGTTAAGGAACCATCCTTTTTACCTGCACAGCTTTCGTTTATAGAAGTAAAAGCTGCAGTTATTGCCTCAGCAGGTTCGGTAAGTACTCTATCTTCCTGCTAGATACAGTTATTGTTATCTTTTACCCATATCTTATAATTTCCTGCCGGGAGGTTATTAAATGCTCCGTTTTCTGAATAGAAAGGAGTTTCGTTGTTTTTTGTAAGTGCATATTGATAGGGCGCACTTCCGCTACGACCAGAAACTGAAATTGCCCCGGTAAGTTCGCCTTTGCAAATAATATCAGAAAGATTAACCACAGCAGTTAAAGCTTGTGGCTGAGTAATTATTTGTTGAATAGTTTTTAAACAGCCTTTACCATCAGTAATTGTTAAAGTATGGTTTGAAGCTGTTAAGTCCGAGAATGAATAAGCTGTTCCTTTATCTATCCCATCAATGTTAAATGTATAACTCCCGTTGCCGCCACTCACCGTTACATCAAAAGCTCCATCATTTCCACCATTACAACTTACATTTTTCACATTTTGAATTTGAATAGCAAGTGGCTGAGGTTCTGTCACCTGTGTATTTATTATTACCTCACACCCTGTATTATCTTTCACACGGAATAAATAATCGCCTTTCTTAAGGTTTACAAACTCAGAAGAACTTGAATACAACCCATTATCCTGTGCAAACTGGTACCCTGAACCAGAACCTCCGGTCGCTTTTAAAAGTACTTTTCCATCCTGCCCATTATTACAACTAACCGGAGTAATAACAGGCGTAACCACAACTTGAGAAGGCTGAGTAATTGATACAGATTGTTGAGCTGTACAGCCGTTTTCATCAGTTGCTGTAATGGTATAAGTACCAGCCGGAGCATGAAAAGTACCATTACTATAAAGAAGATAAGGATTTGCCTGAAGAGTTATTAATCCCGTTCCGCCCGTTGTTGAAACTGAAATGCTTCCTTTAGTATTGTAACACGGAGCATTGGTAATCTGATCAATAGATAATTTAAGTAAAGGAGGTTCGGTTACTGTTACTGATTTCCCTGCACTGCAACCTGCGTTATCCTTTACTAAAATAAAATAAGTGCCGGCAGTAAGTCCTGTAAAAACATTTGTAGTAGTCCAACTTGTTCCATTATTAATACTATATGTATAAGAAGTTGTGCCTCCACTGGCATTGATGCTTATTTTTCCATTATTTCCACCTTTACAGGAAACATTCTGAGTATTAGTAGTTACAGATAAAACAGGAGGCTCTGAAACAGTAACAGGACACGAATCGGACAAACAGTCTTTACTATCTTTAACCGTAACGATGTAAGTTCCGGCAGCAACATTAAATTTATTAGCACCGGAATAAGTGCTGCCATTATTAATAGAATAGGTATAACCCGTTCCGGAACCTCCTGAAGCAGTAATAGTAAGCGAGCCATTGGCAGCGCCGTTACAGGTTACATTAACCTTAGTTACAACAGCAGTAACCTTAGCAGGCTGAGTAATTGTAACAGAAGTACTTTTTGTTACTCCGTTAGCATCCTTTACAGTTAAATTATAAGCTTTTGGTGTAAGATTTGAGAACTTATTCGAACCGGTAAATAAACCATTATCAAGCGAATAATTATAAGGAGAGACTCCGCCTCCGGCGGTTAGTGTTATTGTTCCGTTACCAGATTCATAACAGGTAATATTTGTTTGAGAAGCACTTAGTGTAAGTTCAGGCGGGTTGCTAAGCGTTGCTGATATAGAATTTGAAGCACAGCCTTTAGAATCTTTTGCAACAATGGTATAAGTCCCGGCTGCAAGTCCTGTAAATATAGAGGTTGAACCTTTACTCACGCCATTTAAGGTGTAGGTATAACCTGTTCCTCTTCCTCCGGAGGCGCCTACAGTAATGGTTCCATCAGTATAACCATAGCCTTTTGGACTACTTTGATTAACTATTGATAGTGCAACAGCGGTTGGAGTTGTTATGGTTTTAATGAGAGTAGCCGTACAGCCATGAGCATCTTTTGCTACAAGAGTGTAACTTTCACCAGTTGTAGCGCCGGTAAGATTAGAAAAGACATTAGAAGATTGAAATGCTGCACCATTCTTAGAATAGGTATAAGGAGGAGTTCCACCTGTAGCTGTGACTGTAATAGTTCCTGTACCGGTTGAACAATCAGGATTTTGAGGATTGGCCGTAATATTAACAGCAGAAGTCGGCGGTATTACTATTTGTTTAAGAGGTATTGGACATGCGGTAACACCATTAAAAGCCCTAACATAGTAAGTTCCCGGTTCTAAATCTGAAATTGTTAATGAAGTTTTTTTATTGAAAGGAATAGAAGTTTGAATCGGCTTGCTTTCATCCGGATTCCCATATACATCTACAATTAAATTTTGATCTGCAGCATAATTAGTTCCATCCGCATATTTAAAATTAGATAGTACGATGGAGCCTGTTCCTCCATTACAGAGAGGTGCTGTAGCAGATGAGGTAAAGCTT
This sequence comes from Rubrilithobacter danxiaensis, assembly GCF_047272945.1. Taxonomy (NCBI): domain Bacteria; kingdom Pseudomonadati; phylum Bacteroidota; class Sphingobacteriia; order Sphingobacteriales; family Sphingobacteriaceae; genus Rubrilithobacter; species Rubrilithobacter danxiaensis. The sequence goes on from NZ_JBKOPS010000004.1 coordinate 24,525, forward strand.
ACCGGGGAGGCAGGTAAAAAAGTAAGACTTACTTTTTCTTGAATACTCCCGTCCTGAGTACATTTAAAATACAATACATTACCACTGTTATTTTTTAACAAGTCGGGATAATAAGATAAAAGATAAGATGCTGAAAGAGTAATGGAACTTGACACAGAGCCATTTAATATTTTAGCTGTAGAAAAACCAGGGTCAGTATCTACAGACCAGGAATAAGAAGTTGGTAAATCCTGATAATAAGCAGCTGAAATATTAAAGGTACTCGTTCCGCATATTGTATTATTTTCGTCTACGCCCGAAACTTCTAAACCCGTTCTATCAAAAGCCTGAACACTACCATCAAATTGAAAACCATCAGTTGTAGGGTACGAGCTGCCATTAGGAGTTACTGACCAGCTAAGATATTCATGGTATTCATTATATTCCTTACTTAAATTAATAGTTGGACTTCCGGTTGAGGTAGTTTGATTTTGAACAGCACTGCAATTACAACTTCCAGTAATATAGTAAGCAGAGTAACTCAAGGATGCAGGGGATTTCAAATAATATTTATCAAACTGCCGCTTTAAATTCATATCCACATTCTCACTGCTTCCATCGGTAAAATTTATTGTAGCAGAACAAGAGATATTAGCACTGTGATAGGCACTAAGAGATACTTTATAAACCTTACTTTGTGCTTTTGAAATAGCAGAATTAAAAATAAGAACAGCAAAAATGCAGCATGCTTTAGTAAAAAATTTCATAAGAGAGCGTATAATTTTTTAGTAAGCGTTAATAATTCACTCTTATCAGTGAAGTAAATGAGCTTTCGGAACCATCCGTAAAAAGAGCCTTCAACTGATAATGATAAATTGTATTTACATACAGATCTGTATCTGTAAATTCCTTTTCTTTTCCGTCTATTGTTTTAATCAGGCGTAAGGGTTTACCTTCTTCAGCTTTATATAGCAGATAATTTCTTACACCGGGTTCAGTATATTTCCAACTAAGAAGTATTTCCATCTTGTCGCGATCAATAAGGGTTTTTAGTGAGCCAATTGCTGGTTTTAACCCTAAATCAATCCGTTTTGCTGAAAAAGGCTGCGAATCAGAGAATAAATTAGCCTTATCTATTGCACGAATACAGTACTGATAGGATGTTTTTGTATCTGCTGTTATATCTAAAAAGTTATTGCTTGTATCTGTATCCCCGAAACTTTTAATTACTTCCCATTTCGGTATTGCAGAACTTTTTCTCAGCAATTCCTGCTTAACTACATCTTCACTACTACTTGAGTTCCATTCCAGGTAAATTCCTGTTGTTTTTCCAATAACTTTAGTGAAAGATGGTGACGATGGAGGCAATATATCCGGACGTTCTAACCGAAGTACAGCAGAAAATTCCGAAGGATTAAAATGATTATCGACAGCAACTATTTTATAAAAAAGCGTTTTTGCCAACGTCTTCAATTCAATTGTATCTGTATAAAATGCGACTGTTGTGGCTTTACGGGTAATTTGTACATAATCTCCTTGTTCTGTATTTGAACGGTAAACGCGGTAGCCAAAAAGATCTGTTTCTGCATTTTTCTGCCAGTTTAGATTAACAAGACCTTCTTTAGTAACTTCTCCTTTTATTAATTGCGGTGCGGCAGGGGGAATACTATCTTCCAACAAAACCAGAACAGGCATAGAAATAGTAGTGTTCCCGGCTTTCCCATAAGCTTTAATGCGATAATAATTGGCATTAGCCGGCGTATTATCTGTATATATTTTAACAGAAGGTGATAAAACTTTTAGATTTAACTTTTTAAAACCTGTTTCTGGATTACCTGATCTTTCTATATCAAACCCAGTCAATTCTTTATTTTCTTCAATTGACCAGGAGATAATAACCTGTTTCTCATTATTTGCAACCGCCTTGTTTATACTTGCAACAGCAGTAAACGGAGCATGTACAGTTATACTTACAGTATCTGAGGGAGGCCCTGTCTCACCAAATGGCGACAATCCTTTTATCCGGTAAACTATCCGCTTATTAATTATTGATACAGTATCAAGAGCAAAGGCACGTCTTGAGATTTCTTTTTCATCAATGGAGGTATTTACAAGCGAAGCATTACTTATTGTTTCAAAAGAACTTCCACCATCTACAGACCGTTCTATCTGATACGTAGTATAAATTTCTGAAAAGGCTTCCTGATTCCAGCTCAACATGATTCCTCGTGACTCTGCTTTCGCTTCCACCTGAATAGGCTTAGGTAAGGGTTGATAGTCAGATATTCCAGTGTAAACAAATCCTGTATCTATCTCCATTTCCGCTTGCGGTAAAGCCGGATAAATTTTATAGAGGTATTTTTCATTAGCTCTGGCAGTTTTGTCCACCCAGGCTAAAGCCATAGCTTTAGCAACGCTAAAAGACTGGTCGGCACTGAAAAGCGCAAAAGAAAAACGAGATTCGTTCTCTTTAATCTTATTAACCATTTGCGCGATATCTGATCTATTTTCCTGATTGATTTTAAAATCTTCACCATATATAGCTTGCGCTGCAATAGCAGCGTATTGATTACTATCTATCCAGTTTTCCCAACTGTTTAAAGGCATCGGTGTTAAGGCGTGTGGGGTTAAAACAGAAAGTTCTGGTTCTAATAAAACCTCTCCGTCGCGAACAACCGTATATCTGCTTATTTTATATCCTGAATGATTTAAAGATTGCCAGGCAAGCGAATTATCAGGTCCCCATCGTAATAAGATAGAATCTTTTAAAGGCCTTGCTACCACATGGATCTTTGAATGTTTACAAGGGCTTTGCGCTACTGCAATATTTATCAGCAATAAGCTCATCAGAACAACACTGTTAAGTCTGCATAGTAATCTCATAATCAGTCACCTCCAAAAGTATTTTTTATAGTGATTCCCTTAGTTGAGGTTACCATATTGGTTCCTGGCAATACATAGCTTATGCGGAATTTGTAATTACCTTTTTTAAGTGGTGTAAACCCAGTTGTAACAATCTTTTTCATTTCCGCTGTAACCTGAGGGTTCATTCCTCCCACAATCATTCGTACCAGTTTTTTCTGAACATCTGAATAATCGTAGTCCATGTAATGAGAGAGGTTGTAAACTAACACTGTGCGGTCTTTGTAATTGTTATTTCCGGAGGGATCAAATTTCAATCCCTTAACTGACTGCCAGATATACATTCCTTTAACAGGAGGAACACCAAGCTCTGCAGGATTTCTCCAGCTAATTTCCATGTTCTTTATGGGATAATTCTGATAGACATATGGGTAGACATCTTTTAAATACCAGTTGTTATCCGTTAGGTCTGCTTCAAACTTTAATAGCTTACTGTTTCCATTTTCATCCATTTCATTTTCATCCAATAACTCGTCATTAGTAAAGCTGTAACCCAGTTCAAAAACTCCGATACGCACAACATCTATATATTCAAAGTGCTTTTGCTTATCTATTTTTTCAGAAAATGTACTGTACTTGCTTGATCTGAAATTCATCGAATACGTCAGTTTTTCTTCTGCATTTACTATAGACCCTTCAGCTTTACGAGTGCTTAATGTAACGTTAGAAGTACCTTCCGATACCAATGATTTCTCTTTTATGCGAATATTACGGTCTATAGTGGTTTCTTTTACTTTTGGAACAGAAACTACTGCTAACTGATATCCCTGATTATTTCCTATTTCAGGCATTATAAAATTTACCTGGTTACTGTTATAGCCGATGGCAAACTCCTGTATTTTTCCATCGGAGGAATTAATACGGCCAACCTGGGTAAAATCATTATTAGAATCAAACAGATAAGCTTGTCCCTTTTTGAGTTTAATATAACCTGTCTTCGTTTCCTTTTTATAATAATTGAGTTGATCAATTATCGGATAGCTATATGCAATATTTGATGCCGGAATATAATCGGGAGCAGTGCCTGAAGTAAAGTTACGGGTAACAGATTGTTCGTAATTTTTGCCATTAACCACATATGGCCTCCAGCTTCCGTTATGATTCTCTTCAAAAGTAACTTTTACCAAAAGTGTGAGTGCTTTATTAGGAGGCAGAACATCACTTGTATTGTAAGCCGCAACTGTATGATCATTATTCCAGTCTAGACTTCCGGGAATGTCAGCACCCTCATTCTGTAATTTAAACTGCTGTAACTGTGCACGAAAACTGAGATTTTTACCATCCTGATCCCGGAAAGAAAATACTTCCCCTATCGGAATATTAAAGACTGCTTGCGGAACAGTAAAGACATTCACATTGCGGGCATTTTGAGCAGGTGTTACATCAGCTATTACCCCTACTCCCGATTCGGCAAAAGAATCAGTCCCTATAATCCTGCATTCCTTTCCAACTGTAAATTCAAATTGACACTTCCCTTTAATAAGTCCTCCTAATATCCGGTAATACCCCCCTACTGCTCCTCGCATCCAGGTAGGATTTGGAAGTTTAGCCTGTAATACTGCTGCAGCTCCGAGATTAAGAATATCATATTTGCGTTTTTTCCCAAAAAGCTTTACCTGGATACCAATTTTACCTTGTATGTAAGCATATACCTGACCATTGGCATACCAACCGTTAATTCCTACCGGACCACTACCTCCCTCACAATGAGCACTGCTTCCATAGTCTTTCAACATCACATCAAAACCTGCTCCCGCATTGAAACTGCCGTAAAAAATAAGGAAACTTACATCGCCTGTATTAAAATTAAGTCCAGCACCAAATGCAAGCCCTTTTCCGGAATTCAAAGAATTCAGGTCACGCATATAATCAAGATTACGGCCCCCAAGAATCTGAGAGACATGCATTGGCGGAGGCGGGCTTCCGGGTAGGTTTTTACCAACCATAAAATATGCCGTCGATCGGGCAAAACCTATCATTTCTATACCTACCGGAATTGCAGGGGTTCCAATGTGTACATACCATGTATCCGGAGCAAAATACAATACCCCTTCTCCTGCCAAACCACCCGGACCTACTCCGTGAATTGCATTTCCGACATTAACATAGCCTTTAAAATTGGCGAAGAATGTACTGTTATCAACATCATAATCCATCAAAATACTGGCGGACAGAGCACCTCTTTTATTCATCTTATCAAAAGCAGAATTATTCTGCTCATAACCGCCCTTTATACTCGTAAATGCTTTTGAGCCAATCATTAGATTTTCCTCAGACTGTGTTGACAGTTCTTCTAAAAAGTTGGCATTTCCCATAAAACTAACCCTGCTTAAGCCTCCTCCTTTGTTAAAGGCAACTTCAAAGCCCACATTGCCATTAAATAAATCTTGCTTTCCAATAAGTCCAAAACGCACTGCAGCTTTCACGCCCAGTCCGGCTTGTGCATCAGGTAAATAAGCCAAACCCGTTTGTGAGTTGACCACTGCAATAGTGCCTCCTCCACTTTCTTTTTGTTTTACACGATAATACAAGCCGCCAGCGAAACCATCAACTTCAAGCATTGGACTTATTGGAATACCTTTATCGAAAACAGTCAAAGCATCTGCATACCAATAATTAACATTTTCCACCTTCCCAAATAGTGCTGTGGCCGAAACCGTAATTCCCGGCTTCATCGACACAGTTAACTGACCTCTAAAACCACTCCCAAAAGTTTTTTCTTCTTTGAAGAACAACAGATCGCCTTCTAAGGAATAGCTCCCCTGATCTGCATTAATGTATATTCTACTAAATTCTGTACTCGAGTAGGTGTAGTGCTGTCTGAATGTTTCATCGGCTGTTACCTGTCCAAGTATCATTAAACTTGCATCAGCTTTAAAACTATTGCGGGAATCTTTATCTCCCATCAGGTTAACATGCATATCAAAACCTAGACCTCGCCTGTTACCCTTTTTGAGCAATTGAATATTAGTTAAGCTGGCGCTGAAGGTTCCGATATTAATAGAAGCACTTGCATCAAAATAGCCGTTTAAAATAAAAGGAGCTTTAGTAGAAATTATCAGCTGTTCAAAACGTATCTTGTTAGCAGTGAACTGATTCCCTTGCTGATTATTATTGCTGCCGCTTAAGCTGGTTTTAATACTCATCTCGCCACTTAAATTGGCCTGGGCTTCAAATCGTTTATCTTTCAGGGCAACAGTAACAAAAGAACCCTTGTTCAGCTTCACATTTGCTGCTTTAAAAATATCGAACGACAGATCATCAGCTGCTTCTACATTAAATATATATTCCTTACCAGGAATAAAGGTGGCTGAATATTCCATCCGTTTTGTATCTCCCGAAACAGGAATATTAATACCTCCCAGCATTGATCCAGACACTAATTGGTTTGCACGGACCACAAGAGCTACAGAGTCAACTGAGTAAGCCCAGCCGCCCATATCACCATTTCTTAAAGAAATGAGGTTTTTGGCATACATATCACCACTAAACCCATGATTATCAATAACAATATTATGGGCTCCAAATTCTTTTCGCTCCCCTTTCTGGCTGTAATCAACAATTTCGGGGGGCAGCTTAACAGAAACACTTCTAAGGTAGAACCCTCTCCATAAGTTTAATGCAGCGTCTGCGTAGTAGGATTCTTTATATTCCTCGGGGAAAAGTATACCTAATGGATTCTGAAAATCGCTAAGATCAATAACGGCATCCCTTACTGTGAAACTGACCCCCTCCAAACCTCTTATCTGAAAAGGATCAAGGCTTACTGATGCAATAATATCGCTCAAATCTGCAAAAACAACGGAAAAGCTTCCTTTAACCTTTTCATTTAAATTCTGCGTCCCATCCGCATTTTCTTTAACAAGTTTTGAAGTCATTTCTACTTCTACACCCAAACCTGCCTGCCGAAAACCATCGCAATCAAATTCAAGAAAGGACTTTTCCTTTTCAACAGTCAGATACGTATCATCATTTCCAATTCTGATTTTGCGTTCTTTTACAAGGGCCATGCGGGCTACTGATTCAAGTCCCCCGCTATAATTAAGACTTATCGGTTGAGGCGTGACAAAATAAAGTTCTTCATCTGACCCTGGAAGTTTGAAAGCCGCATAAGCCATTAATTCCGCATGATCAGGAAAGAGTGTAACATCATCAATAATAACAGGTGGCTGGGCATCCTTTTTGCCTAAAACACCTACAGGAAGTAAATTCGGCCGGTCAGAATTCAGTTGCATTGTTGTTAACCGGCGATTCTGAACTGTTTGCTGTAATTGTTTGATGTGCTTTACTAATGCATCTTCTGTTTGCGCAAATGAAGTAGCAGTGCAGCTTAACCAAAGCAGCAAACCTGGTAAAAGAGAACGTAGAAGTAACTTCATTGAGAGCGTTTAAGTATTCTTCTTCTTAATATCGTTGTTATCTATTATTACAATTTGTCTTACTTCTATCCTTGATTTTCATTCAGAAGTACTCGTAAAAGGGTTAGTAATAATGACTATTCTTAAATAAGTAAGCTATTAATCATAAATATCAATTTCTGCTTCCTCTGTATATTTAAAATTATTTTCTAGAGATATTGTGTATTTCCCTGTTGCTAATTCGTTAGGAATGTCAACTTCAGCACTCAGCAAGTCACCACGTACTGTCGCAGTTCTCACATAGCTTATTCCCCCCGAAACAGGTACAAAATTTACATTAACAATACTTCCTGCTTTTACACCAAAATTGTTATATTCAATAAGTATCCTGGTTCCTTTTTTAAAAAGGCTTCCATAATACTCATCCTGGCTTATACCGGAAATCCTGCTTATATAAGGATTATTATAGATTGCTATTTGCTTATCTTCAACTGAATAATGATTATTTTTATAAACCTTGACAGTATAATTTCCCGGTTGTAACTTGCTTGTAATACCCTGTTTAATAATAGAATGATCAAACTCCGACAACTTTACAGGAAAGATGATATCAGCACCCCCCTTTTTGGGTGAAAATATCAGGAATGTTGGCTCCTCATCCTTTAGATATTCTCCTCTCAGGACTAAAGTCTGACCCCAAAAGAACTTATTTTTATACATGTCCAGCATCTTATCTTCATAAATGCTGCTAATTTTTGGTATCGTGATTTCCCTCTGGTAATTGACAAGATGTCGTATTGCTTTCCCGTTTACAGAAAACTCCACTTCTGTAAAGGTTTGATTTTTAACTTCCATAAAGTCTGGAAATTTTAAGACTAACCACTCCTGATGATACGAATAGCCCGCTACTTTATTACCTATATATGAAAAAATGGTGTCAGTCCTAAGGTTTATCCAATCGGAATTCCTATCCTTTATCCTGATCTTGATTTTACTTTTATTAGCAGCAAAATTTTTACCATAGATTCTTATTGGATCTTTACCTTTATTAAAAACATAAAATTCTATAAAATGAGGAGTCGGGGGATATTTAACGTGTAGGATATCCTTCAATATTTTAGTTTCCCCATTTGATCCTTTAATTATTTTTAGATGTACATCTAATGAATCAGCCATATTGTCAAGGAGACTGTAAGGAATTTTTAGCTTGATTCTTTTTGGAGTAACTTCTATCAACTCTGCTTTTGCGGAAATGGAAGACGCCGCTATTATGTCAACTTTGGTTGTTGTAGTATCTGTACCCAGGTTGAAACCAGTTATCTCTAATGTATCACCAAGAAAATAGCTCTTTTTTGCAAGTGTGTCTACAACAAGTGTACTTTCATCAAAGCTCGGCTTTAAGGTAAATTTCCGTGAAGAACCATCTTCTGCTGTAATTGTATATGTTACTGGAACGTTGAAGTTTTGCCTTATACCACTTGCGGGACTAATAATGGCTTTTGGAGAAATTCCTATTAGGGGTGTAATCGTATCCAAAACTTCTCCTTTAAGAAAAGTAGCGACAATCGTATCAGTAGTGTAAGTAAGATATACTTGAGTTTTAAGGTATGGAAACTTTATCGATTTTACCTCTTTAAGGGAACTTTTAGGAGGCACCGTCTCTTTTTCCTTTTTACATGAAAATAAAAATACCGTGAGCAGTAGAAATAACAATTGGTTCGATTTCATTAGTAATTGAATAGCGGTTTTTAACTATTGGTTAATTACTTATGCTCTCCCAAATCTGATTCCAACTTATACTTCTGAAGAAAAATTATTTTAAATAGTCATTAGGACGTCATTTTTAACTAAAAGAAAAGAAGCTTTGGGTAATATTCTGCTGGAACTAGCGAGAGTATTGTTGCACATATTCCCCATATTTCTACTATCAAATAGAATTCACAATGGCCAACCCCAACTCTTTAATTTACAACACATAGTCAACAGCGATTTGTACACACTTAAATCAATCCCATAAAAAGTTTGTTCCATGTTAGCACCCGTATTAAGAAAATGACAAAAATTGACCCGATAATAGCTGTAAAAGACGTGGAAGCCAGTTCTAAATGGTATCAATCGGTATTTGGATGCAGGAGTATGCATGGCGGTAAGGAGTTTGATATTCTGGTATCTGAAACCAATGAAGTTTTACTCTGCCTGCATAAGTGGGGAGAACACCAGCACCCTACTATGGCAAACCCGGGTATTACTGCCGGTAATGGTCTTATCCTGTATTTCAGGACAGAAAACATGAATGAAATACGTGCGAATGCGGAAAAAACAGGTGCTGCTATCGAAGAGGACATTCACTTAAATCCAAACTCCACTAAAATGGAATTTTCACTTCGCGATCCGGATGGATACTACCTGACTGTAACTGAATTTCATACCTATGATGGTTAAAATAAGACAGATCGGTAACAAGCCTTTATACGATTTATAGAACATTAAAAATGTACATTTTTCAAGTATCCGCGTTCCAAATGCGGATAATAAGCAGACACAGTGCTATTGAATAGTATTAATTATCTAATTATTAGTGGCAGCAAAATGCTTTATTATGGAAATAACAGTATCCGAGGTGCTTGTCAGATTAGTTAGCGTGTCCGAATCTGATGGATTAAAAACTCCTTCAAGCGACGCATATTCCTTTTTAGATGCAGCTTTAAATCCCATCGACCAGCTTTCAAAACTTCTGCTATCGATTTTTTTATCGAGCAGTTTTGTTAATCCGAAATGACGATGATCCTGTTTTAGCTTCTGGTAAAGGTTATCAAGTGCCTGTTTTTCTCCCTCGAGCAATTGCATAATGTTGCCGTTGCCATATATCATTATACCGGTTATTCCCATGTTAGTGTTATTCTTACGGCTAATAGCAAGAATATCTGTAAGCTCCTGATCTGATAGTTTTTCTGTGGCCGTACTCACATATAGAAGAGTATGTAAAGATGATGTTTCCATCAGTCCATGTACGGGTTCCTTGTAAAAAGGTTACCCATTAGCCCCCATTTTAGCTGCGGAGGACAAATATTTGCAGTGTAAAAGGCTAATAGAATTATATCTTAAGGGGAACATTTATCGAGCATTAAAAAACATTCATCTCAGCCATCCCGTTTTAAACGCGGACAATATGGCGGAATCTGAAACCGATACAGGTGTTTAAAAAAGTGGAAGAGCAACTGATGAAAAGGCTGAATTAAGTTTTAATTCTTATCTTGTGGTTTAAAATAAAACATCAAATGGAACAAAACTCTGATTACTCTTATCAAAACGTAGTTCAACTCGAATCATCTGCATCCAAAAAATTTATGGCCAACATATTTTTATGGATGTTTGCAGCACTTGGCATTTCTGCGCTATGTGCCTTTTGGTTTTCTACAGATATCGAGCTGCTCCAACTTCTTATAAATACCGACACAGGCCGAACAACCTTACTGGGCAAGATCGCCATGTTCTCACCGCTGGCTTTTGTACTTTTAATGTCTTTTGGGTTGAACAGATTATCTTATCCCGTATTAACAAGCCTGTTTGTAGCTTATGCCGCACTAACGGGGATCAGCTTAAGCTTTATCCTGTTGGTTTTTACCGCTTCCTCAATTTTCGGATGCTTTATTACCGCTTCCCTTCTTTTTGGCGTAATGGCAATTGCCGGGTATACCACAAATCAGGACTTAACAAAATTTGGCTCTATTCTGTTCATGCTGCTGATAGGAATTCTTATTGCCTCTGTTGTGAATTTCTTTCTTAACAGCAGTCAGTTGGATTATATCATCAGCTTTGTTGGTGTAGCAATATTTGTAGGTTTAACAGCTTACGACGTGCAAAAATTAAAAAGAATATCTGAAGGGCTTGAATACGGAGAGGCTTCATCAAAAAAAATGATAATTATGGGCGCCCTAACCCTTTATCTTGATTTTCTTAATATGTTTCTCTTTCTTCTGCGCTTATTTGGAGGCAGAAAATAATATTTAACACAGGCCTGAAAGAGGATTGTGTTTTAAAGGCGCTTTCAGCGCCTTTGTTGCTTTTTAAATTAAAAATTCACATTTTTGTACTGCTTATTGAGAAAGACGGAGGGAATAGACCCTGCGAAGTCTTAGCAACCTGTGCTTACAAGGTGCTAAATTCTATTCGCCGGTTGGCGAAGAAGATAAGTGAAAGTCAAACAAATACCCGACTTTTCAAAAATAAGCTGAAATTGAGTTGTAAGTTACGTGGTAGGTTATAAGTAAAAAAAGCTTATAGCTGCTGCCCCAAAACTTACAACCCACAACTTATAACATACAACTTATAACATACAACTTATAACATACAACTTATACGTACTACTCAAAAATGGATATAAGAGAAGAACTGGAAAAGCGCATCCTGGTAATTGATGGTGCAATGGGTACAATGATACAGCGTTACCAGTTAACCGAACAGGACTTTCGTGGGCAACGTTTTAAAGATCACCCCTGTGACGTAAAAGGGAATAATGATCTTCTTAATATCACCAGGCCTGATATCATCAAAGCGATACATGCAGAGTATCTTGCTGCGGGTGCGGATATTATAGAAACTAACACGTTCAGTACACAGCGGATCTCTATGGCTGACTACCAGATGGAGGATCTTTCTTATGAAATGAGTTTTGAAGGGGCTCGTATCGCAAAAGAAATTGCGGCAGAGTTTACTGCAAAAAATCCGGATAAACCGCGTTTCGTTGCAGGTGCGATGGGGCCTACCACCAAAATGGCTTCCATGTCGCCTGATGTAAACGACCCGGGGTTTCGTGCAGTTACTTTTGATGAGCTCGCAGAAGCTTACTATGAACAGGTACGCGGACTGGTGGATGGCGGCGCCGATGTGCTTCTTTTCGAAACCATTACAGATACACTAATTACCAAAGCCGGAATATTTGCAGTTAAGCGATACGAGAAAGAGATCGGAAGAAAGATCGAGATCATGATCTCGGGAACAATTACCGACAACAGCGGGCGCACCCTTTCCGGCCAAACGGTAGAAGCCTTCCTGAACTCCTTAACGCATGGTAATATCCTGAGCATCGGTCTTAATTGCGCTTTGGGTGCAAAGGAAATGCGCCCTCATATTGAAGAACTTTCGTTAAAGGCCCCATGTTATATTTCCGCGTATCCAAATGCCGGCTTACCAAACGAATTTGGTGCTTACGATGAAGTACCGCATGAAACCGCCCACCTGGTAGAAGATTTTATTGCCAACGGGTTTGTAAATATTGTAGGAGGCTGTTGCGGAACTACTCCCGAACATATCAAATGTATCGCCGAAAAAGCGGCAAAATATCCTCCAAGAAAAGTGCCTGTTGTTGAACCTTTTCTCCGCCTGAGCGGACTGGAGCCTGTTACCATCACTCCCGAAAGTATTTTCGTAAATATTGGCGAACGTACCAACATTACCGGATCACCCAAATTTTCTAAACTTATTTTGGGTGGAGATTATGAGGCAGCCCTTGCTGTTGCCCGCCAGCAGGTTGAAGGCGGAGCACAGGTCATCGATGTAAATATGGATGAGGGAATGCTCGATTCGGAAGCAGCGATGAAGAAGTTTCTTAATCTTATTGCTTCAGAGCCGGATATTGCGAAGCTTCCCATCATGGTTGATTCTTCCAAATGGACGGTTATTGAAACCGGCTTAAAATGCCTGCAGGGAAAAGGGATTGTAAACTCCATTTCACTAAAAGAAGGCGAAGAGAAGTTTAAAGAGCAGGCCCGAAAAATACTAAGTTACGGAGCGGCGGTGGTAGTAATGGCATTTGACGAACAGGGACAGGCCGATAATTACGAACGCCGGACAGAAATCTGCAAACGTTCGTATGATATCCTGGTAAATGAAATAGGCTTTCCTCCCCAGGATATTATTTTTGACCCTAATATTCTCACCGTTGCTACAGGCCTTGAAGAGCACAATAATTACGCGGTAGATTTTATAAAAGCTACAAAGTGGATTAAGGAAAACCTTCCCCTGGCTAAAGTAAGCGGCGGTGTGTCAAACATTTCCTTTTCATTCAGAGGAAATAATGTTGTCCGCGAAGCAATGCACTCTGCATTCCTCTATCACGCCATAAAAGCGGGTTTGGATATGGGAATTGTAAACGCGGGTATGCTCGAAGTTTATGAAGAAATTCCTAAAGAACTGCTTGAAAAGGTAGAAGACGTGCTGTTAAACCGGCGTGATGATGCTACAGAACGCCTGGTAGAGTATGCCGAAACCGTAAAATCAAAAGGTAAAGAAACCGTTAAAGACGAAGAATGGCGCAAAGGAACTGTAGAAGAACGCTTATCCCATTCCCTCGTAAAAGGAATTATTGATTATCTGGATGCCGACGTAGAAGAAGCCAGGCAGAAATATGATAAGCCACTGCAGGTTATTGAAGGCCCATTGATGGACGGGATGAATATCGTAGGCGATTTGTTCGGTGCAGGAAAAATGTTCCTTCCGCAGGTTGTTAAATCGGCCCGCGTAATGAAAAAAGCGGTAGCTTATCTTCTTCCTTTTATTGAACAGGAAAAACTGGATAACCCGGATGGCCAAACTTCAAGTTCTGCCGGAAAAATTCTGCTGGCTACAGTGAAAGGAGATGTTCACGACATCGGGAAAAATATTGTAGGCGTTGTTCTGGCCTGTAATAACTTTGAGGTGATCGATATGGGAGTAATGGTGCCGGCACAGGAAATTATCAAAAAAGCCCGGGAAGAGCAGGTGGATATCATCGGATTGAGCGGCTTGATAACACCATCCCTGGATGAAATGGTTCATTTTGCGAAAGAAATGGAACGTGAAGGATTTGATATTCCACTGCTTATTGGCGGCGCTACAACCTCACGTATACATGCTGCTGTAAAAGTAGCTCCCAATTATTCGGGTCCTGCAATTCATGTGCTGGATGCTTCCAGAAGTGTTACTGTTTGCAGCAGTTTGATGAACGGCGAGCAACGGGATTCTTATATCAAAAACATCAGGCAGGAATACGATAAAGCCCGTGAGGCACATTTAAATAAGAAATCCGATAAACGATATAAAAGTATCACGGAATCGAGGGAACATAAGTATAAAATTAATCTGAACGGTTCTATTGCACCTCGTCCGTCTTTTTTAGGAACTAAAACGTTTGATAATTTCCCGCTGGAAGAATTACTCGATTATATCGACTGGACACCTTTTTTCCATACCTGGGAGTTAAGGGGCAGCTATCCCCGGATTTTTGATGATGAATACGTTGGCACAGAAGCCCGTAAATTGTTTGACGATGCCCAGATACTTCTTAAAAAAATCGTTGATGAGAAATTGCTCACCGCAAAAGCTGTGATTGGTTTCTGGCCTGCAAATTCTGTAGGAGATGATATCGAGCTATATACAGATGAAAGCAGAAAAGAAGTTTTAACTACCATCCATACATTACGTCAGCAAACAGAAAAAATAGCCGGAGAATCCTACTATGCACTTTCTGACTTTATTGCTCCGAAAGAAACCGGCGTGCCCGACTATTGGGGAGGTTTTGCAGTAACAGCCGGAATCGGCTGCGACGAACTGGTAGCCGAATTTGGAAAAACAATGGATGACTATAACAGCATCATGACCAAAGCGCTGGCAGACCGGCTTGCAGAAGCTTTTGCGGAAAAGATGCACGAATTAGTACGAAAAGAGTATTGGGGCTATGCAAAAGATGAGAACTTCAACAACGAAGACCTGATCAAAGAAAAATATCATGGCATCCGGCCTGCCCCCGGTTATCCGGCCTGCCCGGACCATACCGAGAAAAGGACTTTGTTTAATTTGTTAAATGCAGAAGAAAATGCAGGCATTCATTTAACAGAAAGTTTTGCAATGCATCCTGCCGCGGCTGTAAGCGGATTTTACTTCGCCCACCCTGAATCCCGGTATTTCGGACTTGGAAAGATCACCAAAGATCAGGTTGAAGACTATTCAAAGCGAAAAAACATGACATTAGAAGAAACAGAAAGATGGCTTGGGCCGAATCTGGCGTATTAGGAGGGTATAAGTTGTGGGTTGTAAGTTGTAGGTTGCAAGTTACATGTTGTAGGTTGTAAGGAGGGGGAAGTTATGGGAGTAAAACACGTTTATAAATAATAAAAGGTTACCAGTTAACGGAATGACCAACGATTATAAAAAGTATACAGATTTGGAAGTATGGAAAGAAGCACGAATTCTTGTTGCTGTGATTTATGCAATAACTAAATCGTTTCCTAAGGAAGAGCAGTTTGGACTAATAAGTCAAATGCGCAGATGTGCTATATCTATTCCTTCTAATATTGCGGAAGGATGTGGCAGAAATCATAAAAAAGATAGTATTCAGTTCTTCTTTATCACAAGAGGTTCAATTTATGAACTGGAAACGCAACTTTATTTAAGTAACGACTTAAATTTTATAACAACAACCGAACTGACTTCAACTTTGGGGAAATTAGAAATAGTACGAAAACTTTTAAACGGATTTATAAGATATTATGAATCCAACTAACAGTAACCGTTCATTAACCCACAACCTACAACCCACAATCCACAACTAAAAATGAAAATCACCAACCATATCGCAAATGCCAAAGGCAAAACCTTATTTTCTTTTGAATTGCTTCCGCCGATAAAAGGGCGTGGGATTACAGAAATTTACAATGCGATTGATCCGTTAATGGAGTTTAAGCCACCATTTATTGATGTTACTTATCATCGCGAAGATTTTATTTATAAACAGCATCCAAACGGACTTCTTGAACAGGTTGCGTACCGGAAACGCCCCGGAACGGTAGCCATTTGTGCCGCCATTATGAACAGGTATAAAGTGGATGCGGTGCCGCACCTCATTTGCGGAGGCTTTACCAAAGAAGAAACAGAAAATGCGCTGATAGACCTGCAGTTTCTCGGAATAGATAACGTGCTGGTTTTACGCGGCGATGCCCGCAAAGCGGATTCTGCCTTTATCCCTACCGCTGGAGGCCATTCTTATGCCAGCGAATTGCTGGAGCAGGTGGTGAATATGAATAACGGGAAATACCTGAATGAAGATTTTGATTCCGTTGTATCTAAAACTGATTTTTGCATCGGCATTGCAGGCTATCCCGAAAAACATTTTGAAGCGCCTAACCTTGGCCTGGATTTTAAATACCTGAAGAAAAAGGTGGAAATGGGTGCCGACTTTATTGTTACCCAGATGTTTTACGACAATACGAAATATTGCGAGTTTGTAAAGCTTTGCCGCGAAAATGGTATCAGTGTTCCTATTATTCCCGGGTTAAAGCCTATTACTTCCAAAAAACAGCTTATCAATCTTCCTAAAATATTTCACATTGATATTCCCGAAGCATTGAGTGATGCCGTACTGGCATGTAAAAGTGAAAAGGAAGTAAAAGATGTTGGAATAGAATGGATGATTGAACAGTGCAAAGAACTGGTTAAGTTCGGAGCGCCGGTATTGCATTTTTATACCATGGGCAATCCCGAACCTACCAAACGCATTGCAGAGGCGGTGTTTTAGAATTTAACCGCTGGTAGGTTTCGAAAACCTGCCAGCGGTATAGAAATTTAAGTAGCCTGCAACAGGTAATTTTTAAATCCTGTAAAGTCGGCATCCATTTCTACTGCCTGTTTTTCCTTACCTTCCAGCGTTTTTACCTGCTCAGGTATTTCAACCTTATCCCTGATTGCCCCTTCATATACATCCGGGAACTTACAAGGGTGTGCAGTTGATAGGAATACGGCCGCACTTGAATCGCCTTTATTTTCAGAGCGCCATTCTTCAATAGCCAGCCATGCTATTGCGGTATGAGGGCAAACAACATATTCATACTTTTCAAAGATATCATACACTGCTTTTCGGGTTTGTTCATCGTTAAAGCTATATCCTTTTACCAGTTTCTTCAGTTCTTTAGTGTCTTCCCTGAACAAATCCATTATTCTCGTCCAGTTGCTCGGATTGCCAACATCCATCGCGTTAGAAAGCGTAGCAACAGAAGGCTTCGGTTGATAAACTCCTGTTTTCAGGAAAGCGGGAACAGTATCATTTACATTGGTTGCCGCCAAAAATTGTTTAACAGGCAATCCCATCTCCCAGGCTAATAACCCAGCACCAATATTGCCAAAGTTGCCGCTGGGAACAGAAAAAATAATATTCTCTTTACCCTGCCGCTTTAACTGGGCATATGCATTGAAATAATAAAAAGTCTGCGGAATTAACCTGGCAATATTAATTGAATTGGCAGAAGTAAGGCGGAACTTTTCATTCAGCTCTTTATCAACAAATGCCTGTTTAACTAAAGCCTGGCAATCATCAAAGGTTCCATTAATTTCGATAGCTCGAATATTTTGTCCGTTGGTTGTAAGCTGAAGTTCCTGTATAGGGCTTACTTTTCCTTTCGGATACAGGATGGTAACCTGTGTATCCGGAACCCCTAAAAATCCCAATGCTACTGCGCCGCCGGTATCGCCTGAAGTAGCTACCAGCACATTTAAAGTTTTCTCTCCTTCTTCAAGGAAATAACTCATTACCCGGCTCATGAAGCGTGCGCCAAAATCTTTAAATGCCAAAGAAGGGCCGTGGAAAAGCTCTAAAACGTAGGTATCTCCGGTTAATTCAACTACAGGAGCCGGGAAGTTAATGGCATCCAGTATAATTTCTTTCAGGTCTCCGTCGGGAATAGCTCCCTGTAAGATAGCACTTGATACGATAAATGCAATCTCAGGCAGACTTAACGTATGAAGATTATCAATAACAGCCTTATCAAGCTTTGGGATAACAACAGGCATGTATAATCCCTTGTCCTGCGGAAGACTGTTAAAAACGGCATCCTTAAAAGACACTTCACTGAGTCTGTTGTTGGTACTATATAATTTCATATTAATCTAATATTCGTGGACCGTTGGCATTAACGGCGGAAACGTATGTTTTACTTGCAATGTTTAAGCCAGCTAAATGAGTTTGAATGGTCCGGGTTATTTTGGTGGCCGTTTCTTCGCTTTTAGCAAACGCAAATACAGAAGGCCCTGATCCTGAAATTCCAAATCCGAGGGCGCCCTCTGAAAGCGCCAGTTCCCGCATCTTATAAAAATCAGGAATAAGAATGGAACGTGTCGGTTCTACCAGCACATCCTGCATACTTCTGCCAATCAGGTCGAAGTCGCCTAGAAATAAGCCGCTTACCAGGCCCGCTACATTTCCCCACTGAGTAACTGCATCCTTTAATAATACTTTGCTTCGGATCATCTGCCGGGCATCCCTTGTCGGTACATCCACTTCAGGGAAAATAATGGCCGTGAACAGGCTTGCAGGATGGGGAAGGCGTATAATATCGAGGGGCTCGTAACTTCTTATCAGTACAAATCCGCCTAACAACGCCGGGGCAACATTATCGGCATGGCCGTAACCGCAGGCAAGTTCTTCGCCTTTCATGGCAAAAGGTACCATCTGTTCCTGTGTAAGCTGATTATCAAGCAAAGAATTAATGGCAAATAAACCCGCTACGGTGCTGGCAGAGCTTGAGCCAAGGCCGCTGCCGATGGGCATTTTTTTATGAAGCTCAATTTCTACTCCGATATCAGTTCTTTCAATATGTTCCAGGTAATGGCTAACACTTGCACTAACCGTATTTTTTGCAGCATCCAAAGGTAGACGGCCATCGTCGCCGGTAATTTTAGAAATTGTCACTCCCGGTGTTTCTTTTCTGCGCATAATCACTTCATCGCCGGGTGCATCTACTGCAAAGCCCAGTACATCGAATCCACAAACTACATTAGCAACAGTAGCAGGAGCAAAAACTCTTATTGAATCTTTCATAGTTAAGCCCGGGAAATGTATATGCCCGGAAAGTTTGTTCTTTAAAAATAGTTCGGATAATTGGCACCAACGTTAACAATATCGGCAAAAACACCGGCAGCGGTAACTTCTGCACCGGCACCCGGCCCTTTCACTACCAGCGGACGTTCTTTATATCGCTCTGTTGTAAAGGAAATAATATTATCGCTGCCAGAGAGCATATAGAACGGATGCGTTTCGTCTACCATTTGCAGTGAAATAGAAACCTTGCCTTCGCCCAGCATTCCAATGTAGCGAAGTACTTTACCCTTATCGGCAGCTTCCTTCTTTAAGTTTTCAAAAAAGGCGTTGTTATTTTGCAGTTCCTTATAAAAATCTTCCACTGTTGCCGCATCTAAACAGGCTTGTGGCAGCATGCTTTGAATTTCTACATCCGACGGCTCTAACTGGTAGCCGGCATCGCGGGCAAGAATCAGCATTTTTCGCATAAAATCCGTGCCGCTTAAATCATCACGTGGATCCGGTTCTGTATAGCCTTTTTCCTGCGCCTCCTTAACCACATCGTGAAAAGTAAGGTCTCCTTTAAAATTATTGAAGATATAAGATATTGTTCCCGAAAGGATAGCTTCTATTCTGACTACACGGTCTCCGCTTACCATCAGGTCTTTTAACGTCCGGACGATCGGTAACCCTGCACCCACGTTTGTTTCATAATAAAAGTCCACTCCGTAAAGCTGCGACAGCTCTTTGAAGTTTTTGTATTGCCTGTACGAAGACGAATTACCGATCTTGTTACAGGTTACCACCGAAATATTCGATTTGAAAACCTCTTCGTAAGCGGATATCGGTTTAATGCTTGCAGTATTATCTACAAAAATGGCATTGGGAAGATTCATTTCCTTCATTCTGGCCACAAATGTCGATAAATCGGCCGGTTCACCTTCCTGCTCCAACGTTTCACGCCAGCTATCCAGCGCTATTCCGCCTTCTTTAAATACCATTTTACGGCTGTTACTTATACCAACTACGTTAATTACAACGCCGTTTTGCAGCTGAAGGAATTCACGATGGCCTTGTATCTGGCGGAATAAGGTTGACCCGATGTTACCTGTTCCCAGGCAGAAAATATTCAGATTTATTTTATGATTGGTATAAAATGCGTCATGAACGGCATTCAATGCTTTTGCCAGGTCGTTGCGGGATATGATAACCGAAATATTATACTCAGACGAACCCTGCGCAATTGCACGAACGTTGATGCCGTTTCTTCCCAGGGCATGGAACAGTTTGCCTGAAATGCCCGGCGTTTCTTTCATATTTTCGCCTACTATTGCCAGCACCGATAAGTTGTCTTCTACTTCGGGGCGTTCCAGCTTACGAGCTTCCAGTTCAAGTTCAAATTCCTGCTCAATTAATTTCAATGCTTTGTCTGCGTCCGCAGGATGAATGGCGAAAGTAATGCTGTGTTCGGAAGACGATTGGGTGATCAGGATGACGTTGATCTGCTCACGTGCCAGCAGGGAGAATAAGCGTCCGCTGAACCCGGCTTTACCCACCATTCCGCTTCCTAACAGATTGATCACGCTTATTTCGTTAATAGAAGATATCCCTTTAATAGCTAAATCAGATTCGCGGCAATCGTGGCGGATCACCGTTCCCTCAAAATCAGGCTCGAACGTATTCCGGATAACAATCGGGATTTTCTTCAAAAAGGCGGGAATCATGGTTGGGGGATAGATCACCTTTGCTCCGAAATACGAAAGCTCCATAGCTTCGGTATAGGAAAGCTCTTTTAACGGAAACGCTTTCTTTACAATCCGCGGATCGGCGGTCATCATCCCGTTTACATCTGTCCAGATCTCAATTTCCTTCGCGTTTAGGGCCGACCCGAAAATAGCCGCGGTATAATCGCTTCCGCCACGGCCTAAAGTGCTTATCCGGCCTTCTTCGTTACTGGCAATAAAACCGGTTACAAAAATTAGCTTTCCTTTATGTTGCTGATAAAAATCACGGATAAGGAGTTCTGTCAGTTCGTTGTTAACGCGGGCCTGCCCGAAGTTGCTGTCTGTTTTTATCAGTTCAGAGGCATCCGCAAAAACGGCATCGCCCGGAAAATACTGGTCGGCAATTTTGCTGATCATGAAGGCAGAACAACGTTCGCCGTAACTTAAAACCAGGTCCCGGGTACGTGGCGTTAGTTCGCCCAGGCTTAAAATTCCTTGCAGTAAATCTTCCAGTTCATTAAAAAATATTTTTAAGCGGGTAAATACAGGGTTCTGCCGCTGAATATCAAGCAGTGACTTGATCACTTCAAAATGGCGGTTTTCCAACTCGGCCAGGTGATGCGAAAAACGCTGCCCTTTCGAGGCATCTTCAGCCATGGCTGATAACAGGTTGGTTACTCCGCTCATTGCCGACAACACAACAACCGGATTTTCACCAACTGTTGTTTCACGCTTTAAAATTTCGAGCAAGGTACGGATGCTATCTGCCGATCCTACAGAAGTTCCTCCGAATTTTAATACTTTCATGAAGCCTAATTTTTAAACAAAAGCGCCTTCCCTTTGTGGAGGAAGGCGCTTTATGGGTGATATATCTTTATTTACACCAAATTACGATCTTCCTCCGGCAGTTAATGTACCGGTGCGGGTTGTCATCATCGTAATAATGGTATAATAAAACTTTGTCATTGTTATAAATCGGCGTAAAATAAGCAGTTAAAATCCACAATCACAAACAATTCTGTTAATTTTTTAAATTTCGCTTTAACTAATATCGTTTTGCCGAAATCTTTGTTAATCACTTTATTAAATTAGCGGCAAATGAAAGGGTTAGTAATTAAATCTACCGGCAGCTGGTACCAGGTTCTTACCGATGATAACAAGAAACTGGATTGCAGGATAAAAGGAAAATTCCGGACGAAGGATATTAAAACTACCAATCCTGTTGCTGTTGGCGATTATGTGGAAATAGAAGAAGAGCCCGACCAGGATACAGCCGTTATTACCCGGCTGTATGAGCGGAACAATTACATTATCCGCAAATCTGTTAACCTGTCAAAGCAGGCACAGATCATTGCTGCCAATCTCGACCAGGCATTTCTGATAGTGACCCTGGCATCTCCCCGCACATCGCTGGGCTTTATTGACCGCTTCCTGGTGACTGCCGAAGCCTACGATATTCCCGCATCCCTTGTTTTTAATAAAGCAGACCTGTTTAGCGAAGAAGGCTTTGAAGTACTCGAAGAATATAAAAATATCTATCAGAACATCGGTTATCCCTGTTATACTGTTTCTGCCCTGGGGGATATTAACCTCGGCCAGCTACAGGATTTGCTACAAGATAAAGTGACCTTGTTTTCCGGCCATTCGGGTGCAGGGAAATCTACCCTGATAAATAAGCTAATCCCCGACATAAATTTGAAAACAGGAGAGGTGTCTGAGTGGAGCGACAAAGGGCAACACACCACCACTTTTGCCGAAATGCACGCCTTACCGCAGGGAGGCTTCCTGATAGACACTCCCGGCATTCGGGAATTGGGTATAATCGACATAGAAAAGCAGGAGTTGGGACATTTTTTCCCGGAGATGAGGGAACGCATGCAAAATTGTAAATTTCATAACTGCCGCCACATCAACGAACCGGGCTGCGCCATACTGGAAGCAGTGGAGGAAGAAGAAATAGCACTTTCAAGGTACGACAGTTACCTGAGTATTTACATGGGAAATGATACGAGGAGTTAGAGTGTAGGGAGGTTGTGGGTGATAGGTTGTAGGTGATAGGTCGGGGGTGATAGGGTAACATCTTATAGGTTCTTGTTTTATCAAAGTTGTCAGATAGAACATCCTTTCGCATATAGAGAATACTTCGCCACATCCGAGCCCTTCAGATATTCTTTTTACTTTTTGCACGTCGTAAGCTGTTAAGAAAGAATTTACAAGAGAGTTATAATCACTGCAAACAATCACAAAAAATATTAGCCATAAATTTTTTCAGATGCCGCTGATTCGAGTTGAACTATGCTTTAATAAGAGTAATCAGAGTTTTGTTCCATTTGATGTTTTTATTTTTTAAGCAAAAAAAGAATTAAAACTTAATTCAGCCTTTTCATCAGTTGCTCTTCCACTTTTTTAAACACCTGTATCGGTTTCAGATTCCGCCATGTCAGATTATCAAGCTGGCCGCCAAAGTTTATGTAATAATCAATATGATTATGTTTAAACTCATCTACCACATGGTCCCTGAAATTTATACCGGCTATCCACCCGTCCTCAACATCCTGGAACCATTCCTCATAATACAGGTCGTCTGATGAATGAAAATTAAGAATATTTTCGCCGATCAGAATAAACTTATCTATTCCTTCTCTTATCATCAGCTCGATTATTTCGCGCTTTAACAGCATAATATCGTTATAAATAGCGTCGTTCCATTCGCCTATAAATTCTATAATAGCATAGCCCCTGTCATAGTCGGCAAATAGAACCTTCAGGTACAAAGTTTGAGAGCCAAACTCATCCCATTGCGGATGTATATAATAATTGTAAATCAGTTTATCATATTCAAATTCGCTATATTCTGTTTCGTAAAAAGGTGAGCGTTCATCTTCTGCAGCAATGTATTCATCACGCCACCTGTAAAAGGGCTCTATTTCGTGCATAATCCATCTTCACTTTTATTGCGGCTAAGCGCAACTGATTTTAATTTCTATTTCTTTGGAATCCCGCTACCGCATGTCGTACGCTTCCAAATTCATCCAGCAGTTTTTGGGCCAATTCTTCATCGGCACCGGTAGCCTGCATTACCATATTAACAGCACGTCCTACCAATTTATTATTGGTTAATTGCATGTCGACCATTTTATTTCCTTTTACTCTCCCCAAGCTGATCATTACGGTTGTACTGATCATATTCAGTACTAATTTCTGGGCAGTGCCTGATTTCATGCGGGTAGATCCGGTTACAAATTCGGGGCCTACAACTACCTCAACAGGATATTTTGCTGAAGCGGCAACCGGACTGCCCTGGTTGCACACAATACATCCTGTAATTATTCCCATTTCATTTGCCTTTTGTAAACCGCCAATTACATAAGGTGTAGTTCCCGATGCTGCGATACCTACCAGCACATCCTTTTCGCAGATATCAAATTCAAGCAGGTCTTTCCATGCCTGTTCCCGGTCGTCTTCGGCAAATTCAACCGCTTTACGTATCGCCGAATCGCCTCCGGCAATAATTCCTATTACCCAGTCAAACGGAACGCCGTATGTCGGAGGGCATTCGGAAGCATCTACAATGCCAAGTCTGCCGCTTGTGCCGGCACCGATATAAAACAACCTACCGCCTGCTTTCATTTTTTCTACTATTGCCTTTACCAGGTTTTCAATCTGGGGAATAGCCTTTTCCACTGAATAAGGCACCGTTTTATCTTCGTTATTAATACCCCGAAGAAGTTCATCTACTGACATTTTTTCAAGATCGTTGTATAACGAATCCTGTTCTGTGATTCTCTCCATAACACAATTTATGGCTGTAAAAATCGGAATTAAAATCAGAAGCAAAAATTCTGTTACCAGAATGTCTAATAATAAAAAAATATCTGTTTTTTTAATTTGAGCTCAGTATTTTTATAGCTCGTAATACTATGCGCTCATCTACAAAAAACAATCTGCTTATTGCCGCCTGTTATGCTTTAGCTTTAACCCTGGGAATGATTATCGGTCCGAAGTTTTCGAGGGATAATACGAGTAATAAAAATGGATCTTTTTTTTATGGCGGTACCGGAACAGGTTCGGTAAAAATTGAAAAAGTGCTGGAAATAATACAAGATAATTATGTAGATGAAGTAAAAACAGACACGCTACAGGCAAGCGCTATAGAAGAGATATTAAGTCATCTTGATCCGCATTCGCATTATTTGCCCCCAACAGAATCAAATTATCTGAATGAAGATCTGGAAGGCGAGTTTAACGGAATTGGTATTGAATATAACCTGGTTAACGATACACTTTTAGTTACTTACGTGAATGAAACCGGCCCGGCACATAAAGCGGGGATAAAATCAGGCGACCAGATCTTGAAAATCGATAAGCGGGCCATTGCCGGAAGCGGAATAAAAAAGTCGGAGATTGTGGACCTGATAAGAGGGAGGCGTGGTACAGGTATTGATTTATTGGTTAAACGGATGTCCAATCCTGCCAGGCTGATTCATGTAATCCGGGACAGGATTACGGTAAGCAGCATTGATATTGCATACATGCTGACCAATTCAACCGGCTACATTAAGATAAGCAAATTTGGAGCGAATACGGATAAGGATTTTATTGCTGCACTTTCCAGTCTTCAAAGCAGGGGAATGAAAAATCTGGTACTCGATCTTCGCGAAAACGGAGGCGGTTACCTGAATGCTGCAACTGCAATTGCTGATCAGTTTCTTAAAGATAACCAATTGATCGTATTCACACAGGGAAAACACGAACCCCGCACAAATTACACCGCAACAGGCAAAGGGAAGTTTGAAAAAGGAAAATTAGTTGTACTGATAGATGAAAATTCAGCATCAGCAAGCGAAATTCTTGCAGGCGCTATACAAGACCTCGACAGGGGAACTATTATCGGACGCCGATCCTTTGGGAAGGGGCTGGTTCAGGAACAATTTAATTTTTCTGACGGTTCTACCATGAATCTTACTGTCGCCCGTTATTACACTCCATCGGGCCGCTCCATACAAAAACCTTACAGTAAAGGAGCCGAGGCTTATTACAGCGAGGTTAACAGGCGCTATGAAAATGGCGAGTTAAAATCGGATGGAAAGCATTTACCCGATAGTATTTTTGATAGGAATAAAACGTATAAAACAGCTTCTGGAAGGTTAATTTATGGCGGTGGCGGTATAATGCCCGATATTTATGTGCCGATAGACACATCTGCCTACACTGATTTTTATTATGAAGTAAGCGCCCGGGGCTTACTGGAAGAATTTTTATTTAAATACCTTGTGAAGGAATTTAATTTTTCAAATCCTGCCCAGTACCTGAAATCGTTCACAGTAAGTGATACAACTTATAATAAAATTATTTCTCTTGCTTATTCAAAAGGCATTAAAGCCGGAAAAAAAGTGGTAGAGTTGAGCAGGCCGGCAATTAATAAAGAGCTGAAAGCGTTATTAGGCCGCTATTATTTCGGTAACGATATGTATTACCAGGTAATTAATGATTCCGATAGAGTAATTGCCCGTTCTCTGGCTGTACTTAACTAATTTTTAAAGTCCTTTTTTTCGAGATGCAAGGTGTCGGATGAAGCTGCCCTAAGCATGGAATCTCCTGCCCTTTCGGCTGCAATTGAATCTAACTTATCAGAATCATTGATATCAGACCGGCAAGCTGTAAAGTACATCAGAAAAGATAGCAATGGTAAAAAAAGTTTCCGCATACCTATTTCTGCCGAAAATATATCTGAACAGGCACCCCACTAAAATCGAAGTTCTCCCTCAGCTTGTTCTCTACAAACCGCTTGTAGGGCTCTTTAATGTATTGAGGCAGATTACAGAAAAAGGCAAACATGGGCGATGCCGCATTTATCTGCGTAGCATATTTAATTTTCACATATTTCCCCTTTAAAGAAGGAGGAGGATAATTCTCAATGATAGGAAGCATTACATCATTCAATTTCGATGTAGGGATCTTCTTGAATTTGTTTTCATATACATGCGCCGCAGCTTCTATCGCTTTAAAAATCCGTTGTTTTTCTACAACCGAAGTAAATACAATAGGAACATCGGTAAACGGCGAAATCTTTTGTCTTATCTGCTCTTCAAAGGCTTTGGCTGTTTTTTGATTTTTTTCTACCAGATCCCATTTATTTACCAGGATTACCACGCCTTTTTTATTTTTTTCTGCCAAGTGGAAAATGTTAATATCCTGCGATTCTATCCCTTCTACAGCATCAATCATTAAAATAACAACATCAGCTTCTTCCAGCGCTTTTATAGTACGCATTACCGAATAGAACTCAATATTCTCCTTTACTTTTGTTTTTTTGCGAAGCCCTGCAGTATCAATCAGCATAAATTCGTGCCCGTACTGATTGTAATGAATATGAATAGAATCACGGGTAGTACCGGCAATCGGTGTAACTATATTTCGGTCTTTACCTATTAAAGCATTAATCAAGGAAGATTTTCCAACATTCGGACGGCCTACAATTGCATATTTCGGCAGGGTAGATTCCTCTTCCGGCTCCTCGTTAAAATTTTTAATCACTTCATCAAGCAATTCTCCTGTTCCAGAGCCTGTCATGGATGAAATGGGATAAATATCTCCAAGGCCAAAGCTGTAAAAGATAGAAGTTTCGTTGAGAAGCGCATTATTGTCAACCTTATTGGCAACAACAAAAACAGGTTTTTTGCTTCGTCTGAGTAGTTTTGCAATTTCGTCATCCAGGTCTGTAATGCCCGTAGTTACATCAACCATAAAAAGAATTACAGTAGCTTCTTCTATTGCAATTATAACCTGCTCCCGTATTGCAGTTTCAAATACATCTTCCGAGTTGGCTACATATCCGCCTGTATCTACTACTGTAAATGGTTTGCCTACCCATTCTGCCATCCCGTAATGACGGTCGCGGGTAACACCGCTCATGTCATCAACAATTGCTTTACGGCTTTCTGTTAACCTGTTGTATAAAGTAGATTTTCCAACATTGGGGCGGCCTACTATTGCTATAATGTTACTCATTTTATTCTTTAAATTGTGTAAATCTGGTTGGAGCTATTGGCTCATAGCTTTCAGCTCTCGGCTAAAGCTATGCTTCATATCCAAACCTTTTCAGATAATTTTGGCGGTTACGCCAGTCGGGCAAAACTTTAACAAACATTTCAAGAAACACCTTTTTTTGAAGAAACTCCTCAATATCCTGCCGGGCATATGTACCTACTTTTTTAAGCATCTCCCCTCCCTTACCAATCAAAATATTTTTTTGTGAATCACGTTCAACTATAATTTCTGCACTTATTCTTGTAATTCTTTCTTCTTCTTTAAATGCAGTTATAATTACTTCTGTACTGTACGGAATTTCTTTCTCGTATAACTTAAATATTTTTTCTCTTATTATTTCAGAAACGAAGAACCGCTCTGATTTATCAGTTAATTCATCTTTTTCGTAATAAGGGGGATGCTCAGGCAGATTATCCAGTACAAACTGCATTACTGCTTCTATGTTATGAGAAAGCTTGGCTGATACAGCAAAAATCGCTTTTGGATTTAATGTTTCCTGCCAGTAAGCAACCTTAGCTTTTACGTGCTCTTCTGTAGATTTATCTATCTTGTTAATAATTACCGCAACTGGCGAAGTTGTTTTTTTTAACTTCTCGATCACATCGCTTTCATCGTAACGTTCATTAATATCGGTTACCAGTAAAATCACGTCCGAGTCTACCAATGATTCATTTACAAACGTCATCATCGACTCCTGCAAACCGTAATTTGGTTTTATGACTCCAGGCGTATCAGAAAAAATGATCTGATAATCAGGTTCATTTACAATTCCCAGGATTCTGTGACGAGTTGTTTGCGCCTTTGGAGTGATGATAGACATTTTTTCACCTACCAGCGCGTTCATTAACGTAGATTTTCCTGCGTTGGGTTTTCCAATTAAACTCACAAATCCGGCCTTATGCGACATGAAAATTATTTTAAAAAATATTTGGACTGCAAAGAAACGAAATATATCTTTGCAGTCCAATTAAAAGCAAGACAGAATATCTGGAAAGCTTAAAATTGTCAAAAGTGCGGGGTGGAGCAGTTGGTAGCTCGTCGGGCTCATAACCCGAAGGTCATCAGTTCGAGTCTGGTCCCCGCTACCTGCAAAAGCCGGAGAGTGATCTTCGGCTTTTTTTATTGCCTAAAAATTTTTTAGCTTTCTACCACAGTTGCAGTATTAAACTCCTTTTGATTTAATCCTTCACGGAAAAGAAATTTATCTATAATAAAAAAGGGATCGAGTAAAACTCGATCCCTTTTTTGTAGCCCGTAGGGGAATCGAACCCCTGTTTCAAGAATGAAAATCTTGCGTCCTAACCCCTAGACGAACGGGCCTGATAATCAAAAATTAAAAAAGTAAGGCCTTCTACCTTTAACCTTTTCCCTTAAGCCTT
This sequence comes from Rubrilithobacter danxiaensis, assembly GCF_047272945.1. Classification (NCBI taxonomy): domain Bacteria; kingdom Pseudomonadati; phylum Bacteroidota; class Sphingobacteriia; order Sphingobacteriales; family Sphingobacteriaceae; genus Rubrilithobacter; species Rubrilithobacter danxiaensis. The sequence continues at coordinate 53,761 of NZ_JBKOPS010000004.1, forward strand.
TATTTTAAGAGAGTAGCCCGTAGGGGAATCGAACCCCTGTTTCAAGAATGAAAATCTTGCGTCCTAACCCCTAGACGAACGGGCCTTTTACCAATTTTAAAAAGACTAACCTTTTTGTTTTTGGGTCTGCAAAGATATAATAAGGAAGAGTATAGTACAACAAAAATTTAAATTTCTTTCAGCTGCATTTAAAGCACCGCTTCTTAACATTAACTTAATGTTCCATTAATCATTACGTAATCTCTCCTTAACATATTTGCTAAAATAAAAATGACAGGTATGAAGAAAAATATGTTGTTCTTTTCGGTTATGCTGATAGTTGCAGCCTGCGGGGGAGAAAAAAAACAGGTATCAGAATCGGGATTATCCGGCGAAATTAAAATAGACGGATCAAGTACTGTGTATCCTTTATCAGAAGCGATGGCTGAGGAGTTCCGGAATGAGGCGCCCGATGTAAGAGTTACCGTCGGTGAGTCAGGATCAGGTGGCGGATTTAAAAAATTCTCACGCGGGGAAACAGACATTAACGATGCATCCCGCCCGGTAAAATCAGAAGAACTGGAACTCTTCAAGCAGGGGAATATTGACTTTATAGAGCTTCCGGTTGCTTATGATGGGCTGGCGGTAGTTGTAAACAAAGCAAATACGTTTGTGGATCATTTAACAGTTGCCGAGTTAAAAAAGCTCTGGGAGCCCGCAGCTCAGGGTAAAATCAAGACCTGGGATCAGGTACGTTCTACATTTCCTAAACAACCTATTAATTTATACGGAGCCGGAACAGCTTCCGGAACCTACGATTACTTTACCGAAGCGATTGTAGGCAAGGCTAAGTCCTCACGGGGCGACTACAATGCCAGTGAAGACGATAACGTGCTGGTGAAGGGAGTCTCATCCGATAAAAACGCCCTCGGATTTTTCGGTTTATCGTACTATGAAGAAAATTCAGATAAGCTTAAAATCGTTCCTATTGATAATGAAAATGATGCTGATGGGAAAGGTGCAATTGCTCCAAGCGTAGAAACCGTTACAAATGGCACTTACCAGCCTCTGGCTCGTCCTCTGCTAATTTACATTAGCACCAAATCTGCTGATAAGCCTCATGTAAAAGCTTTTATTAATTTTTATCTTGATCAGGCAAATACGCTGGCGAAAGAAATAGGAATTGTACCCTTGCAGCCGGAAGTGTACAAGCTGGCTAAAACACGTTTTGAAAAAAAGATTACCGGAACTGTATTTGAACCCGGTAAAAAAACAGTAGGCGTGCATTTGACCGATCTGTTCAAGATAGAGAATAAGTAATCTTTCGAGGACGACGCTCTTCAACAAGAAAATTTTTGCGCAGACAAAATGTTTAAGCTGAAAGAAAAAATAATTGAAGGATTTCTTATAGTATCAGGTTTAATTACTGTACTTACAACAGCAGGTATTGTACTGGTACTGGCAACAGAAAGTGTCCGTTTTTTTAACGAAGTATCTTTCAAAGAGTTCTTTACAGGTACAGAATGGACACCACTTTTTGCAAAAAAGAAATTCGGAATTCTGCCACTGGTATCCGGGACGTTATTAACTACTGTAATTGCTGTACTGGTAGCTTTGCCGTTGGGCTTAGTAATCGCCATTTTTTTGAATGAATATGCTTACAAAAGGTTTACATCCGTTATTAAACCTGTACTTGAAGTATTAGCAGCAATTCCTACAGTTGTGTATGGATTTTTTGCTTTAACCTTTGTCACCCCTTTTCTTCAGCGTTTTATACCGGGCCTTTCCGGCTTTAATGCCCTCTCGGCTGGTATGGTTATGGGCGTAATGATAATCCCTTACATCTCATCTTTAAGTGAAGATGCTTTAAGGGCAGTACCTAAATCGCTGCGGGAAGCTTCGTACGGGATGGGTGCAACACGCTTTCAAACAGCCTTTAAAGTAATGGTGCCGGCAGCCTCTTCTGGCATTATTGTATCGGTTATCCTTGCAATTTCAAGAGCAGTTGGAGAAACTATGATAGTAGCAGTTGCCGCCGGCCAGGAACCGAAATTAACAGCCAACCCCCTCAGTTCCGTAGAAACAATTACCGCATATATTGTACAGGTTAGCATGGGAGATATCCCTCATAACTCCTTGGAATACAGCACCATTTTCGCCGCAGGTTTGGCTTTGTTCATTTTCACATTTGTTCTTAATAATATCAGTTTCTGGATAAAACGAAAATACCAGCAGAAGTATGAATAGCACCAAACTTAACAGGATTGAAGATACGATATTCAAGTACTTCGCTTTTTTTTGCACCTGCCTCGGCTTAGTCTTTCTGGGGGTTCTGTTATACGATGTTTTCTCAAAAGGATTAGCCCGGATTGATTTTGATTTTCTTACCAGTCTGCCTTCACGGCGTCCGGAAAGAGCAGGAATTTACACTGCGTTGTTAGGCATGATCTGGATCCTGATCCTTACCGTCCTCTTCGCTTTTCCTGTTGGGATCGGGGCCGGAATTTACCTCGAAGAGTATGGAAAGAGAAACAGGCTGGCAAATATCATCGAGATAAATATTTCAAACCTTGCGGGAGTTCCTTCCATTATTTACGGAATATTAGGATTGGAATTGTTCGGCCGTTTATTAAAGCTAGGCAACAGCGTACTAGCCGGAAGCTTAACTCTTTCACTGCTGATTTTACCGATAATTATTGTATCAACCCGTGAAGCAATTAAAGCTGTACCCTCATCCCTGCGGGAAGCATCGTACGGACTGGGTGCTACAAAATGGCAAACAATAAGTAAAGTAGTGCTTCCTTCAGCTTTTGGCGGGATCATGACCGGATTAATTCTGGCAATATCCAGGGCTATTGGCGAAACAGCACCATTAATCGTTATCGGCGCTTTGGTATATGTCCCTTTTGCCCCGGCTAATCCTATGGATGAGTTTACTGTCCTAACCATTCAAATCTTCAACTGGGTTTCACGCCCGCAGGCCGGCTTTGTTACCAATGCGGCGGCGGCAATTATTATACTCCTCTCCTTTACTTTTTTAATGAATGGAATTGCTGTCATTATCAGAAACACGTACAATAAAAAAACAAGATTTTAACTAACATGAATAAGCTTGAGGCAAAAAATGTAAACCTATATTACGGAACCAAACATGCCCTTAAAAATATCAGCATAGACATTGCTCCCCATACGGTTACAGCTTTTATCGGCCCCTCCGGATGCGGTAAATCTACTTTCTTAAGGTGTTTTAACCGCATGAACGATTTAATAGATAATGTGAAGATTGAAGGCGAAGTTTTAATTGACGGGAAAGACATCTACAACAGAAAACTTCATGTAGACGAGCATAGAAAAAGAGTGGGAATGGTTTTTCAAAAGCCTAATCCTTTTCCGAAAAGTATTTATGAAAACGTTGCTTTCGGGCTGCGTATTAACGGAATAAAGAGAAAAGCAATTCTGGATGAAGCAGTAGAACGTTCATTGCAACAGGCGGCATTATGGAATGAAGTTAAAGATGACCTGAAAAAATCAGCGCTTGCTTTATCCGGTGGTCAGCAGCAAAGGTTATGTATTGCACGTACGCTTGCAGTGGAGCCGTCGGTAGTGCTGATGGATGAACCCGCTTCAGCACTCGATCCTATTTCTACCTCGAAGATTGAAGAGCTGATTTACGAGCTGAAGAGTAAATATACTATTGTAATAGTTACTCACAACATGCAGCAGGCGGCAAGGGTGAGCGATAAAACGGCTTTCTTTTATTTAGGCGAACTGGTTGAGTATAACAATACGAGCACCATTTTTACCAATCCGGCTAAAGAACAAACGCTCAATTACATCACCGGCAGATTCGGATAGTTAAATAAAACTTTTTTTCATCTTACTACGATTATTATGACTCATTTAGAAGAAGAACTGCAAAAACTTAAAGGGCAAATGACCGAAATGGCACTATTGGTAACAAGCCAGATTGAAAAAAGCCTTACCTCGTTAAGTGCCGAAGATATTGATCTTGCCCGCGAGGTGATCTTTAATGAAAAGCGTGTAAATGCTTACGAACTTGCGATAGACAAGGATTGCGAAAACATTCTGGCCTTACTAAATCCGTTCGCTACCGACATGCGCTTTGTGTTCGCCACTCTGAAAATAAATACCAATTTTGAACGGATTGGTGATAATGCCGAAGGAATAGCCAACTATGTTTTACTGGCAGAAAAAAGCTTTGATAAAAAATTACTTACTCTTACCCGTTTTTCTGAAATGGCCGATACCGTTAAGATAATGCTGAATACAGTAACACGCTCTTATACTGAAAGCAATGCTAAGTTAGCACGCACCATTTTTAAGCAGGATACTGTTCTTGATGAAATAAACAAAGCTTGCACCGATGTTCTTGCAGCTTATAGTAAAGAAAATCCTGATAATATTCATCAAGCTTTATATCTTTTAACCATAATTCGCAAGTTGGAACGTGTTGGCGACCATATTACCAATATTGCCGAAGAAATTATTTTTTATCTCGAAGCAAAAGTGCTGAAGCATGGAAAAAAGCATTAACACTAACCTCACATCTTCATCCTTAACATTAATTTAATATTGCTTTAATTCCTTACTAACATAAGCTTAACATCTTTGTATCATTACTAACGCAGATTTTACATTTAGTTTAAGATATGTTAAAGAGAATTTTCACTGGCCTGCTTCTGTTAAGCTTTTCATGCACATTTGCTCAGACAACTCAACCCAAACCTGATATTTTAAATGGTATAAAACTATCGGGATATTTTCAGTTTCAGTATCAGAAAGCTTCAAAACCGGCGATCTCTTCATTTGATGGCGGAGATTTCGCTGACAACAGCGACAGCAGATTTATGCTGAGAAGAGGAAGACTTAAACTGGAAAGGACAGATAAATGGACAAATTTAGTTGTTTCAATAGATGCTACCCAGGATGGGGTGAGTTTACGGGATGCCTTTATTGAGCTGAAAGAGCCCCTTCTAAATTCATTTACCCTTACCGCCGGCCAAATGAACAAGCCTTTTGGTTATGCCATCGGTCTTTCCTCTTCACAGCGTGAGATACCCGAAAGGCCCCGGGTAGTGCAAACTGTTTTACCCGGCGAACGGGACCTTGGAGTAATGTTAACCCTTAACCCTGCAAATTATAAATTCATAACTCTCGATGCTGGCTTTTATAACGGCTCTGGATTGAATGTAAGAGATTACGATAACAGGAAAGACTTCATATCTAATTTAACAATTAAATTAAATAACGACTCACTTCATCATTTTAAGATAGGCTTCGGAGCTTCTTACTATCACGGGTATGTGCGACAAAATACTGCTACCGTTTATTACAAATCAACCGAAAACGGAGTGAATGGATTTACAGCAATTACGGATCCTCAGCACATTGGCAGTTATGCCAAACGGGAATATACAGGATTTAATTTGCAACTGGAGGATAAGGGTTCTATGGGAAGGACTGCCCTTAAGGCCGAATACATTCAGGGGAAACAGCCAGGGATTGCCGCTTCTGCTACTGTAAGAGGCCCCCAGGCCACAAAAAGCTTTTCCTCCCAGCCTGCAAGTGATATTTATAACAGGAAATTTAAGGGGTATTATATCTGGTTTATAAAGCAAATTCCGCAAACTCCTTTCGAGGTCATTGCTAATTATGATGTTTACGATCCCAATACAGATTTAAAAGGAAGCAATATTGGGATTGCAGGAAATAATACAACAGCAGCTGATATCCAATATCATACATTTGGAGCCGGTTTAATTTGTTATGTAACAAAACAGGTAAAACTTACTGCTTATTATGACCATCCTGTAAATGAAAAAACCCAACTTGCAGGATTTGAAAATGATATTAAAGACGATGTATTTACCCTGAGGGCACAGTATCGATTTTAAACCAGAAATTTCATTCTGAATGGAGGATTCATCTTCTCCTTTAAAGGAGAAGGAATAGTTAAGCTTTTCTGATATTGAACATTTATTTCCTGTTGCTTAGCAAAAACAGCTTAAACCCAACCTTTAGGATCAAAAATAATATTTTGAGCAAATCCTTGCCTCTATATTATTTTACAAGGGTTTTGTCACTTCAAATGAAATCGTTTTGCTTCCCGCATGCCCGTCTTTTGAAATTCCCTGTATCACGACAAAGAATTTCCCTGGCAGATCTGAACTGTAGAAACTAAGCTGATGTTTACCTTTATCATCCGTTTTTACGTCCGGGGACCAGTAAAGGACATTTCTGAAATCAGGAGTACGATCCTGTATTTGTTCATTACTATCATAAACAGGAGAATAAAACTCCCGTTTTAATTGCAACCCTTCATAGTCAACAACCAAGGCTTTTGGATCCAGTTCGTAATTTGCCATATCCCCTCCGTAAGTAGAAAAACTTGCTATTCCGGCCGCTGTTAATGGCCCGTAAAAATACTTTTCGCCCACTACTTCCAGTTTTCTAATTTTCGTAGGGTCAAAAGCCATTAATTTATCGATATCAAAAACAGGAGTTCCGTCCAGCATTACCAGTGGTTCTCCGGGAACAAAGCCTTTCTTATTGGTATATGGTATCTTATAATAAAATTTCTTTTGTTGTTTAAATACCGATACCTCTGGTACATATTCCCGCAATACTTCTTCCATGGTAGGGAAGCGGGTGTAATCGTCTAACAGGTATACCTTTTCGGCTTTATAGAAAGAACTACTGTCCGTCGGGGGAGTATATAATTTAGTAAGCTTGTCTCCCGAAAATATAGTTTGTACCTGCATACCTACACTGTGTTCCAGTAACGCATTTTGAGAAGCTGTATTCAGCTGAAAATCAGGAATAGTAGCGGACGAAATTTTTTCGGAGAAAGGATTATTTATATGAAACCGATATGTACTGTCTTTTCTAAAATCGCTTTGAACAATGAGCTCATTTGTTCCGTACAGATCTTTGGCAGTAAACTTTACTTTTCCGTTCTGATCGCTTTTTGAAACGTAAAGCTGTATCCTTTTACCGGGAATTGAAAGAAAGGTAAGTACATCACCTGCTTCAGGTCCGCTGGCAGCAGTAACTTTTCCTGTAATCAGGTGTCCCTGATATTCAGGCAGAAACTCTATATTCGGTTTATTGCTGCTTAGTACCTTATTCCAGTTAAATCTGCGCCAACCTTGCGAAAGCATTAAATTATCTAAAGCTTCATTAGCTTCCGGTGTATTATTTTCAAAATAATAATTAGGAGATTCAACAGACCCTCTTAAGTCAGACGTAAGCCAGATATAACTTTGTATATCCTTTTCCTCAATAGGCTGCAGATCATCCGATTTATATACCGATACAGAAAGATCAGCGGCAATTTCTTTTGCTGAGTCGGTATTTGTAAGAATATTAAGGCTTATGTTTTTCCTTATGCCGTATAAAGGCTTATCCGATTTGCCTGTAATTATTAATTTTTTTGTCGGTCGTTTGAAATATAAACGTTCGCAAAGAGGTTGGTTTGCCGAGTTGAAAATTGTAAAATGTGATATTCCTTCATCCAGCTTATTAATATCTACGATGAACTTTACAAGGCCATTGTTGAGCCTGCCTGCAAGAGCCTGTTTCGTTCTTTGACGTGAATGAGCAAAAAGATATATTTCGTCACTGTTTTTTGATGTAGCATTTACTGCTATTGAAAGTTGTGAGGAGTTCTCCTGTGCCATGCTCATTACAAAACCTTCATTTTGTATTGCAGGTAAATCTTTAACAACAGAATATTCACTGTTAAATTTCAGAACCGCTTTATATTGATGATTAGCTGCCGGGGTAAAATAAAAGCTCCCTATACCAAATTTTAACGGCTGAAACCTTGCGACCGTGTCGTTCTTTTCATCTACAACAGCACCTCTGAAATCAGATCCTTTTCCATTTTGGCTTACTACCCTGAAGGCAACTTTGCTGCGTAGTCCTTTAACTAAATTTCCGCCTTCCGGGAAGAACTGAATATCATACCTGTTTTTTAATGAATTAGAAATCTCTGATTCTTTCAAGGGGTTAATGATGGTAAGAACTTTTTCAAAATAAAAGTCGGCACTGTAATTTTTCATCCAGCTGGTATAGGCTCTGAATTTAAAATTCCCGGTAGTTAAGGTTAAAGGTATTTGAAAGGAGCCGTTTCCCGAACCATCACTCATGGAGACTTTTGCCTGTAAAACAGGTTTCATGGCTTTGTCAAGAACTTCAACATAAGCAACTTTGCTTAAGTCAAGAGGCTTATGTATAGTGCCATCAACGCTGTAAAGTTTAAACCAGATTATTTCGCCTGCCATATAAGAATTCTTATCCGTGTGAACGAATATCTTTTCCAGCAGGTGCTGGCCGCTGTACTTCTCAAATTTAGATTGAATGGAATTTAGATTGTCAGTTTGAGCAGCCGTAAATTTTATAGAGATAATTTGCAGAATTACTATAAGTGCAACGGTTTTTACGCTTAGTTTTCCATATTGAAGAAAGTGCCTTTTATTCATTTTATATTAGTATTAATGAAAAACATGACTGTTAATTTTCCGGCCAGAAATCAGGTCGGATGTTTGTTCCTCCCATTAGTCTGCAATCAACGCACTCTTTAGAGGAGTAGAAATAACCTATGATTCCTACACCAGGAGCACCCAACGGAATAGTAAGAAGGTACTTGCCGCCGGACATGAGATTTTCCAGCCTGTATTCAAAAGTAGCTGCGGGATCAATCTTGATTACACCATCTTCACATGTTGTCGGATCTGGTGGCGGAAAATAACTGGGAAGAGAAAAGGGAAGTTTTCTAAAGTCAATATAAATCCTTTTTTTACTTACTGTAGAAGCACTCAAGAACCCGATTACCGGTTCACCAGGATTGCTCACACAATGGATATTGCCAGTTGCAATAGAAGGTTGCGCATCAAAAATGGAACCCAGGTTTTCTGTATTCTTTTTCAAATTCTGCCAATAGATGTAACCTTCCTTAGTTAAAGCATATTGCTTTACAAGTACGCTGTATCCAAATGATATCTTGCCAGATTCGGGTGTAAGAAAAGTGAGCGGACTATTTGCAAGAATATCGGAACTTAAATTTGCCGAAGTTCCAAGCAGTATCTGCTTGGATTTCGCTGATCTCCAGCAGCTATATACCTTGTCGCCCGGTATTCCTTCCGACCTGTTTTCTATTACTCCATTACGGTATACCACACTTGAATTGTTGAGCGATACGTATCGCCAGGTTTCGTCCAAGTCCCAGCGGTAATAGCGGGTATTGTTCTGAGCATCGTGTGAATTAACACTTACTTGCACTCCGTTGCTTTGAAATTGTGTGGTAACGCTGTCAATCTCGGGGCTTTGCTTTACTTCAACGAAATCCGAAACATATTCTTTCTGAAACTGATCACGGATATGTAAACGATATTTTTTTGTACTGTTTAGATTAAGTACTCCAACTCCGTATCTTCCGTTACCCAGGCTTATTAGATTTTGAGTATTACTTTCTTCATCTTCAACTGTAACTACTGCAGAAGGCTCGGGTACTAATTTTACAGTGTCAGATAATTTAGTGGTTCTGCTCAGGTTGATAATTGTAGAATCATTACTTGCATTTAAAAAGCCTTCTACAACTAAATAGCTCGCTGAATTACTTATAACAGGCGGGTCATAAATCTCTTTACAACTATTAATTACTATGAGAACAGCAATTAGTATAAAAAACTTAGGGAAGGTCGTCATTATTCTAATCTGTGATAGTGAAACTCGAATTAGTACTGTTAAATCATTCCAAAGAATTCTGCAATTCATTAAAAACACGTATAACAGTATAAGTTTAATCTTATTCATGCTTAAAACCGGATATTGTAATTAACAAATGGGATTGCTGTAGCAAATATGGAAAGCTTATATCCGTAAATTGCTCCGTTCTCTGATGTGAAATATGTTGAATAAGCATTCTTCCTGCCGGTAACGTTGTATATCCCTATAGTCCAGGAATTGTGGGTTAACTGTTTTATTTTATGATTTCCCTCAATATTCATAGAAAAATCAGTTCTGAAATAGTCAGGAATACGATAAGCATTTCTGTCTGAATATAAAACACGCTGCGATCCGCCGTAAACGTATTTACCAATAGGCAATGTAATAGGGCGGCCTGTGCTATAGGTAACATTTACCGAGAGGCTAAAACGATGGCTTGCTTTAAAATTGCCTACAAAATTAGCACTGTGAGGCTTATCGAAATTTGAAGGATAGTAATTTCCCTTATTTATTAGTTCTCCCCCATTGGGGTCATCCATTTTTAAGAGTGTTCTTGAATAAGTATAGCTCATCCAGCCATTCAGTTTTCCATCAGATTTTTTTATCATAAACTCTGCGCCATAGGCTTTGCCTTTGGTGTTTATCACATCAGTTTCTATGTGATGATTCATCACCAGGTTAGCTCCGCTTTTATAATCCAGGTAATCTTCAAGATGTTTATAATAAACCTCTACAGATGTTTCTATTAAATTGGATTTGAAATTTTTATATAGCCCCAGAGAAATTTGATCGCCGAACTGAGGACGAATATTAGCGTCACTCATTTTCCAAATATCAGTTGGAGCAATTGCTGCTGTATTTGAAAGCAGGTGAAGGTACTGCCGCAATGTATTGTACGATGCCTTAATTGAAAAATCATCTTTTACAGAATAGCGTGCTCCCAAACGGAATTCAGGCCCGTGATAAGTTTTGATAACATCCCCTCTGTTGTAAAAAGTGCTGTCTATTATGGTGTTTTCTTCTTTAGGCAGTCCCGGCGCATATAGGTTAACCTGCTGTGGCCCCAGGTAGTTATATAACGAATAACGTATGCCGGCATTTAAAGAAAGTTTTGGGCTTATATCAAAATTATCATTCAGGTAAAGTGCACTTTCTATGGCCTGCTGTGCCTCCACTATATCAGGTTTTACTACTGAGCCTTCTCCAAAAGGTTGGTACGATCCCGGATGGAGCTTATAATAGTTACTACTTAAGCCAAAATCAAGCGTGTTCTTTTTATTCAGATAATAAGTAAAATCTGTTTTGAAGTTGCTTTGATTAATATCAAAACCAAGCGAATAACCGTTAACAGGGTTCTGATCACTTTTTACATTGTACTGGTACCGGTCATATCCTCCAGTTACTACTCCTACAAATTTATTATTAAAAACATGCTTATACTTTAACGATACGTTTTTATTACTGTAGCCATAAACAGTATCACTGTTCAGACTAAAACGATCGTTGCTTAAATATCCTGTAAAATAAAGGTTGTTTTTTTCATTAAACTGATGGCTCAGATTCAGATTCAGGTCCTGGAAACCAGCTTTACTCTGCTTATATGAATCGGGTAATAAGTTAAGCAGCCAGTTTGAATAGGTAGCCCTTCCGCCCAGTATAAAAGATGTTTTATCTTTAACAAGCGGTCCTTCAATATTCAGCCTGCTGGTTAAAAGTCCCAATCCACCTGTTCCGGTGAACTTTTTCTTGTTCCCTTCCCGTGCAGTAATATCAAGCACAGAAGATAAGCGACCACCGTATTTTGCCGGTATACTGCTTTTATACAGGTTAATATCCTTAACTACATCGGGGTTAAAGGCGGAAAAGAATCCGAAGAAATGTGCCGGGTTATAAATGGTAGCATCGTTAAAAAGAATCAGGTTTTGATCTGTGGCGCCCCCGCGTACATTAAACCCTGTAGTCGCCTCCCCTACTGATTGTACCCCGGGTAAAGTTAAAACTACACGCAAAACATCGGCTTCACCAAAAACGGTAGGAACCTGTTTAATGGTTTTCATACTAAGTTTTTCAACTCCCATTTGTACCCGGTTCACGTTTCCAGTTTTTTGTGCTGAAACAGTAACTTCCTTTAATGACATTACCTGTTCCTGTAATTCAATATTCATTCTGCCGTCCGAATATAGTATCAACTGCCGCTTGGCGTCTTTCATCCCTATTCCCTTAATGTAAAGAATCTGGCGGCCTTTGGGAAGTGTTAACGAATAATAGCCAAACTGGTCGGTAGAAACACCTGTTTTTGTGCCCTCAATAAAAATGGAGGCCCCAATAACAGGCTCTCCTGATTTTGAATCGCGGACATAACCAGCCAGGGTTGCCTGCCCTGTTAAATTAGTGGTCTTTATTCCGATTTCATACAGCTTATTTGCTAAAGTAGCTTTAACTGCGTTGTTGTTTTTGTTTACGGTATCCGAATTGGCAAGAAGCGTACTTTTCAAATTAAAGTCGGCATTATCTTCTGTATTTTTAATTAAACCTGGAGGCAGCGTAGTCAATATCTCATCCTTTTTTGTCAGAAAGATATTTTTATTTACAAGTGCATAGTGAATTTGCCTACCTGCAAATGCCGTTTCCAGAATGCTTTCAACAGGTTTTTCAGTAACAGAAAGTGTTATTCGGATACTATCCATATCCGATGGTCGGAAATAGAAATGATAAGCGCTTTTTCCTTCAATTTCAGATGCAAATTGCTCTACAGTAGCATTGCTAATCGTAATACTGATTAATTCGCCTTTTGAACTTTGGCTTAATACCTTTAACGCCAACAAACTGAAGAGGAGTGTTAATCGCAGAAATTTCATATTATTTGCTAAGTTCATCGTACTGTTTTGCTACGGCTGCTAATGCCTGTTCGGGATTCTTGCGAAAATTAAGGCCGCTGGTATTTATAAAGTTGCGCAACTCACGCTTTCTGTCGCTGAATACTTTCAGCACATCTGCCAAATTCTTAACCTGGAAATAGCGGTTATTATAACTTAGGTAATACTTATTGGAAATTTCGAACCTTCTTTCCAATACAGTAGGAGAAGGCGTCCTTTCAACTACCAGTTTTTCTCTTTTAGCTAAAACAGTCCATCTGCCATTATACAAAACATCGTAAAATCCACTGGTTAAAGATCTATCGGTTGACTCAATGTAAATAAAGTTATGATTCAGGAAAGAAAAAGCCGATACTTTTTCCCTTATCAGGTTCAATTTACTTACATTATCAAAATGTTTAACAATAAGTTGGTCTTTGTATATATCATACAAAAGGTTTTGATTTTTAAATTCAATACCATCATAAATTACCGCACCAGTGCTCCAGGCTTTTGTTAAATAAAACGGATCGCCAATAATTACCGGGTCCGCTTCTGTGTATTCTGTCCCATTATACAAGGCCGCCTGTTCGGCTGTACTTGCTTCATATAGTTGTACAGCATTTTGAAGGGGAGGTATTTCCTGTGCAGAAACTCTTGCTGAACTGAAAACAATCCCGGAAAAAATAAAGAACACTATTTTATACATACATTAAAAGTTTACTCTAATGGCAGAATAGATAGATGCTACGGTTTATAATTGATCTATTTATTTTGTTGTAATTCTAACGAAATTCTTTTGTAAAAGAAAATGGTTATGAAGCACTTAGAGAAAGTACAGAAAGATGGGAAACAAAAATTTAAAGAATAAGATCTTTTATTTCCAAGGGTAATTTTTTACCATAATTGAGAAAAGTGGGGAATCTCAACAACACTTGTTGAACAATACAGATTTTAAATTTTAAGTGTGTAAACTTTTCCAACCCTTTATATTGAGAAACAAACCAGGGACAAAACTCTTTTGAAATATTGGAATAAAATTGTAACTATTAGTTAAATAAGATATCGCCCGATTATTAAAAAGCTCTCAATTACCTTTTTAAGCATTCTGGTGAAAAACTAAGTAACCTATGCGTTATTGGCTGGCATTGCTTTTCTTTTCAGTTTTGGTTTCAACTGGATTTTGTCAACAGTTGGATGCTATCGGTAAAAGCGACCCCTTAAAAATTTCCGGGAGCCTGTCCAGCAGCCAGATAGCTTATTTTTCCAATAGGATTTTAAATCGACGGGATCCCTATACATTTTTTGTTTCAGGTAATCTTGATATTAATGTCTATGGATGGAACGTTCCGGTAGGTTTTACTTATTCCAATCAAAGTAAAGGTTCTTTCCAACAACCATTTAATCAGTACAACCTTAATCCGGTATACAAATGGGTAACAGCCCATATTGGTTATACCTCCATGTCTTTTTCCAGTTATACGCTTAACGGCCATTTGTTTGCAGGAGTAGGAGTAGACCTAACTCCTTCAGGACCTTTTAAGCTTAGTGTAATGTACGGGCGTTTGCAAAAAGCAGTGCTTGCCGACAGTTTAAATATTACCAGTCAGGATGTTGAACCCGCTTATAAACGAATGGGTTATGGGTTTAAAGCGAGTTATGCAAAACAGAAAAACTACGTAGATCTAATTTTATTTAAAGCGAAAGATGATATCAGTTCAAATCCGCTTAATGCAACTATCACTCCACAGGAGAACGTGGTTACGGGTATAAATGCCGGAAAAGTATTTTTTAAACGATTACTGCTGTCGGGAGAACTTGCTTTGAGCGCCCTTACACGAAATCAGCTTGCATTTGCAGATTCTGTTCATAATAATCAGAATGGCTTTTTGCTCAGAACTAATAATTCCACTGCTTTATATACCGCTTATAAAACCGCCCTCGTTTATAATGGCGGCAGATATACAATCGGATTGGGCTATGAACGTATTTCCCCGGAATATAAAACTCTTGGCGCTTATTATTTCGCAAACGACTTTGAAAACATAACCGGAAATTTAACTACAAAGCTTTTAAAGGATAAATTAAGTATTGCTGCAAGTACTGGCATTCAGCACGACGATTTAAGAAAGGAAAAACAAAGCAGTACTCAACGTTTTGTTGGATCGCTAAATCTGAGTTACCAGGCAAATAATAAACTTAATTTTAATGGAAGTTATTCTAATTTTCAGTCGTTTGTAAACATCCGTTCTACCTTTAATCAGGTTAACGAATTAACGGCATACGATAACCTGGATACGCTCAACTATACTCAGCTATCTCAAAATGTCAGTCTTAACACCAACTATATCCTCAGCCAGAACAAGCAAAAAAGCCAGGTTTTAAATTTTAATCTTTCCTATATGACTTCCGCCGATAAACAAGACGGAACTAAACAAAATACAGGAGGCAATTTTTACAATTTAAATTCCTCCTTCAGTAGCAATTTTGTACCGCAAAATTTCTCTTATACGGTAAGTTTAAATGCAAACCGGAATACAGCCCCTTTGATAAAGACCACCACTTTCGGACCGACTGCAGGTGTAAATAAAAGTTTTTTAGATAAAAGACTGCGCTCATCTTTCAGCACCTCATGGAACAGTAGCTACGCAAACGGAACGAAGATTAGCAGTATACTTAACTTCCGGCTGAATATGAGCTACGCCGTTAAGAAAAAGCACAATATAAACCTAAATATGGTAGCACTCAATAGCAATAGTTCCCGCTTGCCCGGTTCGGTATCGAGGGCATTTAATGAATTTACAACCACTCTGGGGTACAACTATAGTTTTAATAATTAAAGCAATTGCAGGTGAATTTACATAAGACACTTTTTTCCTGCATTCTGATAACAATACTGATCTGGTTAGGAAAAACTGCATCGGCACAGCAAAATTATCCAGTGCTGGCCACACTCCAACTTAATGCTCCTTATAGTTTGTATCTGAGTGATTACACGACCCCCGGCACTGACAAGATGCAGGTGAACCTTTTTCTGAAAGATCTGACCAAATCCAATTATCCCTGTCGCTTACGCTTACGGATAGAGGGTTTTGGTATGAGCATACAGAGTAAAAATGATTTTTATGTTTCGCCGGTCTATCTTTCCGGTGGAGAAATGCGTATGCTTTCGGGTGCCGATCTGATCCCTTACCTGCAACCTTCAAATCTGATATTTCAAGGTTTGGATATGGGAAATTTTAACCGGAACGGAGGTAAACTACCCGAAGGAGTTTACCGCTTTAGTATAGAAGTACTGGATTATTATAATCGTAAAGTAGTTTCCAACACAGCAGGCTCCGTCCTTTCAGTATTTCTAAGTTATCCCCCAATTATTAATATTCCCTCTCAGAACACTACTGTACGGGTACTTGAACCGCAGAACGTCATGTTCCAATGGGTGCCCCGGCATACCGGCTCTGTTAACGCAGCTTATCATGTAGCTTATAAATTCCGTTTGGTAGAATTGATTCCTACTACCCGGGATGCAAATGATGCAATTCGTACCAGCCGACCCTTGTATGAAACCTTTACGGATCAGACGTATTTCGTGTATGGCCCTTCCGAACCCACCTTAACCCCCGGCAGTAATTACGCCGTGCAGGTACAGGCTGTAGAAGCTGAAGGAAGAGATATTTTTATCAACAATGGAAACAGCGAAGTAATTAAATTTACTTACGGTGAAAAATGCAGTGTGCCGTCTAACATAGTAGCGGAGCTGGACAGACATAACAGTATAAAATTAAGCTGGATGCCCCTGCCGATGCAACAGGTCTTTTCTGTAAGATACCGTGAAGCCGGTCATCGAAATGCTGAATGGTTTGAGCAGGAAGTGTACCTGCCAAAGCATATTTTACAGGGCTTGCGCCCCGGGAAAACTTATGAATATCAGGTAAGGGCCCAATGCACGTATGGATATGGCGAATATTCAGATTTGCAGCAGTTTAAATTGCCGGATGAACAGATGCGATCGGGGGACTTTGTATGCGGTAAACCTGAAACAATTGCAGTAGCCGAACGATCAGACCTGTTAACATCCATCAGCCCCGGAACCGTCTTTATGGCAGGCAGTTTTCCGGTTACTGTAACAGATGCAATTGCTGTAAGCGGAAGAATAAGCGGAAAAGGAACAGTTGGAGTACCTTACCTGAACCAATTGAATTTCAACGTAGAATTTAATGATATCCTGATCAATTCTAACCTTCAGTTGGTAAGTGGTAAGGTAAGTCTTAGCCATGAAGCGTTAGATCAGTCTCAGGAGGAGCTTTTGGCTTCTGTTACGGTAAAACCGGATGCAAACGGACAGGTACAGATCGGCACACAAAACGGCCTGCCTGCAGTTATTGACGCTGCAATAGGACCGCAAGTTACAATGAAATATGAGAGCTCAACCAAAACTATCAGCATTCCGGTAAAAACAGCAGAAGGAAAAAATCTAACGATCAAAGTTTCAGGAGATCTCCCACAGGTATTCCAGGATAAAGAAGGAGAAACATACGAAATAGATGAACAGGGAAAAGTAGTTTATAAAGGAAAGATCGCAGCTAAAGAGTTTTTGGCAGGTGGTAGTTTGAGTAATGCAGTTCTTAATAATATAAAAGCAGAAGTCGCTTTTTCGGCTCCCAATCAAAAATACGGACTTGACAATTTTCAGGCAAAACACGAAGATCAGAGTCATTATATAAAAGATTACCAGAAGCTAAAGGCAGACAAAGGCGACGTGTATATCGGTTGGAAGTCAGTAGAAACAGGCAAGACAGATGAAGTAGAAGCCGATGTTAAACTGCTTGACAACAGCCTTGATATTAGTAAAATTGAATTCAGAACGGGTAGTGGCGAAAAGATTAGCTCCCGCCAGAAGGGGAATAAATTTACTTTTAGTATTATCGGATCGTCGGAAGGCAATGAGAAAGAAATTTATGCTTTTTACCCAACCAAAACAAATGATGGAAAAGGCTATAACCTCGGCAAGCTGAACATTGCCAGTTATAAAAAGATTCATAAAAAAGTAGTTATTGTACCCGTAAACGGTGCAGGAGCAGAACTGAACAAAGAAGAACTCGAGAATTATCTGAATAAAATCTATCAGGCAGCGGTAGTAGCGTGGGATGTGGAGACAGCGCCAGACTTTAAGGCTGATACTTTTAGTTGGGACATTGATAAAGATGGACACTTAGAAGCAGGCAATAGCAGTGCATTAAGCGCTTATACTACCGAGCAAAAGAAGCTTGCCGGACTATATAAATCGCAGGAAGGATTAAAAGACAATACGTATTACATCTTTTTGATCCACGGGTTTTCAAAAAGCGACCAGGAAGGCTATATGGTACGTTCGGGACAGGTGGGATTTGTGGTAGCAAACAGTAGTGTTAAACACACCATTGCTCATGAACTGGGCCACGGAACTTTTAATCTTCCGCATACCTGGGATGAATACGGCGTTACACAAAACAGTTCAAACAATCTGATGGATTATAGTGGCGGTGAAGAGTTGTGGCACAGCCAGTGGAACTATTTACGAAATCCGGATTGGGTATTCAGGACATTTGAGGGAGATGATGAGGGAGCTTATGAAACCGATGGACATTATTCTACTGTATATTTAGTGAGTTTGATGTTAGGCTTAGGAGATAAGCTTTCAGGTGAATTGGCTAAATATACAGAAGCTCCAGATACTTATGTTCATAGTGAAATTAAATTTAGACTTAATGATACTTGGGGATATCCCTATCATCAAAAAAACACTCATGCTTTAACAGATGGATTTCACGGTATAGAAGAATTAATGACTGCACTTTTGTTCCTATACACTGATATTCAGGATTTGAAAGAGCAGGGTAGATTACTTCACCGTTTCGGCGACACATATGCTCATGCTAGTATAAGCAGAAATCCTAATTTTGATTGGAAACAAGTAGGAGGTGGTGATTTAATGAAAAGCCGTGTACAACCTTGGGAGCAATGGATGAATTTGTTGAACGAAAAAGTTAAAATAAAGGGGTATGAGTTTTTAACTAATTTAAAACTACAAAGAGAGTATTTACAAGGGATGACTTTAAACGAATATTTACTTACATATTCTTCTCAATTTTCTTCAGATAAATTGAGAATGTATGGAGAAAAGAAAGTGTTATATGAATTAATACTTGGTAGGACATTTGAACATCTGCGCACTGAAGAAGGAGCTAGCGCTGATTATATTCGGATTCGACCTGAGTGGTACCTGCAATATGTAAGGAATTTGACGGAGTTGATCGCTCATAAATTTAATAGGAATACACCTGCTAATTTGAAAGTTTTTTCGAGAATGGTTGATTTTGGGAATAAGAATGATTGTAAGTTGAAAGGAATAATTGATTATGAAATTGCCATAAGGAGAAATGCCGAGTATGTTACAATTCCTGTATATTACCCAGCCGAAAATCATTTAGTAGCAGTATTCGATGCTGATAAAAATGATTATTTAACCGAGGCAAAGGAAGTTGTCAAAGCAACAGTAAAATATATCCGATCTGTCGGAATTTCAGAAAGTAATATTAAAGTAATACCAGTTTGGGAAGATTTTCAAATCAAAAAGTTCGCAACAGTCGGCTTTGATACTCTTACTCCAACGATATCGAAAACCAAGAGAATCGGATCTTATAAAATATATTTCAAATGATGCTATTTTCCCGTTATTTAAAATTAGATACTACATATCTACTGATTTTTATTCTTTTAACAATTTTTATTGGTCAGTCGCTTTCACTATGTGATAACAGAGCAGATTTATTTGTAATCTTTGCTGGAATTGCAACCACTCTTATAGTATATATAATTAATATAATTCTATCAGCTTTTTTAGTAATTGTAAAGATTCAAATATCAGTTTTAACAAAATTAAAAATAGTGTTTTTCGTAATCACAATCTTCTTTATATCATATGCTAACGGAGAGAGCTCTTATGATTGTAGTGTTGTTGATGAAGAAAATAGCTTATTGATAAAATTATTTATATCTTCTTTTATTGTGAATTCTGTGATAATCCTCCTTTATGTGAAAAACATATTTGTACTGAAAAAACGCACTGAAGAGGGCGCTTAGCTTTTTCAAGAGATAAATATACTAATACGTATTTTATCCATTCAAAAATTCCCTATTTCAACACAATTTCTAATTTTAGCTTTTTAATTTTTAATTCTATCATGCGGGCTGTTGTACAAAGGGTTTCGGAAGCTTCGGTTAAAGTAAACGGGCAAATAATTGGCGAAATAAAAACCGGTTTTTTAGTTTTACTGGGTATTGAAGAAAATGACGAAACCGAAGACGCAGCATGGCTGGCACAGAAGATTGCCAATATGCGCATTCTTTCGGACGAAGACGGATTAATGAACAAAAGCCTGAACGAAGCGGGAGGAAATATCCTGCTTATTTCACAGTTCACGCTATTGGCTCAAACCAAAAAAGGCAATCGACCAAGTTTTATCCATGCCGCCCGTCCGGAGAAAGCCATTCCTTTATATGAGATTATGCAAACTGAACTGGAAAAACATCTTGGAAAAAAAATTCAGACAGGGCAATTTGGCGCTGATATGAAAGTAAGTTTAATAAACGAAGGTCCTGTTACTATAATCATGGACACCAAGGATAAAGAAAAGCACTAATAGTATGACTCTTGAAGAAGCACAACAACTGGTAGATGAGTGGATCAACACCACCGGCGTTCGTTATTTTAACGAGTTGACCAATACAGCCATACTGATGGAGGAAGTTGGAGAAGTTGCCCGAATCATGGCCAGAAAATACGGAGAGCAGTCCTTCAAATCATCCGATAAAGAAGTGAACCTGGCGGATGAAATGGCTGATGTTCTTTTTGTACTGGTGTGCCTTGCTAATCAAACAGGCATTGATTTAACAGAAGCTTTTCGAAAAAACCTGGAAAAGAAAAATATCCGCGATGCCGACAGGCATAAAAACAATGAAAAACTCAGGTGATAAAAGACTAACTGTTCAAAAGCTAAATTGTTAAATTGTTAGATTTATTGAACCCTGACCACTCTATCCTAAAGCATTTTTCCCTGCAGGAAACAATCTCTTATGATCTTTTTAAAGCAGTTACTATTGAGAGAAAATTCGCGTTGTCGTTCCCGCTACTAAAGCCTCATCAGTCTGTCGCCTTTCAAAACCGGAATAGCTGTAGTTAGATTTACATTCAGGCAAAACTCAATGTCTTTTTCAATGCCGAGTTTCTTTAAACGTTCGCCGTGAGAAGTCTTCTTTAAATAGTTTTTCAAATCAGTTTTAGCAACAGCATATAGGTCTTCAGCGGCAATACCGCTGTCATCCAGCTGGAATCCATCTTCCTTTAAAAGATGAACCACTGCGCCTGCAAATAAGGTATCTTCGAGGTTAAAGCAATTTTTCCATCCGGCACACAGCAAAAATACGTCTTCAGACTGCTCTTTTAACCAGTCACAAAGCGAATTAAGATTCAGAAATGATCCAATTACGATTTTATACGCTTCCCGCGATTCATTAAGTGCATGCGTACCATTGGTTGTTGTAAGCACAACGGTTTTTCCTTCAACTTTTTCAGAAGTGTAATCGAAGGGAGAATTTCCAAAATCAAAGCCTTCAACAACTTTTCCGTCACGCTCGGCAGCAAGTAAAAATTCGGTACTGCAATAAGACCGGCAGGCTTCTACAGATGCGACCGGTATGATCGCTTCGGCACCGTTTTCAATTCCATAGCAAATGGAAGAAGTAGCCCTGAAAATATCAATAATTACAACAATGCTGTTTTTTATATCATATAAATGAAGAAGCGCAGGAGAAAAGCAAACTTCAATCTTTCTTTTTATCATTAAATTGTACTTATTGTTTGTAAAAAGGCGTTTTGACTACCTGTGCTTTCACTTTATTTTCTCTGATCTTTATATAAATTTCGGTTCCCGCTTTAGCAAAATCAGCTTTCACATAACCCATTCCAATTGCTTTTTGAAGTGAAGGCGATTGCGTACCGGAAGTAACTTTACCGATAAGCTCACCTGTAGTATCCAGAATTTCATAATCATGCCTCGGGATACCGCGTTCCAGCATTTCAAATCCTACCAGTTTACGTTTTACACCGGTTTCCTTTTGATTTAACAGTGATTCTGAATTAACAAAGTCTTTATCGAATTTAGTTATCCATCCAAGTCCGGCTTCTAATGGCGAAGTAGTATCGTCAATATCGTTTCCATATAAACAAAATCCCATCTCAAGCCGTAAGGTATCACGTGCCCCAAGTCCAATGGGTTTAATTCCAAACTGTTCACCGGCTTTAAATATCGCTTCCCAAATATCTTTTGCATGGCTGTTATCAAAATATATCTCAAATCCGCCTGCGCCTGTATAACCTGTTGCCGATATTAAAACATTATTTATCCCGGCAAATACTCCTTTTTTAAAGGTATAATATCCCATTTCGGCCAGGTCAATATCCGTAAGCGCTTGCAGTACATCAACAGCTTTAGGCCCCTGTACTGCTAAAAGCGAAGTCCGGTCTGAAATATCTTTCATATCCACTCCGAACGTATTAAATGTGGATATCCACTCCCAGTCTTTCTGAATATTTGAAGCATTTACTACCAGCATGTATGTTTTTTCATCAATACGGTATACCAGCAGGTCATCAACAATACCACCTGTTTCATTGGGCAGGCAGGAATACTGAACTTTACCATCCACTAACCTTGAAGCATCGTTCGAAGTTACTTTCTGAATAAGATCCAGAACATGATCGCCTTTCAGGATAAATTCGCCCATGTGGCTCACGTCAAAAACACCCACATTTTTTCGAACAGTTTCATGTTCCGCGTTTATCCCTTCATATTGCACAGGCATATTATACCCGGCAAAAGAAACCATTTTTGCTCCCAATGAAATATGGACATCCGTTAAAGCAGTATTCTTCATTGTTTATAAAATTGGGCAAAAGTAAAGAAAAAGAAAGACTTCAGACTGATTTATATAGATTCTGCGGCAGCTTCAGCAAAAAGGTCAAGCTGCGGATCTGTTACCCGGAAAGTTCTGCGATGAAAGGGAGAATAGCCATGCTTAATAACCGCTTCACGGTGTTTTATTGTAGGATATCCTTTATTGTTCATCCAGTCATATTCCGGATGCTGCAGAGCGATGGAATGCATAAAATCATCCCGGTAGGTTTTAGCAAGAACAGATGCGGCAGCTATTGAAAAGTAAAGCCCGTCGCCTTTAATGATACACTGATGAGGAACTTCCTTATACTTTTTAAAACGGTTTCCGTCAACAAGAATCATCTCCGGGCAGATATGCAGTTGTTCAAGCGCTTTATGCATTGCCAGAAAAGACGCATTCAGAATATTGATCCTGTCGATTTCATCGTGATCAACTCTTCCTATTGCAAAAGCCACTGCTTCACGCTCAATAAGTGTTCGCAAGGTATATCTTTCCTGTGCATTTAACTGCTTGGAATCTGTCAGCAGCTCGCTGGTAAAGTTTTTGGGCAGTATAACAGCCGCAGCAAACACGGGGCCGGCAAGGCAGCCTCTTCCTGCTTCATCACATCCTGCTTCAATATATTTATCCTGAAAATACGCTAACAACATTCCCTGTTCACATCTGATAAGATATTCAAAGATATTAATGTGACCGGAAGCTAAAAAGAAATTTACAGAATTTTTATGGTGAGTAAAGTAACGTCATCCGAGTTGACACGGGCCCGCCTTTTTGATTGCACGTCGTGCATCATGTTATCATTAATTTCTTCAACTGGCAGGTGCTGATGCAATTTTAAATGATGTACCAATTCTTCATCAGAAATAAAAACCTCCTCATCGGGACTTTCGATCAATCCATCGGTGTAATTAAAGATCAGGCTATCTGAATTTAATTTTATTTGCCCCGTTTTTATAAACGGCAATTCTTCGAAAACACCCAAAATGGTGGTGCCATCCCGTAAAAAGTATTCCTTATTATCTAACAGAAGAATGGGAGGATTGTGACCGGCATTTATGTACTGCATTATCCGGTTTTCTTTATTGTAGACTCCCAGAAAGAGTGTGATAAAACGTTCGCCATTGGTATTGCTTACCACAATTTTATTCAGCTTTTCAACCAGCGTTTCCAGGTTATGGCCTACCGAAACCCATGCCCGCAGACTGGCTTGTAACGTTGCCATAAGCAGTGCCGCCGATATACCTTTACCCGATACATCTGCTATGCACCAGATAAATTCACTTTCGTTTAAACGGATGAAATCAAAATAATCACCTCCGATATTTTGATGTGGGAGATAACGGGCGCTAACTTCAAAAAAGTCGCTTTTAGGTAATTTAAGCGGCACCAGCATGCTTTGCACTTCGCTGGCCAGTTCAACATCCCGCTGCAAACGCTCTCTAATCACCAGCTCTTTAAACAGCTTTTTATTTTCGAGCGCAACAACAATTACATTTATAAGGGTCTGGATAAAATTCAGATCGTTGTTTATTAACTCGGGATGTGTCTCAAAATCGCCTATTAAAACATAGGCAAGTGCGTCTCTTTTATGCCTTACCGGGATAAAATAATCGTACTGACTTAAAACTTCATCTGAATGTTTGGCGAGGGGAGTTATCGACCGGAGAGTTTGCAGCATGTGGCAAACCTGCTGCAGTACTTTGGGGCTTTCAAATGCACCGCCAAAACGGGTAGCACAAAAGAATACGTCGCCGTTTTTAACGAGCAGCCTCATCCTTCCTATTCTAAGATTTACTTTAAGAACCATCTCAAGCATCTCGAACAGAATAGATGAAGGACTATTCCTGTTAATAGCAAGGGTAACTTCTAAAAGAGCGTTTAATTCAGCCTGCCTTTTTAGCAAGAGCTGAACAATGTCATTCTCTTCCGAATTCTCATTTTTTTTAAAGGCTTCCAAAGGACCGGCTTAAAATTGATTCCAATATCAATTATATAACTTAACTCTTAAATTAACTATAGTTTTCTAATTTTTGCGATAATGACAAAATTTAGAGCATATAATTTTCATTTGAATAATTATAACGTATTTACACTATTTGCTAACGAACCTCACGCCCTTTCCATACATACTTTCCGGAATTACCCGCAATGCCAATGTACACCATGTATAAAATATGCACTACAGTAAGAAACGGCATAAAGCGAATTAAGTTTATTCTTTTAATAAATCGGCATAAAGGCCATAAAAAAAACGTTTCTGTTGAAAACTTTACCATTAAGGCTCCTGCACCAAGTGTGAAATAGGCCGGGTAAATTACTCCCAATAACGTGTTCACCAATAGCATAACATTAAAAAGCCAGGTGAGCACTCCCAATGCTACAATCCCTTTATTTTTATAGCGGGTACTTTTAGATGCCCAGCGTTTGCGCTGACGGATAAACTCACGAAGATTTGATTTGGCATGGGTATAAACCAGCGCTGCTGAAGATTTACAAAAGCCGATGGAGCCGGGATAAGCCGAGGCAACTTTATGCATAAAAAGCTCATCATCACCCGACGCAAGGTCATCAATTCCACGAAAACCGCTCAATTCAAAAAACACATCTCTTCTGTAGGCCAAATTTGCTCCGTTACATGTTGAAGGAACCTTGTTGCCAATTGAAGACGCACCAAGGCCGATAAGAAACAGGAACTCAAGCGACTGTAATCTTTCAAACCAGTTTCTTTCTTCAAAATAAATTACCGGAGAGGATATGAGGTTACAATGGTTCTCCTGGTAAAACCCAGCAATGGTGCGAAGCCAGTTTTTATTCATCCGGCAATCCGCATCGGTAGTTACAATTAAGTCTGAAGAAGAAACTTTAATAGCTTCTGTTATTGCTTTCTTTTTATAGGAGTTTAATTTCTCACTTTCATTTAGCCGGATAAGAAGAACACCTTTAGCTGCGTAAGAAGAAATGATTTCGGAAGTACGATCGGTTGAATGATCATCTACAATAATAATTTCAAGCAACTCTTTCGGATAATTTTGAGCAATAAGATCATCAAGCGTACGATTTATATTTTCCTCTTCATTTCTTGCAGCTACAATTACGCTTACCCGTGTTACAGGCTTAAACTCTGGTGTAAGGTTGAAATCAGTCAATCTGCCCCATCCCCTTCTTAGAAACAGCACCACTGTTACATAAAACAATGTAAGCAGAATTGTTAAAACGCTAATTAGTGTTAGTGCCAAAAATATTCAGTTTAAAAACAAAGCCAGCGCCTAAAATAGCAGGAATGATAAGATTAACAAACCAGATACATGCAGTAGATGCCATAATTGCTACATCCTGATCGGTAATAAATGAAAAAAAATACGTAGCTGTCATGCTTCTTACTCCTACATCCAGCAGATCAAGCGATGGCAATGCAGATTGAATAAAGAATAAAATAAAGATCATCATTATCATTGGAAATAAATCCATTTCAGGGAGAAGCAAATGAATAATCAGACAATATTGAGAAGTAAAAACAGCATATCTTGCCAGGCTATACATAAACACTTTAATCAGGCTTTTCTTTTTATATCGAGATAGAACGAAAAAGAATCGCTGAAACCTTTTGAAGAATGTAATACTGTTTAAGATATTCCCCAACCAGCGTATATTGAAATAGAAGAACAAAAACAACAGGCAGAATACCATAGTGAGAAAAAACCAGGCATAATATAACCAGTAACTGAGTTCAAGGAAATTTCCGGCAAACCATAATACGGCCAATGAGCCCAATACATTGGTAACTACCATTTGTCCCACGGCGCCCACTCCCATGGCTATTGCTCCAGGTATCCGCTTTCGCGGGGAAAGAAAGAAAACTCTTCCGCCATATTCGCCGATTCGGTTTGGAGTAAATATGGCCAGGGTAAGTCCGCAAAAAACCGATTCTATTGCTTTCCGAGTGTTTATTTTTTGTATCTGCCTTACCAGGAACTTCCATTTAAATGCTTCCAGTACCCAGTTAACAAGCATCAGCACAAGTACTGATGAAAGCACTGTATACACTTTTACAACAGAAAGTTCATTAAGAAGCTGGTTAAACTGGAGAAGGTTATTATTGTTGTTGAGCTTATGATAAATAAAGATAGCAGCCATAATAAGAATGCCTGCTTTAATTATAACGCTGAGAAGTTTCTTATTTCCGGAACTCAAGCTTAATTTAATAAGGTGCAATTTTACAAAACAAAATGTATATCTCTTCTCAGCCTCCGCAGAAAAGTGTATAATTGTTTAAATGCTAAAAGAAAAATTGAACGAGCGGGTGATCTTAGGAATTGATCCCGGAACATCTGTAATGGGATACGGCATTGTAATGGAAGTAAAGAACCAGCTGGAACTGATTAGCCTGGGTGTAATTAAATTAGATCATTTAGATGACCATCCGTTAAAGCTTCAGCGGATATTTGAAAAAACCGTTGCACTCATTGAGCAATATCATCCGGATTGCCTTGCCCTTGAAGCTCCTTTTTACGGTAAAAACATCCAGGTAATGTTAAAACTTGGAAGAGCTCAGGGCGTAGCAATGGCGGCAGGACTTTCGCACAATCTGCCTATTTGCGAATATTCTCCCAGAAAAATAAAACAATCAATCACAGGTAATGGAAATGCAACAAAAGAACAGGTAGCTGCCATGCTTCAAACCCTGTTAAAATTTAAAGAAACCCCTGAATTTTTAGATGCTACCGATGGCCTGGCTGTAGCGGTATGCCATTCGTTTCAAAAGATAAACACAGCGAACGGAAGTAAGAAGAGCTATTCAGGATGGGAATCCTTTGTTAAAGACAATGCTAAACGGGTAAGTATTGCAAAGAAGTAAGCCTAAATAAGACCTACTTCTTTCCGAATTTTTTCTCCGGTTTCTTTCAGCTCCTCTGCCGGCGGATTTAATTTTTTTCGTGTAAAGTTCAAATCGTCCATTGTATTCATGGGTACTAAGTGTATATGCACATGAGGTACTTCCAGGCCGATGACCGCTACTCCTATCCGTTTGCATGGAATAGCCTTTTTTAGTCCCAAAGCTACTTGTCTGGCAAATAATTGCAACCTGGTATAGGTCTCCTCATCCAGATCAAAAATATAATCCACTTCCTTTTTCGGGATAACCAGTACATGTCCCATTACCAGGGGGTTTATATCCAGAAATGCCAGAAACTTATCATCTTCAGCTACTTTATAAGCTGGAATTTCTCCGGTCACAATCTTTGAGAATATAGTTGCCATACTAAAATATATTACCTTGATATTTCGAGGATTTCAAATTCCATTTTCCCTGCAGGAACAGCTATTTCTGCAGTTTCGCCCACCGACTTACCCAACAATCCTTTAGCAATAGGAGACTTTACCGAAATCTTACCTGATTTTAAATCTGCCTCACTTTCAGAAACAAGCTGATAAGTCATGGTTGCACCATTCTTTGTATTCTTAATTTTTACGATAGATAAGGCCAGTACTTTTGAAGTATCCATTTTAGATTCATCTATAAGCCGTGCATTGGCCAGTACATTTTCCAGCTTAGCTATTTTTGATTCATGGTGGCCCTGTGCTTCCTTTGCCGCATCGTACTCTGCATTTTCAGATAAATCTCCTTTGTCCCTTGCTTCAGCTATGGCTTTAGCAATCTGTGCTCTTCCTTCAGTTTTAAGGTAATGCAGCTCTTCTTTTAACTTTTCTAATCCTTCTTTTGTGTAATAAGTAACCTCTGCCATATCTAAAGATTTTTTAATACTATCGCTATAAAAAACAAACAAGACTATATCAACGGAAGCCGATATAGTCTTGTTTGCTTTGACACGAAGATAATATTCAGGCTGTAGAGTTCCAAATTTTTTTTAATGCGACAAATGCTGTAAATGCGGGTCGAAACAGTCCTTACAGTTAAAAGAATGCTGTTAGCTGATCCGGTTCAGCTCCTGCTCAGAAATAAAATTATAGAGTTCTTTAATAGGATGTGTAAGAACTTTACCTACAGAAATGCGATGCTTTTTGCAAACCTCAGTTAATACCGCTTGAAAATAAAAAGCAATTGAGCCAACGAAATGGCAAGGGAAGTTTTTATATTCAGAGAAAATTGCAGAATTAGTAGCAATAAACTCCTCAAACCCGTTATACAATAAATCCTGTACATACGGGTGATTTTTATTTTTACTCAAAAAACGTGCAAAGCCTGAAAGATAGATATTAGGGGAAGGTTTTTGATATACGTTTTTAATAATTGTCTCTTTGTCTATTTTATAAAATTCATCAAATTCCTTTTTCAGTTCCTTGGGCATGGTATCGTACAAAAAAGAGGTAATCAGTTTTTTCCCGAAATAAGTTCCCGACCCTTCATCACCCAGGATATATCCTAAGCCCTGTTTGCTTTGATGAACCTTTTCTCCGTCGTAAAAAGCAAGATGTGAACCCGTACCTAAAATGCAAACAAGGCCTTTCTGCTTACCACAAGTGGCATAAGCCCGACCCAGAATATCATTTTCTACATCAATAAAAGCGTTTTTGAAAATACCGGATAAAGCATTGGAAACCGTTTCCCGCCTGTCGGGGCTGGTACAGCCAGAGCCAAAAAAATGCACTTCCTTAACGTCTAAGGCGTATTTGCTGATTTCTTTAGAATTATGGATGATTTTGGTTATTTCCTTTTCACCAAGAAAAAAAGGATTAATTCCTTTTGTGCTGAACTCCAGGCCTTGAGCATCCGGAAGTTGTAAAATCCAATCTGTTTTCGACGATCCGCTATCAGCAACTAAAATCATTCTTAAATTTCTTCCAGAACTGTATTTGTTAGAGGTTTACCGATAAATTTTGAAACCAGCCCGTTTCCGCTAATCTGTTTCAGATCGTTAGGGTCTAACGAAGAGGAAAGTATGTATATTTTAATATTCGCTTCGTTTAAGCCTTCAATTGCATTAAGTTCTTTCAGAAACTCAAAACCATTCATCTGGGGCATTCTTATATCCAGAAAAATTATTTCGGGTATATCCTTTTGTTCTGCTAAACATTGTTTCATGTAATTAATAGCGTCAAAAGGAGAATCAATAACCACTATATTATCTGCAAAACCACTTGCTTTAATTATTTTCCGGTTTATCAGATTATCAATATAGCTATCATCAATTAGTAAAACATTTTTGTATTTTGATTCATCCATGAGCGTTAATTCTCTTTATACACCTTTCTACGTACTTCTACCCAATAAGGTTTGGTATATAAAAATAATATATGTTTTACAAATACCTAAAGAAATTATTACAAATTTAATATTCCGGCTATTTCTTTTAAGGATACTTCGGCTATTTTAGCAGCATACTGCGCACTGGTATACCGAACAGTAGCATTAACATAGTTTAACTGGGCATCACGTACTTCTACTGTAGAAATACTGCCAAGCTTAAATTTCTCTAAGGTAATATCCAGGTTTTGCCTTGCTATTTTCTGATTATTTTCTTCCAGCGTTACCAGCGAAAGGTTAGTTAAATAGGTTTGATATGCTGCAGCTAATTCTGCATTTACACTTTGATTTAATTTATCAAATTGAATTTGTGCATTTTCGATAGCTATGGCTGCATTTTTTTCATTTCGGCGCTGCAAAAATCCATTAAAAATATTAACCGATGCTGTTACGCCGTACGTAAACCCTCTTCCCGTATTTCTTGTTGCAAACCCTAAAGCCGATTGAGAGTTTGTGAAATTATATCCGCTGTTTACAGTAATATCCGGATAACGGTCTGCTTTAACCTGCTTTAAGTCTAACTCTGCAATTCTTTTACTTATCAGTGCTGCCTGTAGTGAAGGGTTCAGGCTTGTGGCCTTGTTAAGTAACGTTGCATAATTCAGTTTATCGTCAATTATAATAGTATCTGCAACATTAAATTTGATAGTTACATCTCTTGCCAGAATCTGGTTTAGCTGGATCTGAGTATTATGATACAACTGTTGCTGACGAAGAAGATTCGTAGTATCTGTATTAAAATCTACTTGTGCGTTTAATACTTCCAGTCTTGCGGCCTTACCAATTTGAAAACGATTTTTGGCTGTTTGAACCCGATAACGCGAAATATCGGTAGCAGTAACATACGCCTTTAGCTGATGCTGCTGCTGCACTAAATCATAATAACCGGCAATTACATCTGCAATGGTATTTAATATAGTTAAACGCAAATCTGCTTCTCCCAGCTTCTGTAACTCGTTTAGCTGATCGTAGCGGGCAAACATACCGAATCCGTCAAAAACGGTCCAGTTCAATCCCACCCCATAATTTAAACTTGTATTTTTTGCATTGTTCCTTTCCTGTACCTGCCCGTTTGATTGGGTTTGCGTACTGTTCTGAATGGAATTGTTATTGGTAAAAGTTCCGTTTACACTGGGCAGCATACCGGCATTAGCCAGACTTACATTATTTTTATCAATAGAAAGATCATTAGAAATTAACTTGATGTCATAATTTTTTTCAAGAGCAATTTTTACAGCATCTTCCAATGTTAATATTTCCTGACCTGACACTGGATTAAATTGAACAAAAGAAGACAGCAGCAGGAAAAACAGGAAAACTTTTTTCTTTCTCATATAAATAATAATGATTAATCGGCCAGCACCAAATCTTTCTCTTCCGACATTGCCTCCTGCAAGGCAGGATTAGGTTTATGCCCGCGGGACCACATTAAATAAACTGCGGGGATAATGAATAAGGTAAGTATCAGGGAGAAAATGGTTCCACCTACAATAACCACACCCATTCCCATCCTGCTTTGCGCTGCCGCCCCTAATGCCATGGCGATAGGTAACGCTCCCAGTGCAATAGCTAAACTTGTCATTAGAATTGGCCTTAAACGTGATTCGGCAGCTTCGAGAATAGCTTCAGCCTTCGGTTTTCCCTGATCGCACAATTGATTAGCGAATTCAACAATAAGAATCCCATTTTTGGTTACCAAACCTATTAGCATGATGGTACCTATCTGACTGAAAATATTCCAGGTCTGACCAAATAACCACAAGGAAAGCATTGCCCCTGCAACTGCCATTGGCACCGTTAAAATAATAATTAAAGGGTCAATAAAACTTTCAAACTGTGCAGCCAGAATAAGATATATTAAAAGAAGAGCAAGCCCGAAAGCAAACAACGTGTTTGAACCACTTTCTACAAAGTCGCGGGATTCTCCTCCTAAATCTGTAGAAAAGGTATCATCCAATACTTTAGCAGCAATCCTATCCATGGCATCAATCCCATCGCCTATACTTTTACCGGGAGCCAGGCCGGCAGAAACAGTGGCAGACAAATATCGGTTATTGTGGAATAACTGAGGCGGACTGCTGCGTTCGGTTACTGTGACAAGATTATCCAGTTGAATTAACTCGCCTGTACTGCTTTTTACAAATAAAGAAGCTAAATCTAAAGGGTCATTCCTATCAACCTGTTCAAATTGGCCAATTACCTGATACTGCCGCCCATTCATTAAAAAATAAGCAAACCGTTGGCCGCTTAAAGACAACTGCAGTGTCTGGGCTACATCCAGAACAGAAACACCCATACTTTGTGCTTTTTCCCGGTCGATTGAAATATTAAGTTCAGGCTTATTAAACTTCAGATTAACATCCGGGTTAGAAAAAGTTGGATCGTTATTAACTGCATCCATAAATTCCGGGATCTTCTTCTCAAGTTTCTCAAAGTTCTGGGCTTGTATAATGTATTGTATAGGCTGCCCGCCGCGGCGATTTACTGAAATAGTTGGCTGCTCAGTAACCATTGT
The DNA here is from genome assembly GCF_047272945.1 of Rubrilithobacter danxiaensis. Lineage (NCBI taxonomy): Bacteria > Pseudomonadati > Bacteroidota > Sphingobacteriia > Sphingobacteriales > Sphingobacteriaceae > Rubrilithobacter > Rubrilithobacter danxiaensis. The sequence continues at coordinate 86,120 of NZ_JBKOPS010000004.1, forward strand.
CCGGGCTTGTGAATATTTGCGTGTTAATTTATTTAATCGTGCTGCTACTTCCTTTTGTGATTGCTCCCGTTCATCAGGGGGAACAAGATTCATAATCATGATACCGCTATTTACAGAAGATGAACCCCATCCCGGAGAAGTAATTACCAGGTTAATTTTCTTTTCGGGAATAGAGTCATTAACCAATTGTGTCAATTCTTCCATAAACCGGTCCATATATTCATAGGTCGCACCTTCCTGCGCTGTTACAGATACTCTCAAATAACTTCTGTCATCATACGGAGCTGTTTCTTTTTGCAAAATAGAATAGAAAAGAGCAATAAGCCCGATACATCCTAAAAGGATGGGAAAGCTGAGCCACTTTTTCGTCATAAAGCTTCTTAACATTTCTGCATACCCGCTATTAAGCTTTTCGTAGTAAGGCTCTGTCATCTGATAAAACTTCGACTTCTTCTGAACGCCGCCTTTCATCAGGTAGGCATTCAGCATCGGAGTAAGCGTTAAGGATACAAATGCAGATATCAATACTGCCGCACCTATTACAACGCCGAATTCCCGGAATAGCCTGCCAACAAATCCTTCTAAAAATATTAACGGCAAAAAAACGGCAGCAAGCGTAATGGAGATTGAAATTACCGCAATAAATATTTCATTTGATCCTTTAATTGCCGCTTCAATCGGCGACATCCCCTCCTCAACTTTTTTAAATATATTTTCAGTTACTACAATACCGTCATCCACTACTAATCCTGTAGCTAATACGATGGCAAGCAAAGTCAGCACATTTACTGAAAATCCCAAAATATACATGATGAAAAAGGTAGCAATAAGAGAAACCGGTATATCAATCAAGGGTCTGAACGCAATACTCCAGTCGCGGAAAAATAGATAAATAATTAAAATTACCAGAATTAAAGCTACCAAAATAGTTTCGGCAACTTCAGTTACTGATTGTTTAATAAACCGGGTATTATCAGAAGAAACTTCGAGCTTCAGATCTTTTGGAAGATTTTTTTTTATCTGATCAATTTCTTTATAAAAGGCAGAGGCAATATCCAGATAATTAACACCGGGTTGCGGAACGATAGCAAGACCTACCATGGACTTTCCGGATTCGGTCATTTTTGTTTCCAGGTTCTCCGGACCAAGGGTAGCTGTTCCAACATCACTAAACCGGATAATTTTGTCGCCCTCAGTTTTAAGGATCAAGTCGTTAAACTGCTCCTCGGTGGAAAGGTTTCCCAAAGTTCGCACGCTTAGCTCGGTATTTTTACCGGTTATCTTCCCGGAAGGAAGTTCAATATTTTCTCTGTTTAAAGCAGTTCGAATATCTGAAACCGTTAATCCATAAGCAGTGAGCTTCATCGGGTCTATCCACAATCTCATGGCATAACGCTTATGCCCGTAAATACGAATACTGCTTACCCCCGGCAAGGTTTCCAAACGTTGAGAAACTACATTTTCAGCATAATCACTCAATTCCAGTTGGCTGCGAACACTGCTTTGCAACGTAGTAACAATGATAGCATCCGAGTTAGCATCCGCTTTTGATACCTCCGGGGGCGAATCGAGATCTTCCGGAAGGTTATTTGTTGTTTGAGATACTTTGTCACGCACATCATTCGCTGCTTCTTCCAGATTTTTATTCAGATTAAATTCAATAGTAATATTACTCGAGCCCTGGCTGCTGGTAGAGGTTATATTGCGTATACCATCAATTGAATTGATATGCTGCTCTAAAGGCTCAGTAATCTGAGACTCAATAACATCTGCATTAGCCCCGGCATAGGAAGTACGTACCGATACGATAGCCGGATCAATAGAAGGATATTCCCTGATTCCTAAAAATGTATAGCCAATTACCCCGAACAAGATCAGAATAAGATTTAACACAATGGTTAATACCGGCCGTTTTATACAAATGGTGGATAAGCTCATATTCTTTTATTTTAATCCTTTCCTACACTAACTTTTACCGGAGCACCTTCCTTTAACGTCATAATACCGGTTGTTAATACGGTATCTCCTTCCTTTAATCCCGATGTTACTAATATACTTGTTGCTGTTCTTGTTGAGGTTTCAACTTTTACTTCCGCAGCTTTACCATTTCTGGCTACAAAGACTTTTTTACCGTTTTGAATAGGTATGATTGACTGCGTTGGTACTAATAAAGCATCATTTATATTATTGAGAGGCAGATTAATACTTGCAAACAATCCTGGCCTCAAATTACCTTCGGGATTAGACGCACGGGCACGCAGTTGAAGGGTTCTGGTGGTTGCTTCTATACCCGGTTCTATTGCATAGATAGTAGCAGTATAAGATTTTTTCGAGCCAGCTACTGTAAACTTAATATCAGTATTAACTTTTACCTGGTTTGAATACTTTTCAGGTACAGAAAAAGTAATCTTTACCGGATTTGTATTAAACAGATTAGCAATAACTGTTTGTGGAGACAGATAAGCTCCGACTGAAACATTTCTCAAACCAATACGTCCGGAAAAAGGTGCACGAATGGAAGTTTTTGCAATTTGAGCACGAATAAGTTGAGTTTGAGCCTGGGCCGATTTTAAATCAGCACGTGCTACATCATATTCTTCCCGGCTTAGCGCCTCTTTTTGTAATAATAGGCCAGCTCTTCTTTCATTTTCGGCAGCTAGGTTCTGCCGCGTTTGAGCCTGTGCAAGTTGAGCCTGTAATTCTGAATCATCGATTTTAACAAGAACCTCACCTTTATCTACCATACTTCCCTCATTAAAGTAAATTCCTTTCACCAGTCCGGAAACCTGGCTTTGAAGCTGGACCTGTTCGTTTGCTTCTATTGATCCGGTTACAGTTAAGTTATTTGAAAATTCTTCCGGCTTAATTACCACTCCTTCAACCGCAGTTGGATTCATACCTCCGCCACCAGCCGTCTTTGCTCCTGGCGCACCACCTGTTTGTTCTCTACCGGCAGAGATGCGATAAATTATCAGGGCGATAAAACCAATAGCCAATACCGTGAAAAAGATATGTCTTGTCTTCATAAATTTCTTTAAGTGCTTATAAAGCGGGCAATATTTTGCGCCGGTGTAGTTATTATAAAAGTTAAAAATTAATGGAGGTACAAAAATAGCGTTATGCTAAAACTCTTTTTTTGTTGTATCAACCATTTTACACCCTGATAGTTACGTCAAAAAAATCCTATTGATAATAGAAACGTTATTTTTGCAATAAAAAAACAGTACATGAATAACTTTTTTTCGATCAGATCTATTTTTACAATCCTTTTCCTTATGGCTTTAACAGAAACTATCAATGCGCAAAGTAAAATATCCTTCCGGGTATCTTTTTCAGAACCCCAGGCTCATTATGCCGACGTTGAAATGGAAATTTCAGGTGTAAAAAAAGATGTTATCGATATTAAAATGCCGGTTTGGGCCCCCGGATCATACCTTATCAGGGAATTCTCAAAAAACGTGGAATCTGTTTCGGCTAAGAGTGAAGACGGAAAATCAATACCGGTTTTAAAAACAAAAAAAAATACCTGGCGTGTCACCAAAGCCAGCTCCCGTAGTGTAACTGTTTCGTACCGGGTTTATGCCAATGAAATTTCGGTCAGAACCAGTTTTATTGATGCAAGTCATGCTTTTTTGTCGCCCACAGGAATTTTTATGTATGTAGACGGCATGCTGAGTCATCCTGCAACAATAACAATTGACCCGGCTAAAAGCTGGCATAAAATTTCAACAGGTTTGGAAGTAGTAAAAGGAGAGGCACATACTTTTTATGCCCCCGATTTTGACATTCTTTTTGACAGTCCGATTGAAGTAGGAAACCAGGATATATTTGAATTTACCGCAGCGGGTGTAAAGCACGAAGTTGCCATGTTTGGCGGAGGAAATTATAATAAAGACCGGCTTAAAACCGATATGGCGAAAATAGTGGAAGAAGAAACAAGAATCTTTGGTGAAAATCCAAATAAGCGGTACGTATTCATCATTCACAACTTCAACTCGGGAGGGGGAGGTTTAGAACACCTCAACTCTACCGTGTTAGGTGCGACAAGAAACAGCTATACAAATGAGTCGAGCTATAAAGGCTTTCTGGGACTTGTTGCGCATGAGTATTTTCATTTGTGGAATGTAAAAAGGCTTAGGCCAAAAGCGTTAGGGCCTTTTGACTACGAAAATGAAAATTACACCACCAATTTATGGATCGCAGAAGGATTTACAGCTTACTATGATAACATGATGGTACGTCGGGCGGGCTTTTATTCACCGGAAAATTATCTTGATATTATTTCAAATGATATCAACGCAGTAGAAAATCAGCAGGGAAATAAGATCCAACCCTTGAGCGAGGCAAGCTTTGACGCCTGGATAAAATATTACAGGCCTAATGAAAACAGCAGAAATTCAAGCGTGTCTTATTATGACAAGGGCTCATTGATCGGATTAATCATGGATTTGGAAATTATCCATGCTACAAAGGGAGAGAAAAGCCTTGATGATGTAATGAAAGCGATGTATGACGAGTATTATAAAAAACAAAAAAGAGGTTATACCGATGCCGAGTTTAAAGCAATGGCAGAAAAGATAGCGGGAAAATCGCTCGATAAAATTTATACCGATTATATCAACGGGACCAAACCCATCCGATTTAACGATTATTTAGGCTACGCCGGTATTTACCTTACCGATGCAAATGCCGGAAAAAACGAACCTTATTTAGGTATTGCTTCAACAAGCAAAGACGGAAAATTTATCCTTACAGCTGTTTCAAGGGGAAGCGGGGCATGGAAAGGCGGATTAAATGTAAATGATGAACTAATTGCCGCCGATGACAACCGTATAAGCAGCAGTAGTGACCTGGATAGAATTATTGCTACGAAAAAACCCGGCGATAAAATCAGCTTTCTTATATCAAGAGACGGCCTTTTGCAAAATCTTGATATTACACTCGGAGCAAATCCTAATACTAAGTTCCGTGCAGAAGTAGATTACTCGGCAACACCGGAACAGGTAGCAGTACGAAAAAAGTGGCTGGATTTGTAATATTAAAATAATAGAATTATTGATTATAACGTTTGTTCCTGATACAATTAATCTTATTCTTATCTTCGCTACATGAGCCATTACGCTGAGGATTTTCTGGTAACTTCTGAAAATAAAGCTTTCGACCTGGATCATCGCCGGGTTATTAATTTTAACATCGCTAAATACAATACAGCTGTAAACCGCGGCCTTTCCCGCCTTGCAAACCTGGAGCAATCGAAGAAGAAAGCGCATACCATCAAATGGAAAGTGATGGAGAATCTGGACAAGATGCTCCTGGAATTTGAATCTAACTTTCAGAAAAAAGGAGGAAAAGTTATCTGGGCAAACGATGCAAAAGAAGCACAGCAGGAGATCCTGAATATCATCCGGAAGGCAAAAGCTAAATCTGTAATCAAGTCAAAATCAATGACCACCGAAGAAATTCACCTGAACGAATTTCTTGAAGAGCATCATATCGAAGCCCTGGAAAGCGACCTGGGTGAATATATTGTTCAATTACTTGGGCAAAAACCATATCACATTGTTACGCCGGCCATGCACCTAAGCAAAGAAGATATTGCCCGGCTTTTTCATGAAAAATTTGGCACCGATATACATGCAACTCCAGAGCAACTTACATTAAAGGCCAGGGAATTGCTGAGAGAAAAATACACCACTGCCGATGTTGGCATTACCGGTGGTAACTTCCTGATAGCAGATAGCGGCAGCATCGCCTTAACAGAGAATGAAGGGAATGCCCGCTTAACCACTACGTTTCCTAAAATACATATCGCAATTGTAGGAATCGAAAAACTGATTCCTTCGTTAACGGATCTGGACCTTTTCTGGCCGCTTCTGGCCACCCACGGTACCGGTCAGAATTTAACTGTTTATAATACCATTTTAAGCGGGCCACGTCAGGAACATGAAACGGATGGACCCGAAGAAATGTATGTAGTTCTTTTAGACAATGGCCGCACCAACCTGCTTGCTCAAAAAGATCAGCGGCAGGGATTGTATTGTATCCGGTGCGGAGCCTGTTTGAATGCTTGTCCTATATACAAAAACATTGGTGGGCACACGTACGAAACTACTTACAGCGGCCCTATCGGATCTGTTATTACCCCTCATTTACAGGGCATGGAAGAGTTTAAGCATTTAAGTTATGCTTCCAGCTTATGCGGAAAATGTACGGAAGTTTGTCCGGTAAAAATTGATATCCACAAAATGCTGCTTCTGAACCGCCGCGATGCTGTACAAGAAGGACTTGTACCAAAAATGGAACAATGGGGATGGAATTCGTGGAAAAAAGGTATGTTGAAGCGCAGCTGGATGGATATGGTTGGGGGAAAATGGAAGAACTTTTTCCTTAAACGGTTTTTCAAAAAATCATGGGGAAAATATCGCGAAATGCCTGAGGTAGCTCAAAAGTCCTTCAGCCGCCAATGGCAGGAACAGCATAATAATTCTGTTTAAATGTTTCTTCTATAAGATGGCATGGAAATTTCTTATAATCCTGAAAAAGGATTATGAGAAATTTTATATTCTTCCTGTTTTTCGGACTTGTAATCTTGTTAAATTCATGTAATCAGTTCAATCAAAAGCATCCGCAGGCAGGAATAGGAGAACAATCGCCACCGCTTAACGAGGAAAGTATCCTGAGATATGTTGACTCAGTTAATAACAATCTTCCTCATTTTACAAAAACAGAAAGTCTGATTTATACATTGGATCAACTCTCTTTTTTTGTCACTAAATATTCTGCCGGAGAACTTCCTGTTCTATATATTAATACAGGCACCCGCGGCGATACCGTCACGTATGTAAAAAAGTATTATTTAAAAAACAAGCACCTGGTTTTTTATGAAGAGCAGCAAAACAACTCTTCCAGGCCAGATCCATTCGTTGTTTCCAGGGCTTATATGCGTAATAATGTGATCTTCTATTCTGAGGAAAAACAGGCTGCAACTGAAGAAGAATTAAAAACAATACAATTTAAGAGATCAGAGATCACTACCCACAATTACGCAGATGAAATTACCCGACTAGAAAATGCACTTCAGCAGCAGGGAGATTTCAATTTAGTATTTGATGATATAACAGCATATCCTAAAGCGAGGTATATAATTTTAAGTCGAAATGTTGTTAATGCTTACCGTGCGCCTGTTCTTGTTGAAAAAGAAGATGATTTTATAAAAGAGCTAAGCAGTAATAAAGAAAAGTACAAGGGCAGAAAGTTGCAGTTAAAATGGACAATCAGAAATAACGAAGCCATTTATCAATCGGGAACATTGGAATAAGATTGCGCTTCGAGAGGCACTACTTCTGCAAACGGGCTAAACAAATAAACCAGTCCTGTTTTAACCTGTGTACATTTATAGCGCTTACGAACTAACTCTCCTTTCCTGAACTCTCCCTTATCTTTATATGCAAAGATCGAATTGTACGATAAAGCTTCAACTGTTTTCAGATGAACTGTCTGAAGATCGTACTTTTTTAGGGTTCTGAAAAGAGTAAGGTCAGTACAGCTGGATGCCGCAGGATTGTTAAGGTAAGTAACAATAGCTGCTTTAATGTCTTCCGGAAAGATATTTTTATTAAAAAAAGGTTGCATCATTTTCCTGAAGTTCAGTTTCCACTCAGTTCCGTGAGGTTTTGCTTTCTGTTTATGTTCATTCCAGGTTAGCAAATGTGCAAATTCATGCACTGTGGTTATCAGAAAAGCATACTGATTTAAATTATAATTAACGGAAATACGGTGACCTTTATCTTTAAACGGAGGGCGGTAGTCGCCAAATTTAGAGTTCCTGCTGCGGGACACTTTAAACTCACATTTAAAATAGTCAATCCATCTCCCAATATCGGGGGCCGCTTCCGGAGGTAAATATTTCTGAAGGATTTTAACCTTATCCACAAATTATTTTAAAACCTGGTATACAACTAAGCTTGCAAGATACGCAAGAGCAGTCATATATACCAGCTGAATAATGGGCCATTTCCAGCTTTTTGTTTCACGATAAACTACTGCCAGCGTACTCATACATTGCATGGCAAAGGCGTAAAATATCATCAGAGAAAAAGCAACGGCAAAAGTAAAAACGGGCTTCCCTGTGTCAGGATTTTTAGCACCCGACATTTTATCCCGTACTGTTTCCACATGGGCATCATCTCCCTGAACACTGTAAATAGTTGCCATCGTTCCTACAAAAACTTCGCGGGCTGCAAAAGATGTAATCAATGCAATGCCGATCTTCCAGTCAAAACCCAAAGGTTTAATTACCGGTTCTATTGATTTTCCTATTATGCCTGCATAAGAGCTTTCAAGCTTCTCTGAGGATTTCAAACGATCGAGTTCATCAGCCGGGATTCTCTCGGTTTGTTGAAGTGTTTGATATTTACTTTCAATAGCCTGCTGCCTGGAGGGCGGACCATAAGATGCCAAAACCCACAGAATAATTGAAATAGCTATAATTACTTTACCTGCCTCAAAAACAAAAGCCTGCACTTTCTGATACATGGTAAGCCCCACATTTGACCACCGCGGCATACGATAAACGGGAAGTTCCATGATAAAGTATCCCCGTTCACGGGCCTTTATTAATCGTTTCATTACCCATGCTACAACCACAGCGCTTACCATACTGATAATGTACATGGCCATGAGCGAAAGGCCCTGCAGGTTAAAAAAACCCAGCACTTTCTCGTCCGGAACTACCAGCGAAATTAACAACGTATAGATAGGTAGGCGGGCAGAACAACTCACCAGCGGAGTAACCATAATGGTAATGATACGGTCTTTCCAGCTTTCAATATTGCGTGTACTCATAATAGCAGGTACGGCACAAGCCAACCCACCAATAATTGGCACAACAGATTTTCCGCTCAGTCCTACCTTGCGCATAATCTTATCCATCATAAAAGTCACCCTGGCCATGTAACCCGTATCTTCAAGGATAGAAATAAAAGCGAAAAGAATAGCAATTTGCGGAATAAATACCAATACGCCACTCAGCCCGGCAAGCACGCCGTCTATAAGAAGGTCTGTTAAAATTCCAGCAGGTAAAAACTCATGCCCTATGTTTCCCAGCCAGACAAAAAGCTGCTCTATTAAAGTCATTGGGTACTCAGACCAGGCAAAAATAGACTGGAAAATCAAAAGCAGAATCGCCAGGAAAATTACAAATCCCCAAACTTTATGAGTTAGTATTTTATCAATACGATTACTGACAGATTCTTTTATCGCCTCCTGATTTAGCTTTACCGCATCAAACAGCACATCGTTAATAAAGTTATACCGGGCTATGGTTTCTGCAGCCTGTGCTTTTTGAGAATGGAAAGAAAACTCTTGTTCCAGCTCTTCAATCCGATCGCTTTGCTGAGGTGTAAGAAAGCCCAGATTCTCGTGCTGGTGTGCAAACTGTAAAGCTGTATACGGCCTGTCGATTAACAATTCCGTACTGATCTTGTTAATTAAACCCGGGGCTAATGCTTCTACTTCAATCGTATCGTTTTGTAAAGCGATAGCAGAAGTGTTTGCCAATGCCTCTTTTAAGGCATCAATGTTTTCGCCCTGACGAGCACTAACAGGTACTATTTGTACACCCAAACGTTTTGAAAGACCGTTTACATCAATTTTTATTCCTGCCTTTGTTGCAACATCCATCATGTTTAAGGCAATAACAACAGGAATTTTCAGATCTGCAACCTGGGTATATAAAAGTAAATTTCGTTTTAAATTAGATGCATCTGCTACCACAACGACAATATCCGGATGAGAAGGATTTTTGGCATTGGCAAGTATTTCGAAAACAATAGTTTCATCCTTACTTTTAGGATAGAGGCTGTAAGTACCCGGCAGATCGGTTATTTGAGCAATACGACCATCTGAAAGCTTACAAGTGCCACTTTTTTTATCAACCGTAACTCCAGGAAAGTTTCCTACTTTCTGATGAAGCCCGGTTAGCGCATTAAATAAAGTTGACTTACCCGTATTGGGATTTCCAACAAGGGCAACTTTCAGATTCAAACTCAAAGCTATTGTAATATTATTGTAGAAGCTTCACGCTTGCGAAGGCTAAGCTGGTAACCTGAAACGGTTATAGCCATTGGATCTCCAAGAGGCGCTAAGCGCTCTACCACAATAGATTCCCCCGGAAGACATCCCATCTCCATCAGCTTTACTGACATTTCCAGGTCGGTAAACTCTTTTATAACTCCAGATTGCCCAGGTTCAAGTTGTGAAAGTTTCATGCTCGATTTCTAAACTGAACAAAAATATCTCTTATTTAAAATAAATCCAAATAAGAATACGTGATTTATATCACAAAAACGAAATCGTTACTTTTTGAAGCCGTTTGAAACTACCACCGGCTTCAAATGTGAATTAGAACCAAACTTCGGGCAGTGACAGTTTCCTTTAAAAAGGCTGCAACCGGTTATTAAAGATCCGGCAAATAAAAACAGGAAAAATTTAAACGCTTTTTTCATCATAGTTCGATCTGTGCAGTAATATATAACTAAATACTCCCATTCCTACTCCTGTCATATCCGCAAAGAAATCCCACCAGTCAGCAGACCGGTACGTAAATACTTCCAGCTGAAGCAGTTCAATACCACCGCCTAAAAAGCCGGTAAGAAGTATAATTTTAACAATAGTTAGTATACGATAAGAAAAGCTGTGTTGTTGCCTTATTTTTCCAAAAAACAGGAATACTGTAAGCACAAAAAAGAAACCGGTATGTACCAGCTTGTCAATGCCCGGAAATGCAGGAACTTTGTTAAAAGAAGAAGGCGGAAGATTGCACAATACCAGTACCATTATCGACCATAAAATTGCCGGGTACTGGTATCTTATAGTCCGAAACATTAAACTCCTACCTGTTTCTGATATTCTTCCGCGGTCATAAGCGAATCAATTTCAGACAAGTTTTTTACAGATACTTTTACCATCCATCCTTCACCATAAGGGTCCTGATTAACCAGTTCGGGATTTGCATCCAAACGAGGGTTAATTTCAAGAACTTTTGCCGCAACTGGCATAAAAAGATCCGAAACTGTTTTAACGGCTTCTACCGTTCCGAATACTTCTTCGCTATTTATGTCCTTGCCTACGGTATTGATATCAACATACACAATATCGCCAAGCTCACGCTGTGCAAATTCGGTTATGCCGATAAAAGCCTCTGTGCCTTCTACCCTAATCCACTCGTGGTCTTTGGTATATTTTAATTCGGATGGAAAATTCATGGTTCTGATTTTTTCTCAAAAATAGCTTTCTGATTCTTCATAGCAAAGAGCAAATTGATATAAGAATACTATTGAAGCGTAAATCTCAGGCTCACTCCAAAATTGCTGAAAGCGGTATTAAAGGTTTGTGAAGTGTAAGGCTTGGTTACATTGCTATCATAAAACAAACGCAGGTTAAAGCGCTGATTCAAAACATAATCAACAGAAGGCCGGAAACTTATATTTTTAGAACCTGAAGAGACTTCGGGATCTTCTACATCTGCCCTGTAAATAACTGTTTTACGATCGTTTATTGAAAGATCCAGTTTAAAGTTCAGGTCGTTGTCTAATTTCAATCCTTTAAAGAGGCCGAAAGGAAAACGGAATTTTGTAGTTCGTACTCCAAAACCAAAAACCAGAGAAGCATCGTTCTGCTGCGCAAGCTGGCTGTTTGATAATCCTAAACTTAAAGCTCTGGATTTACGATATTCAAAATTAGCGGTCATATTGTTCTTCAACCGCATGTCCATTCCAATTAATGGTACAAACTGCTCAAATAAAGTAACTTGGCTGAACTGGTAAAAAGGAAGGAAATTTCCGTTTACATCTTTTGCGGCAACAAATCCGTTTTCTTCACGATATCGCACCAGGGAATTGAACCCGTTCACGTTATAGGTTGAATTATAGGCATGATTCAGGTCAAAAGAAGCGAACAGATCACCAAAAATTGGAAATTTGGTCAGGCCATTGTATGTAATTCTCCAGTTAGGAATCGGAATTTCAGGAAAATCATTCAATTTGACAGCACTTCCATCTTTGCCTGTATAGGCAGAAAGGAATGAAGCTATAACAACATCCTGTGAATTTTTTCCGTAGCCATCCGCATATCCGTCAGAGGTTCCATTGGAGTTTGGATTTAAAGCACCCAGCCTCCTTGAAATTATCCCCCGGTTTCTTTCAAATTTACGAAACAGATCATTTCCATTACTGAAAGCGGTTTTTAAAGAAAAAGCAGAAACACTGTAATCTCCGGTAGTTATTGGGCTCTGATCTTCGAAAGCATTTATTTCGGGATTAAATTTCAATGTGGTTGAATAGTTAAATCTACGGCTGCGCAGGGCGGTTAAATCTATACGTAAGTCTGTTATTGGTTCAAGTGTACCGCGTAAATTCAAATCTTCTTTAAAAGTTGTACTAAAGATCTGGTTCTGCAGCGTATCCGTTGTTATCCAGTTATTTCTTATTGCTCTTCCGCGAATATCAGATTGCGAACCGAAAATAAAATCCCAGCCGGGGGCATTGGCATCAAAATCATAACCCAACGAATTTGTTTGAGGAAGATAGCCCGGTAAAAACGTACCTTCTGTGCGGGTATAAGCGCCGGTCAGGTTCCGGATACTGGTTAAGGCCTTGATTAAAAATTTCTTCGGTGAATTTTCATCTTTATCCGCCCTTCTGATAAATCCTATTTTGTTGTATAAGGATATAAAGTTTAAAGTGGGATTTAACTGAAAAGTACGCGAGTTTTGAATGGTGTTTCCAAAATCAATATCAGGATCTCGCAATGTTGCTAAAGGCTCAGACTGCCAGTCGAAACGGGCGCCATATCGTGCTACCACATTTACCCAGTCAAAACCAGGAATTTTATTAAGAGGCAGCGTGTAGTTTACATTAAATGTATGTCCATAATCTGTGGTACGGCCCAGGCGCTTCAGGTTTTCCCAAATGGTATCACGTTTTAAACCATTAATCCGGCCTTCTGGTTCATCAATAACAGAATAGTTTGTTGCGTTAAAATCAACCTGCATTGATTTGGTTAAATTCCAGCTGATACCATACAAACGGGTCATCAGGAAATTTTTATTATAGGTTGTATTAACAGGAATAAAATTGTTCGGGTCGTTATTTCTTAACGAATTTTCTGAGTATAACCGATCTACATCGATGCGAAAGTTTAACACCGAAGGAAGCAGGTTGAAATTAAAATCCTTAAGCAGAGCAAGCGTATTTGATTTAATTATTTTACTGAAAGGAGAAATCGGTTCTGCCTGGTTCTGATAATTGTATGCTAATGCAGCCCGGTAATTTCGCTGTAGGCTGAGGGAATTTATAAAATCACGGTGATAAAATTCATTGTAGGCATACGTCGCACTCCAGTTTTCAATATCCCACAAATGTATTTTACTTTGAGGATCCGTTTTAATTTTCCGAATATCAGTAAAGTTAAAACTACGCCGGGTTGTATAATCTTCAGAAATGCGAAGTATAGAATCTCTTTTAGAGCGAGGTACCGCTTTCAACGCATTTTTAAGCTCAATGTCTGGCGATGAGGGATCGTATTGCGGGGTAAATACCTGCGATGAATAATTAATAAACACTGGGATTTTTAATCCTGTACGTTCGGGGAAAAACTTACCGAGTTCAATAGTTGAAGAAACATCAAAAAGGCGGTCTTCGCTTCGGTTTCTTTCACTAACCCTTCTATCTATCGACCCGAAACCAATTGTACTCTTGCTTCCGGAGACAGTTACGTCTGCAAAATCCGCAAGTTTTGCATTTACCCTGGCGGTTGCCGCCCATCCACCCCGTTCGTCAAAATCCGTCAGCCTTAGCTCATTGAACCACACCTGTGCTGATTTTTCCAGGCCATCATCGGCAGAAGGATTTGCCTGGTTGCGTAAGGGATTTCGAACACCAAGCATATATACCCGTACTTTGCTCAGGTCAGGCTGCCCCATAATGGTAATCTTATTTGCGCCGTCCATATATTCGAACGGGACGTTCATTGGCCAGGGCTGACCATTTAAAAAAGCAATGTTACGGGCGGTTTTAGCCTGCTGAAATTTTGCGAGTTCCACGTCCAGCTTATTCGCATCAGGCCAGATAACATACGGATCGCGTGATCCGGGATTTGTTATTTTTAAAGGAATTTCGTACTCATAATAGTTATCCTGATTATCAGTTCCGATTCTTACAATCGCACTTATTTCATCGTCCCGTACCTGGTCTCCTTCTGCGTGAATAAACATTTCAAGATGTTTATAGGATCGGAAGTCATTGTACGTGGTACGAAAAGCAGCCCTAGCGTACCCATCCCGAAGGTTTTTTACATTCACTGCAAGCGATTGCTCATTTTGACGCGTATCGCCCCTAAAGTTACTGAAGTCCCTTTCACGTTCAATTCCCGGAGGTACTACGTACGGTATCGGCGAACGCTTTCCGTTTTCTTCAATATTAACTGTACTTACATCAATGGCAGAATTATCAAGTCCCGGGTTTGTGCCCAGTGCCGGGTCTGCCAATACTTTTACAGGGTTATTCTCCGCATTATACCGGCGCCACTCTCCTCTTACCAGCTGCAAACGGGCCATCCGTAATATGGATGTGTCGGCGAAGTTGGTCATGAACATTCGTACAAAACGTATGGATTTGAAATTTTCGATATTTCCTACTTTCTGTTGATATTGAGAAAGCGGAATTTTAAACTGATACCACTTTACATCCTCCTGCTTCCCGTTAGGCAGCTTAACCTTTGCAGGCACAATATCGGTAATGAAGTTATTGCCAATGATCATATCCTGCGGGCGGATAGATACTTTGTACTGAAAATACTCATCAGAAAGAGACGAATTATTATCCCTGTTAATATCTTCTCCATCGGGCAGGGAAGTTGATGCAGAATTTTCAATACCGGTTTCAGCGAGCGATTGTTCTGAAGTTTTTGAGTTTCCTTCCAAACCATTGTAATTTTCGTACCTTTTCAGGATTCCTGCATTTGCATTATCCAGGCTTCCT
This sequence comes from Rubrilithobacter danxiaensis, assembly GCF_047272945.1. Classification (NCBI taxonomy): domain Bacteria; kingdom Pseudomonadati; phylum Bacteroidota; class Sphingobacteriia; order Sphingobacteriales; family Sphingobacteriaceae; genus Rubrilithobacter; species Rubrilithobacter danxiaensis. Next base: position 101,158 of record NZ_JBKOPS010000004.1, read on the forward strand.
CCCCGATAGTATTGATAATCATCCGAAGCGGGGTCTGAAGCCAAAGCATCGGCAGCGGCAGGGTTTAACCTGGAACGGGTCTGGTTTAAAAAGGCAGCAAACTGTTGTTGCTCGTCTTCATTTCTTAATCCGTCTAAACCAACATCCTGGTATTTCCTTGCATCGGGATTATTGTCAAAGGCCTGAATTACCGGCTGCAGTTTAGGTACTCTTCCCCATACAGTCTGGTCTGTCCTGGAAGGATCAGCATCGGCAGGAAGCCCGTTTTCTAATGATTTTCGTCCATCCTTAAGAATATCTTCAGAAAGGCTTCCAAGATTAAAGTACAAATCTCCCCCTTGCGAGTTAGGCTTATAAATAAAAGGGTCTAATACCCAAAACTCAATATATTCAATATTCAGAGCTTCAAAATCATTGCTTTCCAACTTACGAAAAACACCGCCCCAGCGACTTTTGGGATTTTGCAATGTCCCGTCGGGATTTAAACCGGTAGTACTAAAATTATACGGTCCACGTGTTGCAGGATAAAATGCAAGATCGAGCGTTGGCAATGTTAAAGGTTGCCCTGTGCTGGATTGTTTAAAAGGGAACACTTCCTGCTCTAAAACCTCCCGAACGTAATGATTTGACTGTTCGTTCTTATTACCTTTAATATTGGATGGGGTTAACGAATTATTCCGGTTAAAAAATATAGGATCAATATTATAGAAGGCAAGTTTGGCCCGATTATACCCATAGGCAAGATCGTTGTTAAGCTGCGCTTCTGGAAAAAGCTGCGGCGTACCCGAAATTTGCCAGGCAACAGCACTTTTCAGATCTACTATTGAACGGCTGCCTTCAAAATCATCGAGGTAACTCGATCCGTTTTTACTTCCTGCAAAATTTAACGCATTAGGATGGCCGGGAATTAAGTTAGCATACTCACCCGAGAAAGTGATGGTAGAAGTTTCCTTAGTATTTATGAACGGAATTTTATCAACCAGCCTGGTAAGAAATCGTGAATTAGAGCTATAATTTGCATCAAGCCCCCAGATGGTATTGGAAATAGCTTCTTCGCCGATGTTTACTTTTTGCGTTAAAGGCTTTTCCGTCAGATTCATTATCGTTCCGCCCAGATTCAATTTATTATTCATCCGGTAATCAAACCTGGTTCCGAACAGTGAGCGCTGCTGTAATCCAAACAACTCATTATTCTCGATTTTAATACGGATAGGCTGACCTGAATTTAACAGGGCCTGGTTTAAAATCCGAACCCTGCCGATGTTGTAGTCTACTGTAAAATCTGCTCCTTCCTGTAAAGGCAAAGTACCCGCAGTTACCTGCACAGAGCCCTGCGGAATATTAATCGCATTCAACTGAAACTCGTTACTCACTTCCGACTGATAAGTTCCCCGAATGATATACCGGTTCAACCTTTGAAACAATTGCTGTGCAATTACCTTGGTTGAATCATACAAAGGCTGATAAACGTACTTTTGAATGAGATTCTGTTCGGAAGCAGAATTAAAACGTTTTGCCAGGTCTGATCCGAAAGGTTCAATTACCGGAAATGTAATACGCCCATTCAGCGGATCAATTGTAACACCTTCCAGAAAATCGAAATACCCATCGGGCTTTTTATCACCCGCTTGGTTCAAATTATCCAGACCCGTAACCTGCAGCCATAATTTACCCGAAGTATTCTGGCCTTCGGTTATCTGCGGCTTTTCAACACCGGAATTTTCATCCAGCCGTGTTATATTAAGATTAAAATTATTCCTGCTAACCTGATAAGCGCCGAGAGAATAGACGTTTTTCATCATCAGATCCCAGGTAGGCAGGTTCGTTTTTAACGTTTCATTCTTTAAAAGTTTTACATATAAAACCTGCGGATTATTTGGATCAACCGGAATATCTGTAGAAAACTCACCTACCTGGTATTCGGTTCCGTTATAATTATACCGGAAAGCCACTGCCAGCACTTCATCACCGTTTAAAGCGGTATTCAGGGAAATGTAGCCCAAACGCGGGTTCAACGTAAACTCACGGTCGGTTAACTTCCTGGCGTAGGTTAACTTGACATAATTGTCTGTTGCGCCATTCGCCTGGAAATACGCGTTGATCACATTCGAGTTTGTTAGCCTGGTTCCCGCTGGCAGGTTTTGTAATAAGTTGTTTGATTGCTGTGGAAAATCAGCACTTGAAAAGCCTGCTGGCAAACCCGAGAAACCTGCTCCTCCTCTTATCTGAACAGTATTATAGGGCCGATTCTCCCCTAAATCAATAAAGGCAAGTACATCTCTGGAATCCACCGTACTGTTATTGCGGTTTGTAACCCAAACTTCGATCTTTGTAATATTGACATTTGAAGAAATAATGGGCAGATTGGCTAAAGCCTGGTTATAATTATTCCTGAAATATTGGGCCAGGAAGAAATGTTTGTTTGCTTCGTAGTTATCTGCACTTATCCTGAACTCATTTTGCTGCGATCCATTTGTAACGAGAATTTCCTTTTGCTGCGATTTCTGCTGCGAAAAAACACTGGTAACATTTAATTTCCCAAACTGAAGCTGGGTTTTTAGACCAAAAAGAGCCTGGCTGCCGGTAATTAATGATGAACTTAAAGGAAGGCTTACATTTCCAGCCTCTATTTTTTTAATGATCTCATCAGGTTTTCCGGTATAATCGAGTTTAATCTGATTTTCAAAATCAAATTGCGCTTCTGTATTATAGTTAGTGGTTATCCGCATCTTTTCACCGATCTGGCCAACCACATTCATCTGAATACGCTCATCAAAATCAAAATTCCCCTGGCGCCGCTGCCTTTCGTTAAATAAAGGATTTTCATTCCGGTTCAACCTGCCCGAAAGTGTCAGCTCTGCAGAGCCTTGCGGACGAATATCAATAGTTGATCCTCCAAAAATGCGTTCAAAAGCCCTGTTATTTACTTTAACCTGAGGAATAAAGCCGGGTTGCCGCTCCGCAACTGGAGTTTCTGAAAGTTTTTTCCAGTTATTCAGTTTAATCAGGTTGTCCTCATAGCGCTGGTATTCTTCAATACTGAGGTACTGAGGTACCCGGTACAAGCGGTCGCCTATCTTTTCCCGGATAATATATTGTTTAGTAACAGGATCAAATTCAACAGTACGTTTAATATTTGAAGGATTGGGCAGGTAAAACCCTGAACGGGGATTTAATTCAAGCTGTCGTGTATCACCAAAAGGATAACGCAGTGAAATGGTATCTTTTTGTATTGAATCAGTTTTCTGCGCATATACTTTCCCGGTAAACAAAATTACCTGGAAAAGTAAAAAAGCCACAAGAAAAGAGGTAAAGAACTTCTTCAAACCTTCAAGCATTAATTAACCTACAAGCTTTTAAGCGCTATTTTTATCAATTGCTCAACTGATAATCCTTCTGAATTTGTTTTCATGGCCTGGTCGATAGCTTTTTCGGCTAAGTTCTTAGCAAATCCCAGCATAATTAAGGCAGATAGTGCTTCGTCTTTGGCGGTGTTATACTGCGGAAGAGCAGTTAAAGTTTCAAGTCCTTCTTTTTTTAATTTGTCCTGCAGTTCAAGAATAATACGTTGAGCAGATTTGGGGCCGATTCCCTTAATGCTTTTAATGAGAGAAACATCGCCTTTTACAATGGCAGTTTGAATTTCGCCGGGAGTAATGGATGATAAAATCATTCGCCCTGTGTTAGGGCCAATACCTGAAACAGATATCAGGTGCTGAAATAAGCGACGCTCACCTTCATCAGCAAAGCCATACAGCGTATGCGCATCTTCTTTTACATGGAGCCATGTAAATAATTTACACCTTTCCTGGTCTTTTAAAGCGGAGTATGTATTTAAGGAAATAAGAATATGCCAGCCTATTCCATTAGTATCGATAATGACGTGTGTGGGAGATTTGAAAACTAATTTTCCATCTATATAAGCATACATTTTTGAGCGTATTGAGAGTGTTTGATATATATTGAGCTACAATTTTCTTTTAAATAAACTTCGTTTTTCTTTACTCTGAGATAATTGTTCTTCTTTCGATTGCGCATCCACTACCGCAATTGTAACCATATTCACTATTTCGCGAACAGAACTTCCCTGCTGCAGCACATGAACCGGTTTCTTTAAACCTAAAAGTATAGGCCCTACCGCTTCTGCACCGCCTAACTCCTGTAAAATCTTATAGGCAATGTTTCCTGACTCAAGGTTAGGAAATACAAGTGTATTTGCTGTAGTTCCAGCTAAACAACTGAAAGGAAAATTATCCTGCAGAAGCTGGCTGTTTAGTGCAAAGTTAGCCTGCATTTCGCCGTCTACAAGAATTTCAGGATACTGTTCCCGAAGTATTTGCACCGCTTCACGTGTCTTATCCGGTATTTCGCCTTCTACTGAGCCAAAATTAGAATAAGAAAGAATAGCGATACGAGGCTGAATACTGAATCTTTTTACTGCGTTGTTTAGCAGCAGCGTCAAATCCGCCAGTTCTGAAACGGAAGGATTTTTATTGACTGTAGTATCACCAAAAAAAACAGGGCCTTTTTTAGTGAGCATCATGTACATACCGGCTACACGGCTGACTTCCGGCGAGGTGCCTATAATCTGCAATGCCGGTTTAATGGTAGAAGCATAATCCTTAGTAAGACCTGATATCAGCGCATCCGCTTCCCCGAACTCCACCATACACGATCCATAATAATTCCGGTCACGAAGCAGTTTTTTTGCCTGGAACAGGTTTATTCCCCGACGCTGGCGTTTCTGGTACAAAAACTCTGCGTATTGCTTTGATTTAGCGGTTTCCTGGAAAGGATCAATAATTTCTACCCCATTCAATTCAAGTGCATTTTCCTTTACAAGCTCCTGGATCCGTTCCTTATTTCCTAAAAGGATTGGAATAGCTACACCTTCTTCTTTTACAATTTGTGCAGCTTTTAAAATTTTATAATGATCCGCCTCGGCAAAAACAACTCGCTTCGGATCTGATTTCGCCTTATTAGTTATTGCACGCAGTATTGCATCATCCATACCCAGGCGTTTCGATAATTCTTCCTCGTAAGCGGCCCAGTCGGTAATAACTTTTTTTGCAACTCCCGAGCTTATTGCTGCTTTCGCCACTGCCGGCGAAACAGTATTAATGAGACGCAAGTCCATTGGTTTGGGAATAATATAGTCCTTACCAAACTTGAGGCTTTTAATATTGTAAGCGAGATTTACAGCCTCGGGTACAGGTTTCTTGGCCAGATCGGCAATGGCATGCACCGCAGCAATCTTCATTTCTTCATTTATCGCAGTAGCCCTTACATCCAAAGCACCCCTGAAGATATATGGGAACCCAAGAACATTATTTACCTGGTTTGGAAAATCAGAACGGCCGGTAGCCATAATAATATCTTTACGGGCATTTACAGCAAGATCATAAGCAATCTCGGGGTTAGGATTAGCCATCGCAAAAACAATGGGACTTTTTGCCATAGACTTCAGGCTTTCTACCGATAAAACATCGGCAGAAGAAAGTCCTATAAAAACATCCGCATCTTTCATGGCCTCTTCTAACGTATGGATGTTTCTCGAAGTGGCAAACTCTGCTTTAAGCGTGTCAAGTTTTTGCCGGTCAGTTCGGATCACTCCAGACCGGTCGAGCATAACTATATTTTCTTTTTTAGCACCGAGACTGACATACAACCTGGTACAGGATATGGCCGCCGCACCTGCACCATTCACTACTATTTTTACTTTATCCAGCCTTTTCTTCTGAAGTTCGCAGGCATTTAAAAGTGCAGCAGCAGAAATAATAGCGGTTCCATGCTGATCATCGTGCATTACCGGGATATTCATCTCGGCTTTCAACCGTCGTTCTATCTCAAAACATTCAGGAGATTTAATATCCTCCAGATTGATACCGCCAAAAGTAGGTTCAAGAGCTTTAACAATCCTTACAAATTCATCTACATCTTTCGTCGCCAGCTCCAGGTCAAAAACATCAATATCAGCAAAAATTTTAAAAAGCAGGCCCTTACCTTCCATTACAGGTTTTCCTGCCTCAGGCCCAATATCACCTAAACCCAGTACTGCTGTCCCGTTACTAATTACTGCTACCAGATTACCTTTGGCTGTATATTTATAAACATCATCTGTATTATCGGCTATTTTTAAACAAGGCTCTGCAACACCTGGTGAATATGCCAAAGAAAGATCACGCTGTGAATTAGTTGGCTTTGTTGGTAAAACCTGTATTTTACCAGGCCGGCCTGAAGCATGGTAATCTAAAGCATCCCTTTTCCTGTTAATTTTACTCATTTAACAATGTTTGGTACTATGGGTAAAATTACGATTCTTTTCAGGAGAAAAGAGGTCTGTAAGGCAGAAAAAAGGATTATTTTTAACAGGTTTAAACCCATTAACCTTTTACAATTTTTAACAGCATGCCGGGTTTCAATGAATTATTCTCTACCCCATTAACTGCCTTTAATCCGCTAACTGTAACTCCTTTAAACTTAGCTGCTATTTTCAGCAGGGTATCGCCCGGCTGCACGCGGTATGCCATATATTTTGACGTTCGTAAAACTCCCGCATCTGCACCCGAAATTTTAAGCAGCTGGCCCGGTACAATAGTGGTTTGCTTCAGCTCATTCCAAACTTTCAGATCCTGTACTTCAACATTAAATTTGGTTGCAATGCCAAGCAGCGTTTCGCCGCTCTTAACTTTATAATACCCGGGTTTAGCATTACTTTCCGGTTCTTTTTTAACTGCCGCAAGCAAAACCGGAGTTTCTGCCTGTACATTGTTATTGAAGACTTCGTATAAAGAACTGTAAACACTGTTATCTACAACCGGAATAACCACATTTTTTGGATCCCGGGGTGTTCCGTTAACAATTTTTTTAGTGTAAGACGAGTTGAGAAGGCTTAACTGTTTCAAATCCAGGTCCGTAGCTTTGGCAATACTTGCAAGTGAGATTTGCTGGCTAACCCTGAAGACTTCCGTTTGGATGGGGAACTGAGGCTGAGCAGGCTCAATTGCATGCTTGCTGTAGTAATTCATTACATAAGCGGTTGCAATGAATGCAGGCACATAGTTCTGAGTTTCTACCGGCAATAAAGATCTGATCGACCAAAAGTTGCGTTTGCCTCCGGCTTTCTGAATTGCCCGGGCAACTCTTCCCATGCCGCAGTTATAAGATGCAATAGCCAGTAACCAGTCTCCAAACTGATCGTATGCATCACGGAGATAAGCTGCAGCAGCAGAGGTAGAAGCTACGGGATCTTTTCGTTCATCCACCCATCTGTCAATTTTTAATCCATAACCTTTCCCTGTTGTAAACATAAATTGCCACAAACCCGTTGCACCTACCCTTGATACGGCATACGGATCTAAAGCAGATTCGATTACTGAAAGGAACTTTACCTCCTGGGGTATATTCTTCTCCTTCAGAATCTTTTCATAAATAGGAAAATAATACTGCGAAAGGCCAAGCATGCGTGAAATCTTTTCTTTTCCACGGCTGGTAAAAACATCAATATAATGCTGTACGTACTCGTTATAATCAAGCGGAACATCTTTCTGAATAGAATCAAGTCGGCGCTTAAACACGAGGTTCTGGTAAGAAAGTGCAGGGTCTGCGCCAATACCAAGAATTACCAGGGAGGTATCTGTTAATGCTTTAGAAATGCCTTTTGTATCAGACGAATCAATTTTTGTCTTATCCTTAATAGCGGCCATAGAAATAACCGAAATAAGAATAAACAAGGCCGAAGCCAGAGTTTTTCTCATCATACAATTAGTTTGAAGCCCTAAGGCCGGTAAGACTTAGTATCCCCTCTTTCTACGACTGTAAAACCACTAAGTTCAGTTTAACTCCATAAAATGTTTTGAAAATGCAAGTAATTCTGCCTCTCCAAAACGTTTCCCCAAAAACTGTATTCCTAACGGTAAGTTTTCTGAATTATTGCCTGTGGGAAGTGAGATTGCCGGAATACCTGCCAGGGAAGCCTGTACCGTAAAGATATCCGCAAGGTACATTGTTACGGGATCGTCCAGTTTTTCGCCGATTTTAAATGCCGGGCCGGGCGTTGTAGGCATCAATATAAAATCGTGATTATTCAGGATCTCATCCATTTTATCACGTATCAGGCGGCGAACTTTCTGTGCTTTTGCATAATAAGCATCGTAGTAACCTGCACTTAAAACAAAGGTGCCCAACATAATTCGCCGTTTTACTTCTTCTCCAAAACCTTCTGACCGTGATTTTTTATAGGTTGACTCTAAGTCGTACGCGTTGGGACTTTGGTAACCAAAATGCACGCCATCATAACGAGCCAGATTGGATGAAGCTTCTGCGGTTGTTAAGATATAATAAGCAGGAATTACATAATCAAGATACGGGAACGAAATAGGTTCAACCAAATGCCCGGCATCTTTCAATTGTTGAATGGCCTTTTCGGTTGCAGCTTTTACTTCCGGATCAAGCCCGTCGGCAGTCAATGCTTCAGGAAGATAAGCGATCCTTTTTGTTCCGGTATGTTCCAGGTTCTGCGTGTAAGAAACTACAGGCGCAGTGGAAACGGTACTGTCATATTCGTCTGCTCCAGCTATTACTTCAAGCAGTAAAGCTGCATCTTCAATAGAATTTGTAATTGGCCCCACCTGATCAAACGAGGAGGCGTAAGCTATAATTCCATACCTGGAAACACGACCATAGGTTGGTTTTAAACCTATAACCCCACAGAAAGAAGCAGGCTGTCTGACCGATCCTCCGGTATCCGTTCCTAAAGCTGCCATACACAAGCCAGCCTGCACAGCTACAGCAGAGCCTCCCGATGACCCGCCGGAAACACGGTCCGTATCAGCAAAATTCTTTACAGGGCCATGGTAAGAAGTTTCATTTGATCCTCCCATGGCAAATTCATCACAGTTCAGCCTTCCTATTATTATGGCATCTTCTGCAAGCAAGCGCTCTACAACAGTAGATGAGTAAATAGACTTATATCCTTCTAATATTTTTGAGCAGGCAGAAACTCCGTGATCGCGGTAGCAAATATTATCCTTAATACCGATAACCATTCCGGCCAGTTTTCCGCCCGTGCCTTTGTTTATTTTTTCATGAACTTCTTCAGCTCTAACCTTAGCCTCTTCTGCATAAACTTCCACAAATGCATTCAAGTCTTTATGCACGTCTATCTGCTGAAGATAATCTGCAACAATTTCAGGTAATGTAAATTTACCTTCTTTAATCTGAGATTGTATTTCTTTTAAAGATGAATACGGTTCCATGCCCGAAAGTAGGAATTTCTTTTAAATGACACTGTACGGAAAGCAAACTTGCCGCATTTTAAACAATATGTTTTCAAAAATAGTAGAACAAAAATGCCTCATGTTATTCCAACACGAGGCACTTATATTATTAATTATATAATTATTTTAACGTCTTTTCAAATCGTCCTCAGTATCAACAGGTGGTTCACCGTTCTGAGCGTTTTTAAATTCTTTAACACCTTTTCCTAGTCCACGCATCAATTCAGGAATTTTGCGCCCTCCGAATAACAGCAAAATAGCCACTATGATCAGGATGATTTCAGGGCCGCCTAAGCCAGCCAGTAAGATTGTAGTTGTCATATTAATAAGTTTTATGCCTGGTTTACCTCAGACGAATTAGTTTTTTCAGTAGTTGAATTTAAATCTGCAGTAGCTGAACTTTCAGTACTAGTTGAATTTACATCTGTTGTGCTGCCGCTTACGTTCGAAGTTGAATTTACATTCAAATCGTCCTGAACAGCATTAATGTTGCGATGGATTTCCCGTTTCACACCATCAGATGCATCTTTAAATTCTCGAATGCCCTGTCCTAACCCACGAGCCAACTGCGGAAGCTTGTTTCCGCCAAACAACAAAAGAACAGCGAACAGAATTAACAGCAGTTCCGGAGTTCCAATGTTCATAAACAATAACATTGAAGTTTGCATTATCAATTGATTTAATGAAGTTTACAAATATACGTAATTTTAATCCACTTAGATTTTAACAAATTTGATTTTCTTTAATTCGCAAGCCAGCCTTCGGGGTTCATCGGGAGTGCTCCTTTACGAACTTCAAAGTGCAGTTGTGTGGTGCCATCCGAAGCATCCGTTAACACTGTTCCGATGGTTTGTTTTACAGATACTTTTTGCCCCCTTGACACGCTTACTGATTTTAAATTAGAATAAACGGTAAAATACTCGCCATGTCTGATTAAAACGGCATACATGCCTCCAATATTTTGCACCGTACTCACATCGCCTGAAAATACTGCTCTTACTGCAGCTCCTTCAGCTGTTTTAATATCTACACCATTGTTTTCTACTGTAACATTTACACCATAACCGTGGTTTCCAAATCCCTCCACAATTGTTCCAACTGCAACCGGCCAGGGCAGGCGCCCACGATTACTTAAAAAGTCAGAAGATAATTTGGCTGCTTCAGGTGTAGCAGCCAGAATGCTTGACCCTCTTGCAAGCGGCTTGGCAGTAGGCGCATCGCGATTTTCGGCTTTTGCTTTAGCAGCAGCTTCCCTTGCTTCCTCTTCAGCTTTACGGCGGGCTTCAGCAATTTCACGTTCGATAGCATTTTGTATTGCCCGGTTTAAACGCTTTGATTCCTTTTGTTTCTGGGTAAGCTCCTGCTTTAACTGCCTTTCCTGTTTGCTAAGCGAAGTAAGCACTTTCGCCTGGTTGTTCTTCTCATTCCCAAGAGTTGCCTTTTCTTTCTCCTGATCTTGCAAAAGGCTGCTTTTCTCCCTTTTATTCTTATCGAGCTCTACGATTTTTATCCCCAGTTCTTTTTGAGTTTCCTGGATATACCGGGCTTGTTTCTTTCGGTATTCACCAAACTGCTGCAAATACTTTAAGCGTTTATAGGCCTGATTAAAATCCTTCGCAGCGAAAATAAACATCAGCTTACTGTAGGCACTCTGGTTGCGAAAAGCAAAAAGAACCATGCCTGCATATTCTTTCTTCAACTTAATCAGTTGCGACTGAAGTGAATGAACGGTATTCGTATTTTCAGAAATCTGATTATCCAGCAGCCGTACTTCCGAATTAATTGTTCTTATTTTTTCTTCCCGCAAGCGGATCTGGGCGTTTAAAGCATTAATTTGCTTTAATGATAATCTTTTACTGCTGGATGTTTTATTCAGGCTGCTCCTCAACAATTCAATCTCACGCGTTAAAGCCTCTTTTCTTCTCTTCAATTCGGCGCTGCTTTGACCAAAAGCTTGTCCGCAAAGAAAAATAAAGCCAAGAAAAACCAGAATTTTAGTAAATCTCATCTAACAAATCTATTTATTTAATCGATGACGGAAAATCTTTTTGGAACACTGAACGGAAAATCCAGGGTTTCATTAATAGAAACCTGGTTGTAATGTAGCAGAAGTGCTACATTTTTAGAAGCTGCAATTGATTTGATATCAACAGAAAAAGGCATCGCCTGATCTGAAACCGCATTAAAATCAGAATATCGAACATTTAACTCCTGTTTTGACTCCGCATCTTTCAATAAAGTTCCTATAACTTTAGTTGCCGCATTAAAATTAACGGCATAGGTCAGGCTTTTAGTTTCGCCAGACAAGGAGGGATTTTGCGCATTATTAAAATTAAGTATAGAATTATCTGAAATAAACTCAGGCGGGCAATTTCCTACCAGGAGAGACTGTAAAGTTTTAAAATTAATTTCCCTGTTTGCGTACCGGTAAATATAACTGAAGGGCTTACGTATATAGGTTCCTTCGATACGGTTCAGAATCTTTAAGCTGTCAGGAGTAATTAACGCACGGGCCACCTCGATACCAGCTATAGCTGTAACAGAAACCCATATCTTTTCATCTTTTTGTATACGGATGTTCATTGTGACATCGTTATCCTTATTATCAATTGAAAAGTTAGTTTTGGCCTTAACAGACAGCGTTTTAAAATTCAATTGTTTTGCTGCAATATCCCTTAAAATAGCTTCTTTAGAACCGGTTCTATTAACAGTTTTTTTTACCGGTTCAGTTACCGCCTGCTTCCGGGTTTTACAAGCTGTAAAAGCCACGAGCAGCACCGGGATGATCCATAATTTATTCAGAATAGTTCTTCTCATTAATCTTTTTCTCTAATTGCTTCGATTTCAACCCTTTATCGCGGGCTTTCTTCCACTGCTCCAGTGCTTTTCCCTGTTCGCCGTTGTGAAATAAAATATCTCCATAATGTTCGAGCTTCACCGCACTGCCTTTCTTATCATTATTGATCGCTTTTTCTATCCAAAGTTTAGCCTCTTTATACTTTTTTTGTTTAAAAAGTATCCAGGCGTAGGTATCTTCAAAAGAAGCGTTTCCCGGATCCAATTCATTGGAGCGAAGTGACATTTTTTCTGCCTTATCCAGATTGCTTCCTCTTAACGATAAATAATACGCATAATTGTTAAGGGCGTACGCATTATCTTCATCTATTTGTAAAGCTTTTTCGTAGGCCTGATCTGATTCCTCGTTCCTTTTTAAGCCAGAATAAGCATCGCCAAGGCTTGAATAAATTTGCGCCAACGCTTCTTTATTTTCTGTTTCGAGTTTTTCTGCATTTTTAAGATGGGTTATAGCTATCTCAAACTCGTTTTTTTGAAGATAGCCCAAGCCTGTTAAAAGATAGAGTTGGGCCTGGTTTGGAAATAATGAAAGCGCTTCTTCTCCATCTTTTATCACTGAATCCACCTCACCCAGATTGATTTCTATCCTGATTAGCTGTTCCCATATCAAATACACCTGATTATTCAGTTTCAATGCATTTTTATAGGCATTACGGGCTTCGGATAGCTTATTTTGCTGAAACAGCACATCTCCGTATAGTGAAAATGCTTTTGGGTCCCCCGGATGTGCTTTAACTATTAATACTGCTAATTCTTCTGCTTCGTTCCTTCTTGCAGGATTAGAGAACTGCGGGAAATACGATAAAACAATTTTCACTTTGGTATCGATACTTAGGGCAGGATTGCCAAAAGCATCTTTGAGCTCGGCAGAAGCTTCCGCCTCCCTACCCAGGTTACGGTACACATCGGCCAGCGAAATACGGGTAAAAGGATTATCCGGATCCAGGGATTTTGCCTGCTGCAGGATTGTTAAGGCATTCGCCGGTTTTTTGGCATCCAGATATAAATCAGACAGCAGGAGATAATTCCTGATATCTGCAGGATTGCTTTTTATCTGGTGTTCGATCTCTTCGATCACTTTATCGGTTTTCCCCTGCTTTAAGAACACACGTTGTTTTAAGGAACTCAACTCCTGGCTGTAGCCAAATCTCTTTTCGACGATTTCGTACAGTTTAGCTGCATCATTTACCTTATTTTGTAATAACAATACATTAGCTTTATCAAAATAATAGGCAGTTTTTTGAGGATCAATTCTGATAAGATCTGTAAATACCAATTCGAGCGATGGCCAATTGCCGGTTTTTTTATAAATATCTGCAAGAAGCAGCCAATACCATTCGTTATCTGAATCTACGGTTACTGCTTCACGGGCAAAATGCTCGGCTTCGCTCTCATCATTCTGATTGTGGTACAGGTTGCCAAGCTCAAACAGGGAAGCTCCGTTACCCGGGTCTATTTCTATTACCCGCCGGAAATATTCGCCGGCAAGTTGAAAGTTTTGAATTGATTTTGCTTTTAGCCCTTCAAAAAAATAGTTTTTAATTACTGCACTGTCCGAAGCCGTTAACATTCGGCCTGTAACTATTACAAATTGTTTGTTTGTTTTCTGTTGTGAGAAAGCAAAGCAAGGAACAAAAAGTAACGCTGTTAGTAATTGCCTTGTATTCATTATCAAACACCCGTATGGCCATAGCCCCCGGCTCCTCTTTCTGTTTCAGTTAACAACTCTACTTCCTCCCACAAAATCTGCTCGTGCTTTGCAATAATCATTTGAGCAATGCGGTCGCCGTTGCTGATTTCAAAATCTTTATCAGAAAAATTTATTAAAAGGATTTTAATTTCCCCTCTGTAATCAGCATCAATGGTGCCGGGAGAATTTAAAACAGTAATACCATGTTTTAACGCAAGGCCGCTTCTTGGCCGTATCTGAGCTTCATAGCCAACAGGAAGTTCTATAAACAAGCCGGTGGGAATTAAAAGCCGCTGCATGGGAGCAAGCACTACGGTTCCGTCAGGTAAAAATGCCCGCAGATCCATTCCGGCAGAAGCTTCTGTCTCATACAAAGGCAATTGATTATCAGACCGGTTTATAATTCTTACATTCATTTTTTTCCCAATATTAATTTTAATTCTTTCCGTTCAGCAAATAATATCCCTGCTATATACAACAGAAGCACCAGGTTTCCCGCAATCAGATTTCTGTTAAAAATATTAAAAATTAATACTACCAGCAGGATAGCGCTTAGTAAATACGCAAGATTTTTACTTAAGTTATAAGGAATAGGATAATTTTTCTGCCCGAGTATATACGACAAAACCATCATGATTGCGTAAGCAATCAGTGAGATCCATGCTGCTGCCATATAGCTGTACTTTGGGATAAAAATAAGGTTTAAAACAATGGTAACAAGTGCGCCAATTCCGGAAATGTATAAACCAAAGCGGGTTTGATCTGATAATTTGTACCAGATAGAAAGATTCATGTAAATACCTAAACTAACATAGCCGAAAAGAAGTACAGGAACTACATTTAACCCTAACCAATATACCTCCTGTTGCACAGGATTACTGCGGGAGCCGATAAAATATTTAAGGATTTCTATGTTTGCTACCAGTCCAACAAAAATCACAGAAACTATTATCACAAAATAATTCATGATACGGGCGTATATTTCTCCTGCATTTTTATTTTTCGCCTGACTGAAAAAGTAAGGTTCGGCACCTAAACGAAATGCCTGAACAAAAATATTCAGAAATATGGCAAGCTTGGCACATGCCCCATAAATACCTACTTCCTGCTCACTAACTTCAGGAGGAAGAAGATGCCCCATAAATATTTTATCGATATTTTCATTGATTATAAATGAAATATTGGCAATAAGAACAGGAAAGCTGTACAAAAACATTTCCTGTACTAACTTAATATCCAGGCTTAATCTTAATTCAAGTAATTCGGGCAATAAGAAGATTAAAGTGATAATGCTGGCAATCAGGTTTGAAATAAAAACATAGCCAATCCAGCCCTGCTTATACCATCCTTCAAAAAATGCCGCACCAAATCCATTAGTTTTAATCACTGCGGGTATAACAAAAAGGAAAAAAAGATTCAGGCCTATGAAGCTTAGAATATTAATGAGTTTTAATAAGCCGTACCGGAAGGGGCGGCCGTCAGCACGAACTTTGGCAAACGGAATTACGGCAAGCGCATCTGCAATTAAAATATAAATAAAATACTTTACATAGCTGACATAGTCAGATACATTAGCACTCTCCCCCTGCATCCATGCGGCAATATCATCTACAAAAAAGAAAGTAAACAAAAAGAAAACGGCGGCAGCAGCTGCAACTGTAATAAACGTATTGGAATAAACTTTCTCCTTATCTTCCTCGTGTTTATTAAGAAATCTAAAAAAGGTAGTTTCCATACCAAAAGCCAGGACAGCATTAAGAATAGATGCCCAGCTATACATCTTCGTAAATATTCCATACACTCCGGCAGGAAAAACAGAAGTATAAAATGGGGTTAGAATAAAATTAAGCAGCCTGGAAAAAATGGTACTTAATCCGTATACCGCGGTTTGACCCGCAAACTTTTTAAGGGTTGACAATTTTAGCGAGCAGGTTTTTGATTACCACAAAATATTTTTCTTAATCACCTCAAAATTACGATAGTTTTTCAGTTCGCCGGCGCTGGTGTCTACTTTTTCAACTTTCGCTTTTTCGGGCCCTTCGTTGCACCATTCCAGGAAAGAATCCATTGAAAAATCATCGCCTTCTGCTTCAATATAAACAGATCCATCCGATTGATTTTTTACAAACCCCTTTACGCCAAGCTGGTCGGCCACTGCTTTTGTTGAAGCTCTGAAAAAAACTCCCTGCACTTTTCCGTATACGGTTATATTAAGATGTTTCATTTTAAATTTATGCTACAAATCTAATCAGATTAAAAAAACGGCTTAAATAATACGTTTTACTGCTGATTGCTTTGTAAGTTTCAAACCGTCTACAGCCGTAATAAGGTTTATTCCCGGTGTTTTTCCTGCCTCAAAACTGCCAAAATGCTTTTCAATATTCAAAAATTTTGCGCCGTTTAATGTAGCCCATGCAATAGTATCTGTTAGTTTTAAAGAAGGAAAATTATCATGAAGTGTTTTCAGTTCAGATAAAATACAAAGTCCGGAATTAGAAGCCAGGCTATCAGTTCCGAGCATTATATTAAAATCTTTAAAAAGAAACAGATCAATTTTGGGCAGACGTTTTTCTATGTAAAGATTAGCATTGGGACAAAAACACCAGTTTATATTTTTCGCAGACCGCCTCACAAAGTAAATATCCTTTAAACTGGTGTAAATATTATGTACCATCATTGCAGGCACCTTTTCTGAAAACAGCGGAAGAATACTTTGTATCGAATTTCTGGCCTGGGGCTTAAAGAAGTCAATATTTATCTGAAGATCACGGTAGAAATCTAAGAACCGGCCTGTTTTGTACCGGTAAAACTTATTTTCTTCTTCTGTTTCCTGGTTATGAATACTGATAAAATCCCCTTCCTGCAAGCAGTACGAATTTATAGCACGAAGCAGATCTTTACACACAGAATAGGTAGCATGGGGAGTTAGGGAAGATTTAAGAGGTGAAAACTCATCTTTAAGCTGCAAACCCTTTTGAAAAACCGCCTCATAATTCTGTGGCGAGAATCCGATAAGTTCAATAAAAGTATGATAATAAATTTTGCTTTGTTCCTTAATATTCCTCGATACTGCAGTATTTGAAATATCGCCTACGGCTACAATTCCATTCGCCCACATTTCTCTATCCGCTTCTTCCATAGCTGCCTCCATATTTTCCGGCGCAGCACTTCTGGATTTCAAAACATTCCCGACAAAGGAGATAAGACCTTCGCCACCGGGTATCTTACCATGAAGGTGAGATAGTTCCAGATGGCAATGAGAATTTACAAAGCCGGGAACCAGAATACCTTCAAACTGTTCTACCTGCTCAGGCTCAATATTAATTGCATCTTTCTGATACAGTCCGATTATTTTTCCATCATCCCCTGTGGCTATTATTCCATCTTTAACAGGATCTCCGGCTACTGGTAGTATGTAATCTGCAGTATAAAATTTCATTTAATATTCCTGCCTACCTGACTTGACAAGCTGAGGGCAAAAATCAGGCTAATAACACAAAAAAATAAAAGTAATTTATTTTTTTGATTTCTATGACAGGAAGGGTGTTTTTTATAGGTAAATTTGCAGTGTGAATCAGGCAGTTGACAGAAAAAATATCAGAAACTTAACATTAGAAGAGATTAAGGCTCTTCTTTTAAACTTAGGAGAACAACCGTTCAGGGCGAAACAAATCTTCGAATGGCTTTGGAGTAAATCCGCGACAAACTTTGATGAAATGAGTAATTTATCAAAGGCGTTACGCGATAAGCTCGCTACTTATTTTACTATTAACCCTGTTTCTATTCATAACTCGCAGTTCAGTGCAGACCGCACAATAAAAAACACGTTCAGGTTATACGATGGGAATATTATTGAAGGCGTTTTAATTCCTACTCCCGAGCGTATGACCGCTTGTGTAAGTTCGCAGGTAGGCTGCAGCTTAACCTGCAAATTTTGCGCTACCGGCTACATGGACAGGAAGAGGAACCTTGAACCCGGAGAGATCTACGACCAGGTTGTTTTGATCAATAAACAGGCACAAGAAAACTATGGGATACCACTGACCAATATTGTTTATATGGGAATGGGCGAACCGTTGTTGAATTATGCCAATGTTTTAAAATCTATTGACAGGATTACGGCTGAAGACGGACTAAACATGGCGTCCAAGCGGATTACTGTTTCTACCGCCGGTATTGCCAAAATGATTAAAAAACTGGGCAATGACCAGGTAAAATTCAACCTGGCACTTTCACTTCATGCCGCCAATGATAAAAAGCGAAATGAAATTATGCCTATTAACGAACAAAATTCATTGAAATCATTGGCCGAGGCATTGAAATACTATTTTTCCAAAACCAAAAATCCGGTTACCTACGAATATATTATCTTTAATAATTTCAATGATTCTATACAGGATGCTATGGAACTAGCCCGGTTTTGCAGGCATGTTCCATGCAAAGTGAATATCATTGAGTATAATCCTATCTCGTTTGCTTCTTTTGAAAATGCAGAAGAGGACAAAACGGAGGCCTTTGCAAACTATCTGAGAAAGCAGGGTATTACAACAAATGTCCGGCGCAGCCGTGGAAAAGATATTGACGCGGCCTGTGGACAACTTGCAGTTAAAGAAAAACAGGCATAATTATTCTTTAATAAATATTTCCTGTAAATTGAAGAATGAATTTGATTTACAGTTATCTGGAGGATTTTTTTTCGCTCATCTTTCCTGAGATCTGTTGTGCATGCCATACAAACCTGTTTAAAAACGAACAGCTAATTTGTACCGGCTGCCTTTATGACCTGCCATATACAAATTTCCATCTCGACCCCGAAAATGTTGCTGCCCGACAGCTTTATGGCCGGATTCCTTTCCTTGCCGTTAGTGCCTGCCTTGATTTCAGAAAAGGATCTAAGGTGCAGAATCTGATGCACGAATTCAAATACAACAGCAAACCGGAAATAGGAATTAAACTGGGAGAGTTATACGGAAACAGTCTGAAAGAGGTAAACGCTTTTAAAAATGCAGATTTGATAATTCCCGTTCCGCTGCA
Source organism: Rubrilithobacter danxiaensis (assembly GCF_047272945.1). NCBI lineage: Bacteria > Pseudomonadati > Bacteroidota > Sphingobacteriia > Sphingobacteriales > Sphingobacteriaceae > Rubrilithobacter > Rubrilithobacter danxiaensis. The sequence continues at coordinate 120,016 of NZ_JBKOPS010000004.1, forward strand.
TCCGGCAAAATTCAAAAAAAGAGGCTACAACCAGAGCGATTGTTTCGCAAAAGGCCTTTCTACCGCCCTGGGTATCCCTTACAGTACAAATCTGCTCCAAAGAAATCTGAATACAGCTACTCAAACCCAAAAATCAAGATTTGCAAGATATGAAAACATGAAGCATGTTTTTTCAGTAAAAGAACCGCTGCAAATTGAACACAAGCACATTATTTTGGTAGACGATGTATTAACCACCGGAGCTACTATTGAGGCCTGTGCTTTGGAGTTATTAAAGGCTTCGGGGGTAAAACTTAGTATTGCTACTATAGCTTACGCGAATTAATTAAAAATTAATCTCCTGATCTTTAATTAGTTAAGCATTTTTTAACTTTTTTTAACAATTACATACAACAATATATAATTTTTGATGTTTATAATTGTAAGTAATTGAGAGCGTTAATTTGAAAGAGCGTTAGCCCCAAGCTAACAGCTCTTTCTTTTTTAATACCTGTTGTTATCGAAGGTATTGGATTACGACTTATAAAGCGGATGGTTCTCCGTTAACTCCTCTACTTTTTTACGAACCTTTTTTAATCCCGCTTCATTTTCCGGATCGTTAATTACAGCATCAATCAAATCTACAATCTTTTCCATGTGTTTCTCTTTAAAGCCACGAGTAGTAACTGCAGCAGTACCAACACGAATACCTGAAGTTACAAACGGAGAACGGTCATCGAAAGGAACCATATTTTTGTTAACGGTAATATCGGCTTTGCCTAAGGCTTCTTCGGCAACTTTACCACTTATGTTTTTATTCCGAAGATCTATCAGCATTAAATGGTTATCTGTTCCACCCGAAATAATTTTATAGTTCCGTTCAACAAAAGCCTGCGCCATCACCGCAGCATTTTTCTTAACCTGAAGAATATATTTCATGTAATCTTCACTCAGAGCTTCTCCAAATGCTACTGCTTTAGCTGCAATAATATGCTCCAATGGACCACCCTGCGTTCCTGGGAATACGGCCATATCTAACAAAGATGACATCATCCTGATTTCACCTTTAGGAGTTTTTAACCCGAATGGATTTTCAAAATCCTTGCCCAGCATGATCATTCCACCTCGTGGCCCACGTAACGTTTTATGAGTAGTAGTAGTAACAACATGGCAATGAGGAAGCGGATCGTCCAACAAGCCACGGGCTATTAAACCGGCAGGGTGAGAAATATCAGCGACAACCAAAGCCCCGATTTGATCGGCAACAGACCGGATGAACTTATAATCCCACTCTCTCGAATAGGCTGATGCTCCGCAAATAATCACCTTTGGTTTTTCTGCCAAAGCAGTTGCTTCCAGTTGTTTATAATCAATAAGGCCAGTTTCACGATCTACACCATAAAATAAAGGTGTGTACAGCTTACCCGAAAAATTTACCGGAGAACCGTGAGTAAGGTGCCCACCGTGAGAAAGATCAAAACCTAAAATTTTATCGCCAGGCTGTAAAAGCGCTAAAAAAACAGCAGCATTTGCCTGCGCTCCTGAATGTGGCTGAACGTTTACCCAGGCTGCATTAAATAATTCTTTAGCTCTCTGAATAGCGATATTTTCAATCTCATCCACTACTTCGCATCCTCCGTAATACCGTTTTCCGGGCAAGCCTTCTGCATACTTATTAGTAAGTACAGATCCTGATGCTTCCATTACCTGTTTACTTACAAAATTTTCCGATGCAATGAGCTCAAGCCCTGTTTCCTGTCTTTCCAGTTCTTCTTCAATCAGGCTAAAAATAAGTTTGTCTTTCTTCATTTGTGCTAAAAGATTATTGGCGGCAAAAATACTATTATTTTGCTTTTTCTAAGGCTAAATAGTTACTATACTTTTGATTATCATTTACCTGCTATCCAAAAGTTATTGTAGCCCAAACCTACCTGGATAGAGATTAACTGCTGTTGCAGCATTTCTAAAAGAGCAAGGAAATTATAAACGAAATGAACTTTATTTTCAGAATTTTTAAGAAGCTGCGAAAAGTCGAGTTTCTTGTTTATTTCGAGAAGGCCGCCGATCAGTTTTTTTTGTTGTTCGATGGTATATGGATATTGTACTACGGTATGAGTAACCTGATTACTTCGCTGGCCATGTTTAGCCATTGCTCTCTCATAAACAAGCATCAGCTTATACAGTCCGAAAGATGATAATTCTTCGCCAGGTTCTACAGTTTCTGCTATACATTGCAGGTCGTACAGAATATTGCCTCTTCTTTCCTGTTTAAACCGTTCTCCTTCCAGCAAACGCAGCTGCTCCGACACTTCTTTAAACTTCTTATACTCAAAAAGCTTTTGAATCAGATCCTTTTTAAGATCAATCTCGTTTCCATTCTCATCCAGGTCGGGCCTTGGAAGCAATGTTTTTGCCTTGATACGCATTAAGGTAGCAGCAACAAAAATAAATTCGCTTGCCAGTTCAATATTTAATGAATTTAACTGCTGGATATAGTCGAGAAAATCGTCGGTAATTTTAGCTATTGAAATTTCATGAATTTCCAGTTCATCCCGTTCAATGAAAAATAAAAGCAAATCAAAAGGCCCTTCAAACTGTGGAAGTTTTATCTCAAAAGTTTCCTGTTTCATCACACTTCATCAAAAATAAACAATTATTCATTTCATCCTTTATTAAAGAAAAAGTAATTAACTGTTAATTTTCGGTGGTATCTGTTAATTGAAATCTGTTACTTTGTAAAGAATTTAGCATACCTGTAAAATATGGAAGTTAAGGCGGGCGAACTACTGGAGCAGATCAACTATCCATCTGACTTAAAGAAATTTAAGGAAAAGGATCTTGAGAAAATCTGCCAGGAACTTCGTCAATATATCATTGATGTTGTTTCAGTTAATGGCGGACATTTTGCTGCCAGCCTCGGTGTTGTTGAACTTACGGTAGCTCTTCATTATGTTTTAAATACACCTTATGACCAATTGGTATGGGATGTAGGACATCAGGCTTATGGCCATAAAATAATAACAGGAAGAAGATCGGTATTTCACACAAACCGATTATATGAAGGAATAAGTGGCTTTCCTAAGCGTAACGAAAGCGAATACGATACTTTTGGCGTAGGCCATTCTTCCACTTCCATTTCTGCTGCCCTGGGTATGGCGGTAGCTTCGCAGTATAAAGGTGAAACCGACCGGCAGCATGTAGCCGTAATTGGTGACGGAGCGATGACTGCAGGAATGGCTTTTGAAGCATTAAACCACGCCGGCATTGAAAATTCTAATCTGTTAGTGATTCTGAATGACAATTGCATGTCGATTGATCCGAATGTAGGTGCCCTTAAGGATTATCTCACAGCTATTACTACTTCTAAACAATACAATCGCTTTCGTGACGACATTGCACATGTTCTGGCTAAAATATCTGAATTAGGCCCGAATGCGTTAGACATTGTAAAAAAGATAGAAAAAAGCATTAAAGGAACTCTTTTAAAAAGAAGCAATTTTTTTGAAGCTCTTAAATTCAGGTACTTCGGCCCTATTGACGGGCATGACGTAAAACATCTGGTAAAGGTTTTAAAGGATCTGAAAGAGATTCCGGGGCCGAAATTACTTCATTGCGTAACTGTAAAAGGAAAAGGGTTTGCGTTAGCAGAGAAGGATCAAACAAAATGGCATGCCCCGGGACTATTTGACAAGATTACCGGAGAGATAAAAAAGACGGTTTCTGATAAACCGCAACCTCCTAAATACCAGGATGTTTTTGGTAATACTATTGTTGAGCTTGCTGAAAAAAATCCGAAAATTATGGGTATTACACCGGCAATGCCCAGTGGTAGTTCGCTGAATATCATGATGAAAGCTTTGCCGAACCGGGCTTTTGATGTGGGAATTGCTGAACAGCATGCGGTTACTTTTTCTGCCGGATTAGCTACCCAGGGATTAATTCCTTTTTGCAATATTTATTCGAGTTTTATGCAACGAGCATATGACCAGGTAATTCATGATGTTGCCATACAAAAGCTGAATGTAGTTTTTTGTCTGGATCGGGCAGGAATTGCAGGAGCGGATGGCGCCACTCATCACGGTGCTTACGACTTAGCTTATATGCGCTGCATTCCAAACATGACGGTTTCTGCACCTATGAACGAAGAGGAATTAAGAAACCTGATGTACACAGCGCAGCAGGATGATATGGGCCCTTTTTCTATCCGCTACCCAAGAGGACAAGGAGTTATGGCCGACTGGAGAAGACCGATGAAGGCAATTCCGGTGGGGAAAGGGCGAAAAATTTGCGATGGAGAAGAAATTGCCATACTAAGCATCGGACATATTGGCAATGAAGTTATTAAAGCCTGTATTGAACTTAATTCAGAAGGCATATTTCCGGCACATTATGACCTTCGTTTTGTAAAACCTTTGGACGAAGAATTACTTCATGAAGTGTTTACAAAGTTTAAAAAGGTACTTACAGTAGAAGACGGATGCCTGCAGGGCGGTACGGGAAGTGCTGTTATAGAATTTATGTCAGATCATAATTATACCGCTGCTATAAAACGGTTGGGTATTCCCGATCGGTTTGTAGAACATGGAGAACAACCCGAACTCTGGGCTGAATGTGGAGTTGATGTGGCAGGAATAATAAAATCTGTTCATGAAATGGTAGTAGGCAGAACTACCCATACATTAGCCAGCTAATAAAAGACTCATTTAAAAATCCTGGTAAATACTTCTGAAAGAACTTCTCAATCCAAAAGTGATCCAGGAAGTTTTATTCTCCCTTAAAGAGTTTGTTTCCGCACGTAATATGCCTCCTAATTCTATTCTAAGATTATACTTCGGATTGAGAAGATAGGATACTGTTCCCTGAGCGTAAGAAAAATCTGTTTTCAATCCCTCTCCGATAAAATTTCCGGTTCTTATTGTTGCATCAGTATAGGGTTTAAAGATATTTTTCCCATAATGATCTGTTGGTTCTGTATCCATACCGTAAAGGGCAAAATTAAACTGTCCCTGAAAACCAAACCTTCGATAAGAATAATTAAGAATACCAAGCACTTCGCGAAAATTAGCTCCCATAGAATGCGCCAGAGGTTCATTGTAGTTAGCATAATTAATGATCCGTGCGCGTGAGGTATAGGTATAAGGAGTAGCCGTATTAAACTCAAACAAATAATTTAGCCTCTCTACTTTAAACAAATCCGCTCCTCTCAAACCCAATTGAAGACCCCATTTATTTCTGTAGCTGCCTGTTCCTCCAAACAAGCTTTTTGCTTCAAATTCATCTAAAAAAAACTGTCCGTAAATAGCAGTTTTATTAAATAACTCGTATTTAGCAGTCAGACCGATTGCTGCATTATCAGGTGAGCCACTTGTAAATTCTAAGGGGCGAAGAAAAATTATAGGGTTAGCATAACTCAGGTCAAACCCTCTCCGGTTGCCAAGGCTATCCTTTTGAGCCCAGATAATTGCATCGAAGAAACCGAGGGATAATCGATTGTTCACGTTCCAGTCTAAGTAATGAAAAACGCCTCCCTTTTTCCTGTATCCTGAATCGTAAGAAAATTGCGGAGAACCGGGGTCCTGCATAGCAGCCCACATAGCCATGTACTGTACATTTCCAAGATTAGCCGTTAGCCTCAGGAAAGGATAATTGGAGGCAAAATCGGAAAGCAGCATGGAGCGATAACCATCGCCGATAAACGTTTTTTCCTGCCCGATGCTGACATTCAGGTATTTGTTTGGCGTGTAAGAAACAACCGCAGTAACATACGACCAGTCTTTTACTTTGCCTTTAGGTTTCCTGTCTGTTGCCTGCCCAAAAACTACATGCGTTGAATCCACATATTCCTGATAGTAACGTGCAAACTCTGCCTGATTCTCGAAGGCGCTTGTATAAAAAGAAAACTTCTTCCCTACAGTTCCTCCCGCCTGAAAGCCCCTGGTATTTATCCAGGTATTTTTATTATTATAAGAGTCTGTGCCGATCTGAAAATCCGGAAGAAAGTCAACATAAGCGGTATAATCCTCTTTTTTAACATCAATAAGGTGCTTGTTGAAGAGCGTTCTCATCACCCATCCTTTTCTGGAAGTATCAACGCCGTAATTTAAAATAGAATCTGCTTTACGGGCAATAACACTGTCATCGAGAAAATACGGCCTTAAAGCACTATGAAAACGGGTATTTTTATTATAAACATCCGCATCCAGCTTCTGATAAAACTGATAGGAATAAGGAAAAACCTGGCTGGGGGTTTGGGCGTGAGCGGTTATTGCAAAAATCAAAAAAACAGGCAGAAACCTGAGAGTACGGAAATTCATAATCTGAATAATGTGAACAAAGATTATAAAAAGCCTTGTAAAATTGAGAAAGAGATTAAAATATTTAAAATCGATTGATGTTAAAAACTCAGATAAAATTTAACTTTGCCGGATATTAAAAATACTTTGAGAGACTTAGTTAAGAGATTTTACACAAAATTAAAGCGAGAAACCTTCTTTTCAAATTTTCTTAATTTAAGTACAATCCAGCTTTCAAATGCATTATTACTGATTATAATTTATCCTGTTTTAACCCGCATTGTTGGGCTTGAAGTTTTCGGGTTAACAATGGTGGCAAATACTTTTGCAGGGTTAGTGGGAATTATAGTAAACTATGGAACGAATCAATCTGGAATTATAGATATTACTTCTAATAAAACTAATAAGCCGGAATTATCAAAAGCTTTTTTTAATGTTTTAGCCGTTCGTCTTGCCTTGTTTGCGGCTTTCTTAATTATTTTTATAGCAGCTGGTTTTCTTGAAATTTCCAATTATTCATTTTATATACTTTCTATTCCGCTTATTATTGCAGAAGTAATAAATCCATTATTTTTTTTTGTAGGCATAGAAAAATTATTCACTTATAATTTATATAATCTTTTATCAAAAATAATTTCGCTGATTACAATAATCCTTTTTGTAAAAGGTCCCCCAGAAGCTCCATGGATTAATTTTTATATAGGTACGATAAGTATCTGTGCCTATCTCAGTCTGATAATATTAAATATTACCCGATCCACCCTTTTTATAACTCTCCCTCGAAAATCCGAATTTGTTGCTCTGTTAAAAAATAATTCTTTTTTACTGATTAATAATGTTTCCGTTCACCTGCAGCAATCGGTAATGGTTTTTGTAATGGCAAAATGGGGGCAGCCAACATGGCTTGGCGCTTATACGCTTTGTGACAAGATTATATGGTCTTCCCGAATTTTCATAATTTCAATATCTAATGCTATTTATCCCAAAGCTATACAGATTTATAACCACAGTGTAGAAGAATGGGAACTGTACAGAGAGAAAATGAAGAAATACTTAGGATTGATTTTTTTTTTAGGATCAGTAATCTTGTCTTTTTCAGCTTCTTTTTGCGTTTGGCTTATTGTAGGAGAATCAAATAATACCGCAGTTAGTTTCCTCAGAGTTATGGCCTTTGCACCCACAGTTGCGGCTTTAAACTCCTTAAATGTCCTTGATCTCCTATTGAAGAATAATAATAAAACTATTTCAAATATTGCACTTGCATTATTAACTCTTGCGGTAGTTTCAGCAGTTGCATTAGTAAAGGGGCCAGTAAATTTAATAGGTGCTTATTCTGTTATCGTTGAATTTGGCGCATTAATGATGTATCAGTACTTCATTAAAAAATCAGCATTTAAATGAACAAGCCTGTTTGTATTATACTTCTTAACTGGAATGGGCTAGAGGATACCTTGAATTGCATTTATTCGATTAAAACTCATTGCAGAACTAATATTTATGATATAATAGTTGCCGATAACGGCTCTACTGACCATTCGCTTTACATTTTAAAAGAACAATTTCCTGAATTTATCTTTATAGATAATAAAACTAATATTGGATTTGCCGCCGGAAATAATAAAGCTCTAAAATATAGCATTACACATGGTTACTCATATTCTCTTCTTTTAAATAACGACACCATTATTGAAGAGGATATTATTTCTCCCCTGCTGTCTTATTTGGAAGGCAAGCATGCTATCGCCGCGGTGCAACCCCTGATTTATTTTTTAAACGATCGAAACAAGATATGGAACGGAGGGTCCTATTTCAATAAATTTTTAGGCCTAGCAACTACTAACCTCTCCAGATCGATTAAAAAGATTGAAGCGACTAATGTCGACTGGGTAACAGGATGCTGTTTTTTAGTAAGAAATGAAGCGTTAATTAAAAGTGGATTATTTAACGAACGTTTCTTTCTGTATCATGAGGATGTAGACTTATCATTCAGACTACGTTTAGAAGGCTTCCAGCTCCATTTTATCCCCTGGGTAAAATTATACCATAAAGCAGGAGCATCGGGCAAGAAAAACAGCAAGAAGAAAGAAGGTCCGGTAGCCCCCATTATCCATTACTTTAATACTCGCAATCACATTTGGATATTAAGGCGCTATATCAACCCGATATACTTTATATTTGCATTACCTTATCAGATAGTATATTATTGTTCTGTTCTCTTTTATTTCTTAGTAAGAAGAAGATTGAAAAAAGCGCACTATTTAATGAAAGGAATCAAAGATGGAGTCCTGACCCCTCGTGAGCAAATATGGAAAACCGATAATTGGGAGCTTACCGGAATCAGTAATAAATAGTATATGTTTATTTTTCCTTTAGTTTATTGTTCCTCCTTTATTTATGCACTTAAAGAATTAATCAAGAACAATAAGCAGGGCGTTCTTTTATTCCTCATCTTCGGTTTACCGATTTATACAACAACGCTTTCTGTTTCGTTCGCTTTAGGATTAGGAGACACAGTTAAATTCTTTCAGTCTTTTAAAGAACTAATAATACTTGCACTGTTAGGGCTATCCCTTTGGAAGCTGAGAACCAAGCCTTCTTTTATTTTAATAGATTATATTTTTCTGGCCTATTTTTTTTACACTCTGCTTTATGCCATTTTACCAATTGGAGAATATGTTTTAACAGAACGACTGATCGCATTTAAAAGCACTTCTTTTTTTGTTTTAGTTTATTTCTCGGGCCGCTTTTTTGATATTAACGAGATTAATATCAGTAAGTATTTTCATTACATTCTGCTTTTAGCAATTGCTGCCGCTGTTTTAGTGGTTTATGAATGGACAACTCAGCAGCATTTCCAAACTCTTACAGGCTATTCCGATTACAATTACTATTTCTTTAACCAGGAACCATCCGGGAATTATAATTTAACATGGACATTTGAGACCCAGACTGGACTAAAACGTTTTGCGAGTTTTTTTTCAGACCCGTTGGAACATTCAGCATCTACTCTCTTTGCATTTTCTGTACTTGCAGCCTTATATACCAGAGATGATAATAAACTCACATTTGATTCATTTGGCACAATCGCATTTCTTGCTACTATATTATCTATTTTTCTTGCGCTATCGCGAGCAGCATTAGTTAGCTATTTTATTATTATCTATGTGTATGGTATTATTACAAAAAAGAAGTACATACTTCACACATTTCATCTTTTATTTTTAATGGTTCTTATTTACTTTCTTTTTTTGTTAAAGAATAGGGATATATACGATTTTGTTATTGACAGCATTACTTTCCAGAATGCGTCCAGTATTGGGCATGTTTTAGAATGGATAGCTGGAATTGAAGCGATGATAAGCAATCCCTTGGGACTAGGAATGGGAAGTTCAGGAAAGGTTTCAGGATCACTTGGTCTAAATATTGGAGGGGAAAACCAATTCATAATTATTGGAGTACAAGCGGGTATCATTGCACTTTTATTCTATCTTCTGATACATCTGATATTAATTTCTAAATCCAAAAAATGGATAAGTTTTCTTGAAGGAAAAGAAAGAAAAGTAGCAATTGCACTATTTTTATTTAAAATAGGCTCTATCATCTCTCTATTAACTACCAATTTAGAATCTTACATTTATATAAGTTATATGAGTTGGTTTCTTTCAGGCCTATTTGTAAATGTAATTTCAAAAAAAGCCTCCAATTGAAACTATAAACCGCAATGTTCATTTAACAGCTGTATGGCTTATTACCAACATTTACTTTATATTTGCGACCATTTCAGGGGTTGATGTTGAAACAACTAAGAATAGGAATAGATATAAGAGATTTAAAAATTGCGAAGACTGGTGCCAAAACCTTTCTTGAGGAAATATATCTTGAACTAAAAAACTCATCATCGGCAGAATATAAATTTTTCTTCTTTCAAACCTCTTTACCAGTTTACACTGGTAGAAACATCTTTCTTAAACTTATTGAACAAATACGTTTTCTTCTTTGGAAACAGATAACATTACCTGTTAAGGCATGGAGTAAAAAGTGCGATGTTTTATTTTGTACAGATTATTTTGTTCCATATTTAAGATTAGGTTACAAAACAATTCCCGTTTTTCATGATGCCTTTTTTTGGGAATATCCTGAACATTATAACAAATACTGGCTTTTAACATTCCGGTTTTTAGGGGTAAAGGCGGCCCAAAAATCTCCTTTTATTATAACCCCCACCTATTACGCTAAGCAAAGACTTTTATCATTTATTAATGTAAATCCCGAGAAAATAAAAGTAATTCCTGAAGCTCCTAAAACTCTAAATTGCACAGCACAGGGCGTTCTCCCAATTCAGGAAAAGCTTCGAACAGGTAACTATATTCTTCATATAGGAACTTTTGAAAAACGCAAAAATCTGGCTCGCCTAATTGAAGCCTTTTATCTATTAAGAAAAGAAGGATATTCGGATTACTCTCTTATTTTAGGAGGGCAATATAGTCCTAAAAGTGACATGGACGACAGTGCAAATGTTATAAGTATTGTAAAAAAATATAATCTTGAAGATTATGTGCTGTTACCAGGGTATATTCTCGATAATGAATTAGCCCTTTTTTACAAAAATGCCTCTCTATATGTCTTTCCTTCTCTTAATGAAGGTTTCGGTCTACCAATATTGGAAGCATTTCAGCAGCAAACGCCTGTTATTATTGCAGACAACACATGTTTACCTGAAGTCGGCGGGAATGCTGTTATTTCATTTGATCCTTATAATCCCCAAGACATTATGGATAAAATGAAAAAGGTGATTTCTGACCCAATTACGAAGGCTGATTTAATAGCAAAAGGGAACGAAAGGCTGAAAGAATTCAGCTGGAGAAAAACCTGCAAACAATTATTGACAATTTTCGCCAACGCACACCTTAGAAAATAACCGACCTGTTAGTTATTTTTTATAAAATCCACTTATTTTCAATTAATAATATTGTAGTATAATTGCACTTTCCTTCGGAATAGTAAAAAGGTATATGGATTTTAAGGGTAAAGAAAAAGGTTATAAACAATTTATTAGTTCCAGATTTTCTTCCGAATGGTCCAAAGCTAATATTATTATAACTTTACTCAGACTGCTCCCTTATATTTTACGGGGAACTATTCAACGGTTTTTTTTTGCTTCATCTAAAGGCCTTGTCATGATTGGAAAGGGTGTATCAATCCGGTATGCAAGTCATTTATCTGCAGGAAGAGATTTTATTATTGAAGATTATGCAGAAGTTAATTGCCTGGCTTCAAAGAAGATTCTAATTGGAAACAGGGTAACTATAGGAAAATTTGCTGTTATTCGTCCTGGCAATATATATGGGGGCGTTATTGGAGAAGGTCTTAAAATTGGAAACAATTCTAATATAGGACCTTATTCATATATTGGATGTTCAGGCTATATAGAGATAGGAGATAATGTAATGATGGCACCCCGGGTTAGCATTTATGCTGAGAACCATATCTTTGAAAATACAGAAAGTACTATAAAAAGTCAGGGAGTAGTTAAGAAATTCGTTAGAATTGAGGATGACTGTTGGATTGCTGCAAATTCGGTGATTGTTGCTGGTGTTACAATTGGCAAGGGTTCGGTAATAGCTGCGGGCAGTGTGGTAACTCGAGATGTTCCACCTTATTCAGTAGTGGCTGGAGTGCCGGCAGTTGTCGTCAAAAATAGAAAATGATTGATGAATATTTTAGTTCTGCATAGTTCTTCTGATTTATATGGAGCCAGCCAGGTACTTTTAAATGTTATAAAAAGCCTGATTGAAAAAGGAGACAATCCAATTGTTATCCTATCCGAGAATGGTCCCCTAACAGAAAAATTAACAGATTTGGGCGCAGAGGTCAAGATTATTCGGTTGGGAATTTTAAGAAGAAAATATTTATCCCCTCGGGGTCTCCTTAATAGAATAAATGTAATTCGCCAGGCGCAAAGAGAACTTAAACAGCTAATTAGTGAAAGAAAAATAGAAATTGTTTATTCACACACAACCGCGGTTCTTGTTGGGGCTTTAGTAGCAAAACAAGCAGGCATTAAACACATTTGGCATGTATTAGAAATTACAACGCGCCCCTGGTTTTTTGTAAAAGTAACTGGTTTCCTGTTAAATAATCTGAGCGCTACAATAATTGCAGCTTCAAATGCTGTTAAAGAACATTGGAACCAGTTTACTTCACGAGATAAAATAATTCGGATTTATAACGGCATTAATCTGAGACCCTTTGAAGAAAAATCAGGAGCTATAAAGGCAGAGCTCCATCTCCACGAAAGCTGTATCCTTATTGGAATGATTGGAAGAGTACATTATTGGAAAGGACAAGATTACTTCTTAAGAATAGCAGGAGAACTTTCAAGAACTAACCCGGATATTTATTTTGTAATGGTTGGAGATGCTTTCCCAGGATATGAGTATCTGTATTCGAAATTAGAAAAGATAGTAGAAGAAGAAAAAATAGCTGACAGGGTGTTTAATTTAGGATACAGGACTGACATTGTTAATATTTTAAATTCTTTAGATATTTTTGTATTGCCGTCGGTTTTACCTGATCCTTTTCCCACCGTAGTTTTAGAGGCCATGGCAGCTGCTAAGCCTGTTGTAGCAACTAAACAAGGAGGAGCAGTGGAAATGATAGAAGATGGTGTTTCGGGAGTTCTGATTCCATTAAATGATGCTGCACTATCGGCAAAAAAAATGATTGAAATTATTAAAGACAGTGAGAAAAGGTTGAGAATGGGCGAGAATGCTTATAAAAGAGTTATTACTGAATTTTCAATTACGGCGTTTAATAACGCCATTGTTGAGGTGTTCAGATGAAAATATCCATCATAGGCTCCCGTGGCTACCCCTATGTATATAGCGGTTATGAAACTTTTGTAAAAGAACTTTCCGAAAGGTTGGTACAGAAAGGGGTCGAGGTACATGTTTATTGCCATAAAAATCTCTTCAGTTCTTATCCGAAAGAGGTAAACGGGGTACACCTGCATTATATCCCGACTATCGAAAAGAAATCTTTGAGCCAGCTTATTCACTCATTCCTTTCCATGTTCCATGCCACTTTCAGTTCAGCAGATGCTATTCTCGTAGTTAATGCTGCCAATGGTCCTTTTGGCTGGATACCAAAGCTTAGAGGAAAAAAAACATTGATAAATGTTGACGGACTGGAATGGCTTCGCCCAAAATGGAAAGGATTGGGAGCTAAATATTTTTACTTTGCCGCGAAAACAGCTACCAGGCTTTACGACTTGATTATTACCGATGCTGAAGCTATGCGTAACGTTTACCTCGAGGAATTTAACCGGGATTCGCTGGTAATAGCTTATGGCGCACCAAAAAATGTTCAGACTACAGCTGATTACCTGCAGCGGTTTAATTTAAATCCTCGTGAGTACTACCTTATTGTAGGAAGGTTAATCCCGGATAATAATGCAGACCTGATTATAAAGGGCTTTCTGCAGGCGAAAACCAATAAAAAACTGGTTGTAGTTGGCGATGTTCCATACAAGGATGCCTATGCTGATGAGTTAAAAAGACTTAAATCTGAAAAACTAATTTTTACCGGCTATGTAACCGACAGTAACGAATTAATGGCTTTATATCAGCATAGTTTTGCTTACCTTCACGGCCATAAATTTGGCGGAACAAATCCAACCATGCTTAAAGCAATGGCAAATAATTGCGCTATTCTTGCCTTAGACACCTGCTTTAACCGAGAAATGTTAAATGACGGCGAGTTTGGAATGTTCTTTCAGGAAAATGAAAACTCAGTTGCCAGAACACTCGAAGATTTAGAGGAAAATGAAAATAAATTAGCCGACTTAAGGTCGAACGTTGTTTATGGATTAACCGAAAAATATAATTGGGAAAATATAACGGATGCATATCTTACAGCCATAAAAAAACTGACCGATCCTAAATTTGAAGAGAATTCTCTATGACGAGATCTTATTATATTTACAATACTATACGATACCTGATAGATGCTCCAATCCTTTTTATCTCATTCTGGATTGCCAAATATTTTTTTCCCAATACTGAAATATACTCTGATGAATCGTATGGCTTCGTTTTTATTCTTTTTTCAATAATTGCCTGGTACAGCGCTGCACAGGTTTCGCGATTATATACTGACCGGAGAACGAAAAAGTATTCGGAAGAGATCATTTACATTACCTTTACAATTTTATTGTTCGCCATCCTGCTTACATCATTCCTGTTTTTTCTTCGTAACAATTTTCAGTTCAGCAATTACTTTTTCGTAATATACTTTGCAACGCTGTTCTTCCTGATAACTTTTACAAAATACATTTTAAGAAAATACCTCCATAGTGTAATATACCGGGGGAAGTTGTATGAACAGATCCTGCTGATCGGGTCAACACCTGCTGCTAAAGATTTTTATGACACCGTAAACCGTTATTACTATTACGGCTACAAATGCATTGGATTTCTGGATGATGAAGAAACTAAACTAAACGGCTGTCCTTATTTAGGAAGAATCGATAACCTGAAAAATATCTTAGCAGAAAAAGCAGTTGATGAAATAATTATTGCTTTGCCAAACTCAAAACACGAGCAGATCCAAAACTGCATTGAAGTTTGCGATTTTCATGCTAAAAGGGTCCGTATAATTCCCGATCTGTATCTATATGCCTCCAGCAATATCCAGGTAAATAATATTGGCCTTCTGCCGATAATCAATCTCCGCTCATTACCGCAGGATTTATGGGCGAACAAAGTATTAAAAAGAATCTTCGACATCGGATTTTCAATACTCTTTTTCCTGATAATTGGCTGGTGGTTGTTACCTCTTATCGCTTTGGCGATAAAGCTTACTTCAAAAGGTCCGGTTTTTTTCAAACAAGAAAGATGGGGCCTTAATAACCAGAAAATAATCTGCTACAAGTTCAGATCAATGGTGGATGGAAGTGCCGAAACGGATGCGCAGGGAAACTATTTGCAGGCCTCGCCTAATGATTCACGCGTAACACCACTAGGCCGGTATTTACGAAAAACCAACATGGATGAACTGCCCCAGTTCTGGAACGTTCTCTTAGGTAATATGTCTGTCGTTGGCCCCCGTCCACATCCTACCCCATTAAATCTGGCTTCTATCCAATTGGTTGACAGATATATGCTGCGGCATTTAGTGAAACCGGGCATAACCGGCTGGGCACAGGTAAATGGTTATCGTGGTGAAACAAAAACTCCTGAAGCGATGCAACGCAGAGTAAACTTTGATCTTTACTACATCCACAGCTGGACTTTCTGGCTGGATTGCCAGATTATATTACAAACTATCATCAATATTTTCCGCGGTGACCAAAACGCGTATTAAATAACATCACTTCATATAAAAGGGTTTATTAATCGGATAAGTCCTTATTTATCATTCTATAACTCGAAGATTATAATTTATATTTGCAGCTATTTATTCTATAAGCCAGCAATAATACATGGGTTTTAAATCTATATTCTCAATATTACTTCTTGGATTTTTATTGTTTACCATTAACCTTTGGGGGCAATCCCTTTCAACAGTAAATATTCAGCAGGTAAAAGTCAGTCAACTATCGGATCAGCAGATCCTGCAAATATGGAAGCAATTTCAGACTACAGGCATGTCTGAATCCGCTGCTATGCAGTTGCTTGCACAAAAAGGCTTACCTCAAACCGAAATAGAAGCATTTAGAAAACGTCTGGCCCTGATACAATCTGGCGCAAAATCCAGTGCAGGTAATCAAAACAATGTTAAGACCAAAAAAGACAGCATAAGTTTTGCCCGTGATACTTCCAAAATTTCGGCTCAACAACCCGTAAAAAAGAAATCCCCGATATACGGATACGACATCTTCAGCAACCCAAACCTGAAATTTGAGCCCAATATTCGCATTGCCACTCCTAAAAATTATGTCTTAGGACCCGATGATGAAGTAATAATCGTTCTGACGGGACTTAATGAAACTACAGTAACAAGTAAAATCAGCCCGGAAGGGAAACTACAAATTCCCTATGTGGGCCTGGTATATCTAAACGGCTTTACAATTGAACAGGCCACATCGGTTATCAAATCGCGAATGCAGAAAGTATACCCAGCATTGGCATCCGGAAAAACACAGTTAGCCGTGAACTTAGGCAGTGTTCGCAGTATCCGGGTAACAATAATCGGAGAAGTTGTTCAGCCGGGAACATACACCATATCATCGCTTTCGAGTTTATTTAATGCACTTTACCTTTCCGGCGGCCCTTCTGATAAAGGTTCTTTAAGAAATATACAGGTTATAAGAAATAATAAAGTTCTGCAAACCGTAGATTTTTATAATTTTCTGCAGAAAGGTTTCCTTGCGGGTAATGTCCGGCTGGAAGACCAGGATGTAATACGAATACCGGTGTACAAGAAAAGGATAATTATTGACGGGGAGGTTAAACGGCCGGGAATGTATGAACTGAAAGATACAGAAACGCTTGAAAATCTAATAGAATATGCAGGTGGGTTTAGCGATGTAGCATACAAAGCAATGGCCAAAGTAGTTCAGATGGGAGAAACCGAACGACGGGTAAAAGATGTTCCGAATAACCTGTTTGATCAGTTTGTTCCAAAAAATGCCGATTCTGTTTATTTTGAACCTATATTAAACAGGTTCGCCAACCGGGTTGTGATTGAAGGAGCTGTTTATCGTCCTGGAACATTTGAATTAACTCCAGGACTTACCCTGAAACAGCTTATTCAAAAAGCAGACGGTTTACGTGAAGATGCTTTTCTTACCAACGGAATTATTAAACGGGTAAAAGGCAGCTCTGAAAAAGAGATGATCTCGTTCAATGTAAAGAACATTCTATCCGGTTCCGATGCAGATATTTCGCTGCTGCGTGAAGATTCGGTAAGGATCTTTGCTAATGAGGCATTAAAAGAAACTTTGAGCGTTTCTATTGACGGCTTCGTTCAAAATCCCGGCATCTTCACTTACCGGAAAGGAATGAAAGTAAGCGATATAATAGCGATGGCGGGAGGCTTTACAAACGATGCTGCAACGCACAGGGTTGAAATATCCCGTTTGGTAAAAAACGATGCAGATACCGTTGCTAATCAGCTTTTACAGGTTTTTACCGTCGATGTTGATTCAAGTTTAACAAACAATACTATTCTTCTGGAGCCCTTAGATTATGTACATATTCCGCGTTTGGTAAATTATCATGCCATTGGAAATGTAACAATTGCCGGGCAGGTATTATTTCCTGGAGATTATGCTTTACAAAGAAGAGACGAGACGGCAACAGAACTACTGCAAAGAGCCGGCGGATTAACACCTGAAGGATCATTGGACAATATTCAGATTTTCAGAAACGGGATAAGAGTAAACATGGATTTAACGGGCAGAAAAACCCGTTACAATACAAAAGCATCTATCTTAATGCCGGGAGACAGTTTAGTAGTTCCGCGGGATGTACCTTTAGTAGAAGTTACAGGAGCGGTAAATAATCCGCAGTTCATTTCATTCAATGGCCGTAATTTTAAATATTATATCAATTCTGCCGGAGGAACCACGGAAAATGCAAGGTTAAGCGGCGCTTACGTTCAGTATCCCAACGGGATCAATAAACCCGTAAAACGCTTTTTATTCTTTAAGAACTATCCGAGTGTTGAGCGTGGAAGTAAGATAATTGTTCCTGAAAAGTCTCCTGAATTCAAATTTAAACTCGGGCTTGGAGAGATTACCGGTATAACATCGGCATTAACTGCTTTAATAGGTTTGATAGCCATTTTAAATAAATAGCGTTTATGCAAGATCAAAAACCAACGGCGCAGTACCCTGTCGAGGAAAACTTCTCGTTTAAAGAATTGATAACAAACAGAAAAGACGATTTTCTTTATCTCTGGAGTAAAAGGCCGAAACTATTTATAGCGCTAATAATCGGAGCAGTTCTGGGAGCACTTTTAGCCTGGAAATGGCCTGTTACCTATACCGCCCGTTTAACCTTTGTAGTTGAAGAATCTAAGCCAGGAGGAGGTTCCATCATGTCGGCGCTTGCAGGCCAGTTTGGTTTTGACCTGGGAAGTTTATCGGGAACAGGCGGTGTTTTAGCAGGAGATAATGTGCAGGAGTTACTTCACAGCCATAAACTTATTAAAAACACCCTTCTTACAAACTACTCCGACAGTACCGGAAAAACCCTTGCCGACCGTTATGCTGAAGTGTATAACCTTAAGAAAAAATGGGCCAAGTACAGCAATAATATACGTTTCCCTGCAAACGATTCCGCTTATACGAGACTGCAGGACAGCTTACTTTCGGTGATTATTAAAAGGATAAATGAGAAAGAACTCGGGATTAGTAAACCCGATAAAAAACTGAGTTTTTTTGAATTAACATCCACCATGCGGGATGAAAAAGTGGCTGCTTTATTTTGCAGGAGACTCTTGGACAAAGCAGCAGATTTTTATACAAGTACAAAAACAAAGCGACTACGAATAAATGTAGAAAAATTACAAGGGAGGGCAGACAGTATCTCCAAAATACTTAATAAAAAAACCTATTCGGCTTCAGCCGCTAATCAAATACTTTTAGATATTAATCCCGCATACCCTACTGCTAATGTAAACCAGGAACTTCAGGAACGAGATAAGTTGGTACTGTCTACTATATATTCTGAGGTAATCAAAAATCTTGAGGTAAGTAAAACAATGCTGGCACAGGAAACACCAACTTTTCAGGTTGTAGATGAACCAGAATATCCATTAAAGAAAAATGAATTGAAGTATTGGGCTGCAATTGGACTTGGAATTGTAGTAGCAGTCTTTTTATATTCTCTGTATTTATTATCAATAAAAAAACAATAGTCTAATTATCCTTTCTAAAACCGATAAGTTACTCCCAAAGATGCATGAAAATTAGTTACATCTTTACCATTAACAAAGTAAGTATTCGGATCGGATTGTTTTAAATCCCATTGATAATTCAGAGAGTTTGTATAGATAAGCTTAGCGCTTAATAATAGATTTTTATAGTTCCATTCTCCCAACACGCCCACATTCAAATCTATCCAGTGCCTTCTAAAGTCTTTTGAATCTTCAAAAGCATAATAGTAAAAATCATTGTTATGAACTAGCCGCTCCATCCTAATCCCAATTTTTTTCATTCCTTTCCACCAGCAAACATCTAATGACTGAAGGTTTGAACCAGGACCTATACCTGCGCCTAGAACCTGTCCCTGATTTGTATAACCATGTCGCACATATTTATCCACATACCATGCCCCTGCATCCTTTATAATTTCTTTAGAAGATTGTTGAAGTTGAGTAACCTCCAATGCTACCTGTATTTTTGTACCGTTTCCTTTATTTAAATCAAAAAGCTTATTTACACCAACTATATATGCTCTGCCAAAACCTGGATTTTTAACATAATCCATAAATTTTTGAGATTGATCATTTCTTCCATATTCAAAATATACCTCTGCCTGTTCTTCCTTAAAAAACCAGCGCATAAACAAAGAAGCATATTTATCGGCAATAGCAATTTTTGTATCCGCATTATCATGTCTGAAGGAGTTAAAAATTGGAAATAAGTCAATTACTCCATCAATATCACTTCCATATAGCTGCTTGGTACGTGCGAGGCCAACAAACAAACCCGGTACCCATTTTGGCTGGTATGTGACAACCAGTCCTGAAATATATCGAGATTCTATGGGTTTAGGATGATATAATGTGGTACCCAAGTATAATCGGTCTGATTCAGGTGGAGTAAACCCGGACTCATCAAGCTTACCAAAAACATATTGAGCTTCAAAGCTTCCAATTACTGTTTTATACGGATTATTTGTATTTAAACTAAGATGTTTAAACCCAGGTGCATTGTTACTTAGTAATAAAGAGTTTTTTTGACCAGGTCCCCACCATAAATTTTCATTTGATAGCCCTGCGGAAAAATTTCTAAAATTGTATTGGATGTAACTTTGGCCTAAATCTAAATTAGCATATGTTTTATTTCCAAAGCGCTCTGGTAAATCAATAAAGTTATAATAGTTATAATATCGTTGCCATATTACAGGATAATGTCTTGAAGGGAAGCTATTAAAGCTGGCATTTTGTGCCATGACGATCTCCGGCATAAACTGAATGCTCAGTTTTCCAGTCTGAAGATAAAATCCACCGGTAAGTAAAGTCTGGTATCCCTTAGCCGGAATAATTAATCCATCATTTCTTCCGTATGGATAAGATGAATTATATTGCTGATACCAGGTTAAAGGCAGTATTTTTATTACTTCGCCAGTTTTTGATTTGTCAGCAGGAGAAATATCCAGAAATTTGAAACCATTTCTAAAAGTATCAGGGAAAAAGACATTTTCAGGATCAGAAAAAATCTTGCTACTTAGTGGTCTTATAGTAAAGGAAACAGTAGAATCTATGTTACCCTCCAGTTGCTCTTTACGATAATAATCCTCTAAAGTAGTAATACCGACTGGTAAAGATTGAGAATAAGCATTACTCCCTAAAAAATAACAAAAAAGTATTATTATATAAGTATAGAAGCGCTTGTCATTCATAAATCAGATTTTTTCATTTATTATCAGAGTGCTGTTATAATTATATTATCTAAAGACCAGCTCTCATCACATAATGGATCTTCAGTATTAGTTTGTACAAGTTTATCCATACAAGTAAGGACAAGATTACCTTTTTTATGCTTTATTACTTTCTTAATCTTATATAAAGATGTTTTGGTGCCTGGGTTAGTAGTACAAAAAGGAGGCAGATTAGTATCTGCAGCACCTGTACCCGGATTTGTTAAATAGGGATAATTATAAGGATAAGATTGTTGTATACAGTAACTCCCATTACAAACAGAATTAGAGAAGGTAGTACTTATATATTTCTTCCCATCTACAGTCATTTCCCAAATATCCGGCCCCCCAAAAGCAATCTCATTTCCTATTGAATTTCCATCCCAACTATCATGAATATAAAGGTCAAAAGAAACTTCTATCAGATCATGTTCTGGAATGTTGTCTAATTGTAGCGTAAAAAAGCCAGTATTGAACCTGCCTAAAACTTTTGAATTCAGATATGTTGTAATTTTCGCATTAGTTAGGTTTACACTATCACCTGATTCGAAATTATTCTGGTATATTACCGTTCTCTTAGCTGTCGTTTTTTTACAGCTTTGAATAGACAAAGCCAGTAACACAAATACGATAGTTGAGAAGTACTTTAACTTGTATCTAAAATTTATTATCGACATCAATATAAATTCCTTTTATTAAAACCGGTATGTAATACCAAGAAGGGCGTGTAAATTGGATGGGTTTCTGTTCAGACTTTCTTCAAAGGCATTGGTTCTAAATACACGCCATTGGTAATCCAAAGATTTAATATAGGTTAAATCTGCGTTTAAAATTAAGTTTCTATAATTCCACTCCAACTTTCCGGAAATTGCAAAGTCTGCCCAATTACCCTCTAAAGCGCTACCAGAATAATTTGCATTGTAATAATCATTGTTATGGGTATAACGTTCAAATTGCAACCCTATTTTTTTTAAATTCTTTACCCAGCTTACTTCAAATGATTGTAAATTACTGCCTGGCCCAATTCCTGCTCCTAAAACTTCTCCTTTGTGGGTATAACCATGCAAAACCTGCCCATGCAAATACCACGCTCCAGCATTCCTTACAATATAATTAATTGTTTGCTGAAGCTGGGTTAGCTCCAGTGCTACAAGTATTTGCTCCTGTTTATGATTTAATGGAATAAGTTTTCTCATGCCAAAAATATACGCCCGGGAATGCTCCGGTGTCATTGTAAAATCTCTCAGGTTATAAGAGTGATCATTTCTGCCATACTCAAGATACAACTCCGCTTTTGCCTTCTGCCATAACCACCGCACAAATACAGAAGTTAACTGATCTCGTATTTTTTCTCCTTCATTAGTTTTAACTTTTTCAAATGGTTGAAAGAAAGGAAAATAGTCGTCCAATCGTCCGTCCATATCTTCGTGATACATTTGAAAAGTCCGTGTTAAGCCTAAAAATAAGCCTGGTATCCATTTGGGATGATAACTAAAAGCAAATCCGGACAGATATCTCCAGTCTTCTTTTTTCCGAGTATATCCAGATCCTTCTAAACGTCCCCCTACTATTTGTCCTTCTATAAATCCGAGCGGTGTTTTTACAGGACGTATTGTATTTAAAGTGAAATGTTTAAATCCCTGAGCGTTATTGCTCATAAGCAGTGAATTTCGTAACCCGGGTCCCCACCATAAATTCTCGTTAGATATTCCAACCGATACAGGATCAAAGGTTAAACGAATACTGCTTTGTCCCAGAGAACCTTCAGAATACGGTTTATTTCCAAAACGTTCGGGAAGATCAATATTAGTATTATACGGATAGCTTCCTGTAGCAGAAAAGCCTTTAAAAGCCAAATTTTGCGCATAAACAAATTCAGGCCTTAACTGAATGCTTAATGGCCCTGCTTTTACAAATACTCCGCCGCTGATCATAGTTTGGTAGCCTTTTGAAGGTACCATCATTCCATCGTTCCAACCATACGGATGACTTGAATTATATTCTTGCTGCCATATCAGGGGTAATATTTGGAAACGAAAGGTATTTTTAGAAGATTGCAAGAGACCTGAAAACTCTATCCATCTTTCTCGTTGTAACGTACTATCCGGATCAAAAGTATTATTTGATTTTAAAGAAGATACTGGAAAAATGGGGCGAATAGTAAAGGACAGTGTAGAATCAATATCTCCATTAAGTTGTGCTCTGCGATAAACGTCCTCAAGCACTGGCATTCCTGCTGGTAATGGCTGAGCATTTACAGGATTAAGCAATGATAAAAAAGCAGATATAATTATCAAAAAGTATAATAATCGCATAACTCTGCTAAAAGTACTTAATTATCTATTGATTGCATATCCAGCTCCTCATAAATAGAATTGTTGCTCTTAAATTCCGGAACGATTTCCTTCATCTTTACAACTACATTACGGTCTTTATATTCGCAGCTTAAACGGATAAGCCCTTCTATGTTTTTTCTTATCTCCTCAAAAGAATATTCCCGTGTTTTGGCAATCATTATTTTTTCATGATGGGTAGGAACGGTATTCTCCAGATCATTTAACAGTTCCTCATACAGTTTTTCACCGGGCCTTAAACCGCTAAATTCAATTGCAATATCCTGGTTAGGAATTAAACCCGACAGGCGTATCATCTTTTTAGCCAGCTCAACTATCTTAACCGATTTACCCATATCAAAAATAAATATCTCCCCGCCGTTACCCATTGATCCCGCTTCCAGCACCAATCTGCAAGCTTCGGGTATAGTCATAAAATAACGTGTTATTTCAGGATGAGTAACCGTAATTGGCCCTCCCTTTTGAATTTGCTCTTTAAACCTCGGAATCACTGAGCCGTTAGACCCTAACACGTTTCCGAAACGGGTGGTAATAAATTTTGTACCTACTGACGAATGGCCATTTAAATGAGGATTTGTTTCTTCAGAAGTCGGTTCGGACTTTTGTCTGGAATTAAATAGGCTTTGAACATAAATTTCCGCGATCCTTTTCGAGGCCCCCATTACATTTGTCGGATTTACAGCTTTGTCTGTAGAGATCATGACAAATTTCCGAACCTGGTACTTTACCGCCAGGTCCGCAAGTATACGGGTTCCCATAACGTTGGTGCGCACTGCTTCAGAGGGGTTATGTTCCATCATGGGAACGTGCTTATATGCAGCGGCGTGATAAACATAATGCGGTTTATAAATCCGGAAAAGAGCCTCCATTCTGCACTGATCTCTTACATCGCCGATGAAGGAATGAAAAACATCATCCAGTTTTTTATCCTGCAGTTCTAATTGTAATTCGTGTAAAGGGGTTTCGGACTGATCATTCAAAATAATTAATTGTGGCGAAAACTTGGCGACCTGCCGTACAATCTCACTTCCTATTGACCCTGCAGCACCGGTAACCAATACTCTTTTACCTTTTAGCTGATCGCTAATAATTTCGTTATGAATTTCGATAGTGTCACGCTCCAGAAGGTCCTCAATTTTAATGTTCTGTATCTGGCTTGTATTAATATGTCCATTAATCCAGTTAGGAACAGAAGGCAGTGTCAGCACTTTTATATTGTTCTCTAGGCAAAAATCAACGATCTCATTCTTTTTCTGCGGAGATATATTAGCAGCAATAAGGAGATCATTTATTTCGTATTGCGTAAGGTGTGTCTTAAAGTCGCTGGCATGAAAGATACGTACACCGTCTATTCCCTTTTTCGACTTACGGTCATCATCATCCAAAAAAGCGACTACACTCATATTTACTTTCGGATCATGGTCGAGCGTTCGCTTCAGGGCAATTCCTGTTTCCCCTGCTCCGTATATAATTACACGGCGCTTATCAATTTTCAGGTTTTTGATGTATATGAAGAAATATTTAACAAGAACACGGTATGTAATGAGTAACAGAAAGCTGGTTAAACCATTAATTACCAGCACAGCATTTGATATTACAGGATGCTGTTTAAAAGATATTAAAAAAAGATTAGTAATAAAAAACAGAGAATTACTTAACAGGATAGAAAAAAGAATCCTGAAAGAATCTTGGGCACTTGTATAGCGGATAATTCCTGCATATGTTTTGATATTATAAAAAACAGCAAAATTAATAAATGTAAATATCAAAAAATTCCTATTCAACTCAATCAGATCGATCTTATTGATATCAAAATTATAACGAACAAAATAAGCGAAAGCTAAAGAGAGGAGACAGATTATTAAATCAAGGCAGAAAATAATCCAGCGGGGAACAATATTTATTTTAGTGAACATTCTAAAAACAATAAAGAAACGAATATACAGTTAATTTCAATTTGCACAGGTTAATACGTGCTATGAAATAACTGCTCTTTTCCCTGAATTTTTATTCGGAGGTAAATAAATACTCCGGTAAAAACAAGGATAATACCTACTACAGATACTATGTTTAAAACGCTGCTACTTTTAGACACCCCTGTTATTAATAAAATATTGAACAGGACTTGCACTCCTGCGAATAACAAGGACACAGACAGATGGGACCATTTTCGTTCATTTGCCAGATATTGATAAAAATGAGACCGGTGCGCTTCAAATATATTCTCTCCTCTAACTAACCGAAACAGTATGGTTGTCCCCGCATCCAGGCCATATACCAGTAAGATCAGGATATAGGCTATATTTCCTGTTTTTATCACCAGATTAATGATCAGGAAACACAGAATAAAAGCAATGGAAACACTTCCAATATCTCCGGCAAAACAAATCGCTTTTCTTCGGAAATTAAAAAAGCCAAACACGCAGACAGATAGCAGCGTTAATATGATTAAAAAAGAATCTGTAAACCCAACACTCGTATTAATCCAAAGCAAAGAAAGCAATGTCGCTATACTATACAACCCCGTTATTCCATTGATCCCGTCCATAAAGTTATAGGCATTAATAGTTCCAACCAATAACAGAAATATAACCGGGAACCAAAACCATTCAAATTCCATGGGGAGTTGAAAAAGCATTAATGCTACGGCAAGCAGTTGAAATACAAACCTGATTTTAGTATGGATATGTTCCAGGTCATCAATAAAACTAACCACCGAAATAATAGTTAAACCTGCAATAAAAAACGGAGCCTGAAAGCCGGAAAGTAAAAACCAGCAAATAGCTGCAATAGAAAAAATGATTCCTCCCCCCCGAATCGTAAATTTCTTGTGAGAACTCCGGTCGTTAGGAATATCAATAATTTTATATTTTCCTGCAATGCGGAAATATAAAATTTCAAGAATAAAAAAAAGGAATAGAAAAGATATATACTTTATTACTTCAGGCATTCTTGAAAGAGAAGGCAGTTTTCAAAATTCCTTCTTTGGCCGACAAAGGTAACTCCTTTTTTAAAACTTCTTTAATTTTTTTGTTACTCACGATGTAATTTTCGGTCAGCTTCCCTAAACGATCTGTATTTAATGGTAGATGTAATCTGTCTCCTAACTTAGCAAGACTTCGTATCCAACTTTCATATATATGCCAGAACTTAGCTGGTTTATTGAGAGATTTTGAAAGAATAGATACTAATTCAGTTGTAGATAGAGCTTCGTCATCAGCTACATTATATACTCCTGAAGGAATATCAGCCCTTTCTAAGAGTTCTTTAATAATGAAACAAAAGTTTTCTACACTTAAAAAAGATCGTCTATTTTCAAACGCCGCCAAAGGATAAGGAAACCCTTTAGAAACGAACTTGTAAAGGAGGTTTAAGTTTCCCTTGTTTCCCGGCCCGTGTATCATGCACGGGCGAAGGATATAATAAGATTTTCCCTCAGGTAAAGGCTGACTTTGAATATATTCCTCTGCCATTAATTTGGATTTACCGTAATGCGTTTGAGGATTGGGGATATAGCTCTCAGTTAAAGGTTCGTTTACATGATCCGCGGCAGCTTTTACAGAGCTCACGATGATGAATTTTTGAGCATTGGATTGCAAGAAGGCATCATAAAGTTTCTGGCTTAGTTCGAAGTTTACCTGGTAATATTCTTCGGAATCAGACACATTTTTTAGATCATGGGCTTTGCCCGCAAGGTGAATAACTGCCGAGGAGTCAACAGGAATATTATTACTGTTCTCAACCCTAAGTTTTAAAGTCGTTATCTGGAATTTGCTAGAAAGGTATGCGGTTAAATTCGTACCGACAAAACCTGAGGAACCTGTTATTACAATTTGCATTTAAATTGTGATAAAGTCTTTTTGTTTATAATATCTCTTTCTCTGTCGACCAGCCATCCCCATTTGTTAAAATATATAACTGCAGATTTTAAAAATACCTTAAATAATCTTGGGCTTTTATTAGCTCCACTTTCATACTCATGATAAACAGATACTTGAGGGAAATAAAGGGTCTTATACTTCATGTGCATACGCCTTGAAAGATCAAAATCCTCAAAATACATAAAAAAGCTGTCATCATACCCTCCAACTTCTTCAATTGCTTTTAAACTGAGTAAAGTAAAACAGCCAGAAAGAATAGGGGAATTGTACTGTTCCCCTTGGGGAAAACTCCTCAGTTCATATTTTTGTACTAATTTATTATCCTGTCGTAGGAAATGAGTAAATTTTCGCTTTACAAGCCATGAAGGGTGTGGCAATAACTTGGGTAAATACTGCACTCGCCCATCTGGATACAAAATCTCTGGCATCATCATCCCAACATCAGGATTTTTTGCCATAAAAGTTACCATTGGAGTAATAACATCCTGATTGAAATAAACGTCGGGGTTTATAATAAAATGAAATTTCGAACCTTCAATTTTTGCTAGCTCCATTGCCATATTATGGCTTGCTCCAAATCCCGGATTCGAAGGATTATGATGATAGGTTATCCTTGAATCAGTACAAATATTTTTTAAATAGTCAGTCGGTGAATTATCTACTAAGTATAGTTGTCCCCCTACTGAATAGTTTAAATAGCTATTTATTGAGTTGGTTAGCTTTTCTGTATTATTCTTATATAAAACTATACTTCCAGTAATTTTCTCATTCATTATAATATCGTTCACCTTTTTTTCACTGAATTATATAACTCTAGATAGTTATTACACATTAATTTCACTCGATAGCAATTTAGAAATTTTGATTTAACATTGGCCGAATAAAAAACTGGATTACCTAATGCCTTAGAAACTGCTTCGTTTAGAGATGAAATATCATTTAGTTGAAAAAAGCATGCCTCCTCTTCATTAAATAATTCTCGAAAAATTGGCAAATCTGAACAAACTAAAGGTATCCCTGCGCCTGCGGCCTCTAAAGCAACCAAAGGAAAGCCTTCCGAATAGGAGACCATACCATATATATCAAAATATTTAAAATATGGTAATGAAAACCTTTTATATCCTAAAAATATACATCTTTCAGTTACTCCCATACTTTTGGCCATCTTGACTAATTCCTCCATTGCTTTACCATTACCAATTAAAACCAACGCTAACTCGCCATTTAACACTAGTAAATTAATCAACTGGTGAAATCCCTTTATCTTACGCATATTCCCCACCCCTCCTATAACTTTATATGATAATCGTAGCTTTTCAATTTTTACAATGTCCGCGTCTTTATTTTCACAAGAATTTAAAGTCAGTGATCTCCCGTTATAAATATATATTAACTTTGATTTTGATATATGCTTGGAATAATATTCCAACATAGTATTTGAAAGACAAACCACTATATCAAAGCGTTTTAAAGCCCTAATCCAGATATATCTTGTGAATATTCCAATAAGCTTTCCATGAGAGCTACTTATATCTTCATAAATATAATTATGTAGAGTTGCAACTACGGCTCCATGAATTTTATTTTTAAAATAGGCAACATATAAATTAGGACGTAACATATGAGCGTGAATAACATCAAACTCAGTGAACAATTCAATATATGGAGAGTATTGATTAATCTTTATTGTTGCACAGGGAAAATCTAACTCAACTATATCATCAAAATAAAAAACAACAACTTTATCTAATTTATTAACAAGACCTTCAACAAGTTCTTTTACAACTATAATTGGTGCCTTATTTATCAATGAAGGTACAAGATAGGCGATTTTCATTTTAAAAAGCTAAGTACTCTTATGCAATTTATCGTTTTGCCACTTACAAACTACAATATTTATTATAAAAAGGGGCGTTAATAATACTACTGCACTATTTAAAAACAACAAGTTGGCGATCATAAAATATTTACTGCCATTTGTACAGTGAACTACAAACCCAATAATCAATACCGTAACTAATATTCCTTCTTCCACAAATAATTTAATATACTGGTTAGATTCTCCTTTATCCATAGTAACCTCTACAAATCCAGGAGCATGGCCTAATACTAACTTTTGAGAACTAGAGGTTAGTAGTACAAATATACTTTCTTGAATCCTAGCTTGTCGATCATCAAGGGAGGATTTTCCTAATAAGCTTCCTACCCGTTCTTGACCACCTTCTGCAAAGAAAACTATAGGAGCAGAGAAAACCAAGAGACCTACAGCAATATTAGCCATGGCTTTTCGAACACCTATCATATTTAAAAACCCAAAAGCAAGCTTTACAAAAAATATGATAAGAAACACAAGCCAACACATAGTAGAGCAGGTAGCCATGGCACCCAAGAATACAATTACTCTTATCAGTACAACTTGGACTCCTTTAACTGATGTGCATTTATGTACGAAAAAAAAATTTGTTGTAAGAAACCAGGCGAGGTAACTAGGTTCAAACATAAATCCCGCTACACGACCTAATGTTCCAAAGCTCATCGGTTTAGGATCAATGTACCCTAAAAAAGGATTATAATAGAAGTTATAATAATCAAAATCACCCAGCTTTATAGAAGAAAAAGGAAGCAAATTAAAATTGAAGGTTAAAAACGAAAAGATTGCTAATATAGACTGGATAAGCACTAAAAACAACAAAAACTTCGTGAGTACAAATTTAAGCCTCCGAACTTTTTGAGCAGCAGATAAAAGAGTGATAGTAAAAATAGTAAAAGCAAAAAAATACAAAATAAAAGGTATAGACCTTGGACTATTAAGTACCCAAATTATTGTTAATAAAATTGACAAAGGAAGGAATGTAAGTAAAAAATAAAAAACTTTTCTTTTCTTAAAAGAGAAAGATATAAATAACGCAATAAGTAGGAACAGAACAAAGACCCGAACCTCAAGCGGAACTAGCATGGACCAGGTAAAAGGTTGAAATCCAAAGATTAAAATGCTGACAAGAAAAAGAATAACTGCTTCAAGCATTTACAAATATTATAACTTGTATGAATTATCTTAATAAACCTTAACTTTTATCCCAAAGACAGCAAATACCATATGTAATAATGACTTCAATTTGATTGACGCACTACCCAATTGAACAGCTTTTTTATAGTCTAATACCGCCTTTGAATACTGAAATGCTTCATGGTGAAGCCTTCCAGTATGATACTTTTTTATGCCTATTACCTTTTTAAGGAGTAAACTATTTAATTTATAATTGTTTATATGGTAATCATAAATTGTGTTTATTTTTTCTATTTGCTTTTCTGTCATGGAAATATTTCCGTTTCCAACAGAGTAAAACCCTAAAACATCCTCAATTATTTTAAATCTGTATCCCTTTTCTGCTACTTTAAGCCATAAGTCAAAGTCTTCTACTGCTATAAATGCCTTATCTTCCACAAAGCCTCCAATTTCAAATAGAATTGCTTTCTTAATGCAGACACTAGATGTAACAATAGAGTTCCCCTTTACTAAAAGATCTTCAAAAACTTTTCCAACTTGAAAGCTTGCTCGAATAATTTTCGATCTCTTGGTTCCTTCTATTTTAACAGAGTGACATAGAAAATCATAATCATTTATGTACTTCAGACAAACTTCCAACTTATTTCTCTCCCACCAATCATCAGAATCTAAAAAACATATCCATTCACCCCTAGCCATTTTTATACCTATATTCCTTGGCTTAGCAGGACCGCCCCAATTATCAGAAACTAAATATTTTATATCAAGAATACCATAATATTTCGTTACCACTTCACGAGTATGATCAGTAGATCCATCGTCACAAACTATTACCTCAAAATCCTTAAAGGTTTGTTTTACTAAAGAATCCAAACTCCTATCCAATACGATCGCCCTATTATATGTTGGTATTATTACAGAAAATTTAAACTTATTGGCCATAATTTTTCCTTTCCCATTCTATTGTACGCTGTAATCCCTGATCAAAAGGTGTAAGTTTAAAAGAAATCATCTCACGTAATTTATTAACATTAAGGCTAAGGCTCATAATATCAGAAGGTCGAGCACTTTGATACTCAACTATGAAAGTTGGTATTAACTCTTTAATTTTACCTAATATAAAATTGAGAGAGAAGCTCTCCCCCGAGCCAATATTGATAGTTTCATTTTGAATTCTACGAGTAACCAATTCAAATAGAACTTCGATAATATTTTCAACAAATATATAGTCTTTGGATTGATTTCCATTTCCCCATACTACAAAAGGCTCTCTTTTCAATGCTTTTCTAACGGCAATATTAATTACCCCTTGGCGATTTGAATGGTGAAACGGTCCATAAGGATTAGATAATCGTAAAATTAGATAATCAAAGCCATACTGCTTATGATATAATTTGATATACTGTTCTACTGTCCATTTCAGTATTCCATAAGAACTTATTGGTTGACAAGGATATTCTTCTTTGAGCTTATCATTATCATACTCGCCATATACGGCTCCACCAGATGAAAGATATACAATGGAATGACAACTGTATGAGCGCATGATTTCTAATAAGTTAATTGTACAAATTAAGTTATCATTAATATCAGATTTAATATCAAGATTTGAAGATAAAGGAATTGTAGTACATGCAAAATGAAAAACTTTTGTAAATCTTTCCCTTTTAAAAAGACATGACAAAAGATCAAGGTCGCCATAACTACCTTTGACATATTTAATAGAAGAGTTCTGTATAACAATTCTGCTATCAGAGCGGGAAAGCACTGTAATTTCACAGGAGTCAGTCAACGAATTAACATAATTAATTAAATTTAATCCTATGAAACCACTCCCACCTATAACTAATATTCGCTCTTTCATCATAATTTAATCATTCTCAACCTCCTGATACAATTTAACAAGGCTCCTACCATATTTTTCTGGTGTATAATTTTGAAATGAGTCCTTGGCGGCATTGGATAACTTTGTGCAAAAATCAGGGTCGTCATATAATCTTTTAATACTTTCTGCTAAATTCCGAGATAAATTTTTCGTCTCACAATTGACTAATATCCCATTTTCTCCTGATTGAATCGCCTGAGCTATCCCAGCGAAATCGCTTGCAATAATAGGTTTTCCTAGTTGAAGAGCCGTTAGAATTACTAATGGCATATCTTCATGACTAATAGAAGGTAGTACAAATATATTGCAAGCAGATATATAATCTGGACTATCGGTCCTATAGCCCAAGAAGGAGAAAATTTTCTCAAGTCCTTTGGTTGTCACAATATCTTTAAGCTTTTTTTCGTCTTCACCGTCTCCTATTAACAAAACTTGAATAGTATCTTCAATATCCTTTCGTTCCTTAACCAACTGATCAATTGCCTCTATTAAATAAGCTTGTCCCTTTCGTTTTGTCAAGAATGCCACCTGAACTATTAAAAATTTACTTTTAGATAATTGCAAATCCTTTAATACTTCTGCACGACTTCTCTTTACTGTTGAAGGTTCAACACAGTTATTGAATACCACAATTTTTTCACTATCGAATTTTCTATTTGTTATTAAGCTATTCTTAGCAAGAAAAGAAGCGGTAATAAATTTATCCACATAAGAAACGATTTTTCTATCAAAAAAAACGTCCCAAACGGCCTTTCGCTTCTGTGCCTGATTGTTTACCTGGTAAATTACAGTAGCTTCATGAAATATCTTATTAATCCAAACTAATAGATTACAATTTTTTGCAGCAGGATACCCTCCATTATTAACATGAACTATATCAGGTTTTACCTTCTTTAATAGAAGAAAAAGTATTACTGCATTCCAGAGGGTATAAATCTGAAATTTCTGCAAAATATAAAATGGAAGTTTCATTACTGCCTTAACCAAAAAAGGTAACTGTAAACAGTTTATTTTAAAAAATAAGGTCTCGTTTGAAAGTAACATTAATGGAAAAATGAGTTGTTTTGAAACATTTCTATAATCGTCCTTCATGCCGATATTATAACTCGAATGAGCACGATATGAAAAGTATACTTCAAAGTGTGCCTTAATTATTTCATTTTTTATCAAAAATGAAATAAGCCTTTCACTTCCCCCATAAATATAGCAGTCTGAAAAAACAAGTATCTTTTTTCTATTCACAGTTTCTGTTGTATAATTCAAGGTGAATCTTTAATGAGTTGAGCGAAAATAAATATGAAAATGATTTTCATACATGGTTAGATTACTCTGATAATTAATAATAATTTCTTAAAAAAATCTACCTTGTATCTTTCCACACATGGAAAAGTCTATCCTTCCTATTTTAGAATAAAATTGTAAAACTCTAAAAGAACCGCAGAATACAACCATTTAAAATGACTAGATATAAATCTCGATTTATCTTCCAAATACGATAGGATTCTTTATTATTTCACATGTCCTCCAAATGTTCTAAAACTAGATATATCAACACTTACTCGAATTCATTAAATAACTAATATTACTTTAATCAATAAATTTTTCTTTCTTATGATTCCTACTTGGCATCAAAGAATAAAACAATTCTATATATATTTCTTTTACTAATTTTCTAAAATCCTTAGATAATAAGTAATAGGACATAATCCCAATAATAAAATATAACAATACAAATCCTAAATATTGAAGTAATTCTAATCTTCCTTTTGTTGTTGGTAAATTCTCTTTAAATATGAAATTAAAAAAAATTAAAATGACAATAGTAGCTAAAGACGGCAGAATGCTTCTACTAAAAAACCTTTTCCAATTAATAAAAAACATCTTTTGACTGTAATAGAAATATAAAGTTGCGGAAACTGTAATCGCCAAAAACTTAAAAAGCCCAAAAGCCATTAAATTTAAATAATTAAAAGTTGATGCTATTCCTATCCAGTATATTAATGGCAACAAAGCACTACTTAAGTAAAGTCCTCTTATCCTTTGCATAGCAACCATTGCTATTGAAGTAGGATTTGACAAAAAAGTATAGTAGTAACTGGCAAACATTATAGTAATAATAGGAATAGAACTTCTGTAACTTACCCCAACCCAAGTATAAATAAAGCTTTTCATCGTAAGTATCAGAACTGTAGTCGGAATAACTGAGAAAGGCAAACCTATCATTAATATTTTATTATAGGCGAGAGTAAACTTATTCATTTCATCTCTTCCAATAAAATGATTAAATTTAGCCGTAAATGGGTTGTAAATTATACTGTATAATGACCTCGACAACATCATTACTGAAATACAAATATTAAAAATGGCAACTTCTTTCAATCCCACAAACTTCCCAATCACAAGAGAATCCATTTCATAATATAGAATCCAGGATATTGTAACAAACAAACTATTAAAAGCAAGTTTTTTTGATTTACTGTAAATTTCTGGGCTAAACTTTACAGCTTTTATTAAAGCTATAAAATTGTAGCCAAAATATTTTATAGCTAAGATACCGCCAATAAGGACGGAGACAAGAGTTATAACTTGAGTAAAAAGATAATATTCAACAATATGGTACCCTCCATTGCGAAAGAAGTAAAATGCCATCAATATTTTTAATAGGTTCAACAAGGAAAATACCCTCTGATATAGATAGTCATGAAGTCTTATATTAAAGATAAGCTGCAAACTTCTGTGAGCAATTAAAACTGGCAAAGAAAACACAAATACTAAAAATAGATTTTTTGCTAAATTTAAATCTGTTGTAGTAGATAATCCTTTAAGAATATGTTGAGGGTTAAACGCGAGGAAAAGTATTAACAATCCAAAAAGACAAAAAACTAAAAACATGATAAAGAATACAAATCCGAGAACCTTTTCCTCCTCCTCGCGATCATTCCTCGCGTAGGCTTCACTTGCAAACTTTACTCCTGCAGTTAAAAAGCCGAAATCAGCATATGAAAGAAACAAATTTAATGAAACCACAAAAGAATAAATACCAAAATAATTCTGATTTGAAGCTAGAAAAGGAGTCACCACGAACATGGTTGCAAAACCGCTTAACAATGAAATAACTTGCCAGAGATAGATTTTTAGAAATTGTTTCATTTTAAGCTATAAGCTTCAAGAACTTTTGAAAATCATCATTATTAACCTCAAAATAATCCTTCAATAAGTGGAAATCGATATTTGTTTTAGGAAGTGTTACGTGTCTTTGGAAATCCTCGAAGGTCTTAGTTAATTTAATAAATGATGAACCATCAAATGGTGATACAAGTTCTGCCCCTGCTATGATTTCATCTTTAATAATTGGATCATACAAGATATAGTTAACTCCAGCAATCAAAGAATCTAGAATCATAGTAGAAGAAGGTCCAACAACCAAAGATGCTTTGGATAAAGCCTGGGACTTATTTATGAGTTCAATTGAATAAAAATTATCAATAAGGTTTTTCTGATAAAATAAAGTACTTTCTGCCGGATGTAAACGTAGTTTAGCACTTTTAACACCAAATTTTTTTAGATTCTCCTTTACAAGCTCCAAATAATAAAGAGAAGTTGTCCTATCACTGAGAATAAGTTCATTACTAGAACTAGGGGTTCCGGGAAGGGCTTTAGAGAGTACTAAGACATTTGAAAAGTCAGACCTTAATGTTGATTCTATAAAATCAGAATAAATTGGATGTTTTAAACATAGGATCTTTTCTGCCGGTACTCCGCTTTTTTTATATAAGTCTTTAATTCCATTACCCCATACTATAAGATAATCTGCTCTGTTATCGTCAATCCCATTACATCTAGCAGGCAATCCATGCAAATAAACAAAAGTAGGAATCCTATTTTCTCTAGCAATTTTAATTGATATATTTTCGTAGAAAGATAAATCGTTAGGAACAATTAAGCAACGCACTTTATGACTTTTAAAAAGCCTTGCGAGTTCCACTTGATAATCAAAAATAAGTTTCTGAAACTTAGAAGAAAAAAAATCTTTTAGTTCCCTTTTACGAAGGACTGTATTAATTCTTTTAATAAGCACACTTAGCTGAAAGGAAGAAAGATTAGATTGACTTAAAGAAACAGACCAAGGAGGTAAAAGTGTTATACAATCCTTTATCTGTAAATTCACGTAGGCGTTACTCAATATTATTTTTTTTTTGTGTCTTTTGGATATTAATAACAGTTTAATAATAAAAAAGACTTCAAAAAAGCTTTTGATTTTTTTTTTAACAAATTTCTTTAAAGTATTAACGTTCGCATTTTGATGATCACCATAATTATATAAAGTGTCATTGCTTAAATATAATAAGGAGTCGTAAAGGTCCGAATCATAATTAGAGGTTATAGAATTATAGTAGTAATTATTTTTTTGCTTATTATTCATTTAATACTGCCTTTATATTCAATCTACAGGTCTTCAATAACATTAGATGTTAAGGCTGTACCTCTCTCTAGGGCTACTTTCACTGTTTTTCCCAATAATTCTTTATAATATCTAGGGTGAAGCCCGTATCCCGGCCTTATTGAACGTACATTTCTTTCAGTAATCATCTCACCGGCCTTAATATTTTCCACAACATATAGAGAGCGGCAAAACTCCCGGCCTTTTCTTTGCTTTTCGGTTAAGGTATAATCTACTACACCAATTGCTCTTTCTGCCTCCCTTACCGCCTTGACCATCTCTGTAAATTCCTGTTCATTCATAGAAAAAGAAGCATCAGGCCCGCCAATGGAGCGATCTAAGATAAAATGCTTTTCAATGATCTTTGCGCCAAAACATGTAGCGACAACGGGAACAGTACTCCCTATAGTATGATCAGACAAACCAGTGATTACACCATAACGGTCTGCCATATCTTTAACCATCATCATATTTGCTTCATCTATCGGCGCAGGGTAACTTGAGGTACATTTCAATAAAGCAATGTCATAATTTTGCATTCTATGGCAGGAATCTAATGCGAGAGCAATATCTTCTTCCGTAGCAATCCCAGTAGAAATAATAATCGGTTTTCCTTTAGAAGCAACTAGTTCAATTAAAGGGATATCCGTAATTTCAAAAGAGGCTATTTTATAGGCCGGCGCATTAAGGTTTTCTAATAGCTCTACAGCAGTAGGATCAAAGGGGGAGGAAAAACAGATTAATCCTTCATCTGTTGCTGTTTTAAACAATTTTTCATGCCATTCCCAGGGGGTATAGGCCTCCTTGTATAAATCATGCAAATACTTTCCATCCCAAATAGTCCCTTGTTTTAATTTAAAATCGTCAGTTTTAGCATCGATAGTTATAGTATCAGCGGTATATGTTTGTAGCTTTATTGCATCAGCTCCCGCACGCTTAGCTGCTTTAATTGTTGCTAAAGCATTTTCTAAACTTCCATTATGATTGGCAGAAAGCTCGGCGATAATAAATACTGAGCTATTGCTACTTATTTTATAATTTCCTATTTGCATCCTTATTTATTAAAATTGAATATTGATAATTATTCTCTTTTATCTCTCTCTTAAAGCCTAATTTTTCGAAAGCTTTACAGGATGCGATATTCTGAGGTTGTACAATTCCTACAATTCGTTTAAAAGAACTTTTTTCTTCATTAGATAACGCTGCAACTCCTTTTTTAAGCAGTATTAT
Organism: Rubrilithobacter danxiaensis; assembly: GCF_047272945.1. Classification (NCBI taxonomy): domain Bacteria; kingdom Pseudomonadati; phylum Bacteroidota; class Sphingobacteriia; order Sphingobacteriales; family Sphingobacteriaceae; genus Rubrilithobacter; species Rubrilithobacter danxiaensis. The sequence goes on from NZ_JBKOPS010000004.1 coordinate 157,677, forward strand.
ACCCAACCCTATATTTTGAAAGTCACTATCAACTAAATAACTTATTAGTGCATCCTGCTCTTTAATGTTAAATCTGATAGACCCAACAAGCTTTTGACCAAATTCTGCTATATAATAGAAGCATTTTCCATCCTCGAGAGTTTTTAAAAACCAATTACAATGTTCTTCATAATTAATTTTGTGCTGATTAAATGAAAAAGCCCTGATAGCATTACTTGAAGCCCAATTATATGTAATACCCACATCTGCTTTTTCTACTTTGCGTAAACTTACCTCTAGTTCTATATTTAGTTGACGGAAAATTTTCAATACCCTTACATCTGATTCCCCATCAATTATTGAAAGTGTGCTTTTTTGCGTTTCAAAACATTTATTGAATGCTACTTTCAAATTTCCAGCTGAAAAATTTTCCGCACTAATAAAAAGGCCCAAAGTTTTATATTCCTCAAAAAAGACCTTTTGATTATCCACATTCATTCCTGAAATTACTTTACAACCTACAGCCAAAGCTTCTAATAATATTCCGCTCGCAGGCACCACTGCTAAATCAGATCTCAACATTAAAGCAGCCATTTTATTATCATCAATTGAGTGATAACATTTGACCTTAGCACTTTTTTCTGAAATTATTTTTAATTCCTTTTCATATGGGTATGCTGCTCCTGTTACTACAATGATTTTCTTTATAGAAGCATAGCAGAGTGCGATTTGAAGTGTAAGTGTAGTCAGGTTTTTATGGTCAGATCCGCCAAAACAAATCAAAACAGTTCCAATATTAGCAATTACCCGTTTTTTTTTTGCTGCTTTCAAAAAAGCCGGACGCAATAAAGCATATTCCACCCCTAACGCAAATTGTGTATAAAGTTGAGTTTGATAATTAATTTTTTTAACTCCTGGTGCATGATTAATAATCAAATCAGCATAAAATTCTTTATCGTGTAGATCATCAATACAAACAAGCTTACAGCCAGTGTCTTTTACCCTTTTTTGATATGCAGTGCCTAGTCCGTAATGATCCAGTACAACAATTTCTTTTCCACTTAGCTCTGCAAAAAACTCTTTTTCGTGATCAAATTTTCTAAATGAAAATCTCGCATCCTCTATTTCTCGATGTAAAGCTTGGGGAGCTTCTTTAGATGCAAAATAAATATCAAATTCATCTTTAAGCATCTGAGCAAGCGCTATACAACGAATTATATGTCCAAGGCCTATTTGGGCATTTCCATCAGCTCTAATCCAAATTTTCCTTTTCATAGATGAAACTACCAAGAGCCCTCAATCATTTTATTCTCTAACAAAAGCTTATACATTTGTTTTTCCGTCAAATTTAGTGGCCACGAAGAAGTAGGCCTAGAAATTTCTATAAAATCTTCGGTTTCAATAATCGAAGTAAATCCAAATTTCAATCCAAGTTTTATAGATCTTTTATTTGTCTTATATATTTTGCCAAAAATATAAGGAAAATTAAAATTAGAAACTAGAAAGCTCAATCCATAATAGTATAATCTTATTCCATTCCTTGTGCCAAAAAAATTTGGAGAGCTAAAATAGCCGTAATAAACTTTAGAAGTACCTAATCCAACCAAAGAAATTGATCCACAATAAGTGTTATCCTTATAAGCAGCAAAATAAACAGTTTGTGAAGATGTTTTTAAACTGTTAACAAATTCATAATGCTCCTTATGCTCAATTAAACATGTATTATCCATCCAACATCTTACTTCCAAATGATTTCTTGCTTCAAGTATCTCTTCATGCTGTTCACTTGTTAAATAAATATAATTTTTGAACTCAAAGAAAAAATGCCCTTCCATCACCACACCTAGCAATACGTATACACCTTGTAGCTTATTATTTTAAACGACCTATAACTTCTTCAAAAGCTTATACTTTAATTCGGCAATACTCCAATCAGAAGAACTATCAATATCCTGAACATGCTCCTCATTTAATATAATATAAGAAGAGTTGTTTGTTAAAATCGTACTATCATCTTCATATTTTAGCCAGTACCATTGCCCCGCATCGTGATATGCACTTTTAAGGTCCTGCGACCTGCTATTTAAATTTTCAGGCCAAATCATATCTACTTTATCATTTTCAACTTGGAGAGCACGCCAAATAGGATAGCTAAAAGGAACTATGGGAAATACTGAATCAAAATTACCTTCCTTTAATTTAACTAGCCCATCTTTTATATCATCAGGATTAATTAAAGGAGCTGTTGGATAAATGCAGCAAACATATTCAAAAACTTTGTTCTGCTTGCTTCTGTAATCATTAATAACCTCATTTAAAACATCCATTGTAGTAGCATAATCATCAGAATTGGCTCTGCTTCTTGTAAAGGGGACTATTGCACCGTATTTAACTGCAATTGTTGCTATTTCTTCATCATCTGTAGAAACCATCACTTCATCAAAAAGCTTAGTCTTTAAAGCAGTCTCGATTGAATAAGCAATTATAGGTTTACCCAAAAAATCTTTGATATTCTTCCTCGGTATACGTTTACTTCCACCACGAGCAGGTATAATAGCTAAATTACCCATTATAAAACTCGTAAACTTTATTTATTACAAATTGCTGTTCTTCCACAGAAAGAGTAGGGAACATTGGCAAACTAATACAATGTTTATAATAGTTCTCTGCATTTGGCAAATCACCTTCTTTCCATCCAAATTGTCTGTAATATGGCATTAAATGACATGGGATGTAATGAATCTGAGGAAATATTTGCTGCTCCCTTAAGAAATTATAAAGACCAAGTCTGTTTTCAACTTCAACAACATAAAGATGATAAGCATGCCCTAATACAACCCCCGATTGTCCTTTTATAAAAGACTTTCCCCTAAAAGCTTTGTTATATCTATCCGCAATAAGTCTCCTTGTTTCTAAACCTTCATTTGCACGCGCTAGTTGGCTTAACCCCAGCGCTGCCTGAAAATCAGTTAGCCGGTAATTATACCCCAATTCCTGCATCTCCATGTACCAATTAGGATAAGAACTAGGATTATTTTCGCTCGATGCAAACTCTAAACTATTTGTATATAGTGCTTCGTCTTTAACGATTCCATGAGTTCTTAATTGAAGTAATTTTTTATATAACTCTTCATCATTAGTAGTGACCATTCCTCCCTCGCCCGCGGCAATATGTTTAACAGGATGGAAAGAAAAAATAGCTAAGTCTGCAAATTTACCACTTCCACACAACTGCCTATTGCCTTTACTATCTTCAAAAAATCCGCCCGGGGCATGGCATGCATCTTCGATTATCCATAGTCCGAACTCATCTGCCAGTTTACGATACTCCTCGAGATTAATAGCTCGCCCTGCAAAATCTACAGGAATAATACCTTTATATGTGCCTATTGGTGAAGCCTCAAGTAAAACTCTGACTTTATTAATATCCAATAAATAAGATTCTGGATTAATATCAGCAAATTCCACTTCTCCGCCACAATAACGAATACAATTTGCTGATGCAGCAAAAGTTATAGGTGTGGTAATTACCTTATCGCCCGGTTTAACATTTAAAGTAAGTGTGCATAGATGAAGGGCGGCAGTACCATTAGCAACAGCAACAGCATAATTGCAGTTAACATAATTGGCAAAGGCATTTTCAAATTCAGCAATTTTAGGGCCCTGAGTTAAATAATCAGATTTTAATGTAGAGATAACAGCTTGAAGGTCTTCATCTGTTATATATTGTTTTCCATAAGGTATATTCATATTCCATTCAAGAAAAATCAGGATCAACGTGTAATTTAATTAATTCTCGAAGTTCGTTTACTGTAACCCACTCCGAGTTATCACCTGAACTGTACTGAAATCCTTCAGCTACTCTTACAGCCCCAAAATGATTGATAAATTCATTTAGTTCCCACTTAGGAGATTGAGGAACTATAACATAATATTTTCCCAAATCGTATGTAAAAAACGAGTCTGAAGTAGTAATCATTTCTTCATGTATCTTTTCTCCAGGTCGTATTCCCACTACTTTATGTTCACACTCGGGTCCAATAGCTTTTGCAATATCAGTAATTTTATAGGAAGGTATTTTCGGCACAAAAATTTCACCGCCCCAAGCTGTTTCCAAAGCATGCAGAACCATATCAACTCCTCCTTGAAGTGAAATATTGAAACGAGTCATGTTTTCAACGGTAATAGGCAATACTCCTTCTTTTCGCTTTTTTATGAAGAATGGAATTACCGATCCGTTTGATCCCATTACGTTTCCATAACGAACAACAGAAAATTTTATTGGATTATTTCCGCGAATGTTATTAGCTGCAATAAATAATTTATCAGAAGCTAGCTTAGTTGCACCATATAAATTAATGGGTGCTGCTGCCTTATCTGTAGAAAGGGCTACTACATGTTTCACGTTAGAATCTAATGCTGCATTGATTATATTTTCGGCACCATTTATATTCGTTTTAACACATTCCATTGGATTGTATTCGGCAATCGGAACATGCTTCATTGCTGCTGCATGAATTACAAAATCTACTCCATGAAAAGCCCGTTTTAATCGGTCTGCATCTCTTACATCTCCAATAAAAAAACGAATAGCAGGGTATTTAATCGATGGGTATTCCTGAGCCATTTCGAACTGTTTCTGTTCATCTCTTGAAAAAATAATCAGACGTCTAACATTTGGCCATCGCTTTAAAATAGTTTTCGTAAGTGCCTTACCTAAGGAACCTGTACCTCCAGTTATTAGAATTTGCTTATTATTTAAATCTAACATATTAATTATAGGTTATAGGTGAAATTTTACTCGAATCAAAACCGCGAATACTTATGATTTTAAAATATCTTTCAAAACCTTTTGAGATAGTAATAAACAAACGGTAAAAAAAGCGGCAATAAATCCCCCTAGTATCAATCCCTTTAGTTTTCCGAATCTTTCTTTGTCCAACGGTAAAACCGGCTTATCTACCACCTGTATTAACGGCATTTCTTTCCTCAAAGAAATTTTGGCAATTTCTAAGTTCTTCACAATCTCTGCATACATGGCCGAATTAGCTTGCACATCTATTTGCTTACGCTGAGAAGGAACCCGTAATATCTGAAGAGCTGCATTAGCATTGGGATTGGCATCAATGGTGGATGCTGCTCCAGTAATTGAAGCATTTAAAACGGCTTTGACACTGTCGGCCTGCTTTTGAAGGATAGACAAATTTTGAGTTGATTTTTTAGTTTTGGTTTGTATATAAAAGTCGTTTACATTTTCAACTATTTTATCCGTAAAGGCTTTTGCAAATAGTTCATCTTTGGCACGAACTCTTACACTGATAATACTTAACTTTTTATCAGGTTTTTCAACTGTTAAATAATTTTTATTGATCTCTTTTACAATACTTCCCAGGATACTATCGTGTTGGCGGGTGAAATTCTCTTCAGGAATAGTAAAGCTGAGTTCCCTTAGCTTTAAATCATCTTTCCATTTTTCATATAATTTATTTGCCTGTATAAAACGATCTACTAAAAGTTCTTTTTGTCCATCAAAATCAGCAGGACTAAGAAGGGTTTTTTGGATCATTGATCTTGATTTATACAATTCAATAATATTATCTCCTTCAAATATTCCATTAGTACCTCCACCTCCAATATCTATCCCTACCATCGAAGCGATGCCTGCATATTGCCCTAAACCTCCTCCTGCTCCTCCTTCCTGTAAAACAAAAGTACATTCTGCCGTATAAACAGGTTTTTTAGAATAAGCATAGATAAAACCGATCAACCCACCTAAGATTCCCGCAAATAGAATGAGGTTCCACTTACTTAACAGATACCGATTCCACTCTCTCAATTTAAGAATTACTTCCTTCAGTGAAATTTCATCATCCTTATAATTTTGTTCTTTAATATGATTATTAGTTAAACTCAATTTCGAAAATCTTAATTATATTCTAAAATATAAAATACTTAATATAGGAGAAGCGACCCTTCCCTTTCGAATCTCCTGATCTGCTTCTTCCTTGATTTCTAAATACTGATCTTTCCTGTTACCATTTTGAATTAATATTATAAACGAGCGTTTATTATTTCTCGGTCCAAACAAGATTTAGTATCAAAAATAACCGCATCATTACCATTTTTTAAAGCATTATAATCTATTTTCAAGAACTCTTTATGTGCCACGGCCAGGACTATAGCGTCATATTGGGAATATACAGAATTAATTAATGATATATCATACTTTTTCAGAACCTCTTCCCTGTTAGCATATGGATCATACACGTCTACCATTAACCCGAATTGGATAAGTTCTCTGTAAATATCGATCACTCTTGAATTCCTAACATCCGGACAGTCTTCTTTGAAAGTTATTCCTAAAATTAACGCTTTGGAACCATTGATTTTATGGCCCTTTTTAATCATCAGTTTAATAACCTTGCTAGCTACAAACATTCCCATGTTATCGTTTACTCTCCTTCCTGAAAGAATAACCTGAGGATGATATCCTAATGCTTCTGCTTTATGGGCGAGATAATAAGGGTCAACACCAATACAATGTCCTCCGACCAAGCCCGGCTTATACTTTAAGAAATTCCACTTAGTACCTGCAGCATCTATTACATCTGAAGTATCGATCCCAATCCGATCAAAAATTAGGGCAAGCTCATTCACAAAGGAAATATTAACATCACGTTGTGCATTTTCTATGGCTTTTGAAGCCTCCGCTACTTTTATATTTGGAGCTTTATGGGTGCCCGCAGTTATGATACTACTGTATAAAGCATCAACTAAATTAGCAATTTCAGGTGTAGAACCAGAAGTTACCTTTTTAATCTTCGTTAAAGTATTAATCTTATCTCCGGGATTAATTCTTTCTGGTGAATATCCGCAGAAAAAATCTTTATTAAATTGCAAGCCTGAAGCTTTTTCCAATACGGGCACACAATCCTCTTCCGTGCATCCAGGATAAACTGTAGACTCATAGATAACAATATCCCCCTCTTTTAAAACAGTTCCTAGCATTTCTGATGCTTTTAAGAGAGGTTTAAGATCAGGTGTTTTAAACTGATCGATAGGAGTAGGAACTGTAACAATATAAATATTATAATTTTTGAGATCAGAAATCTTATTAGAAAAGCTTAAACCTTGCCCGGTAACACAAACAAGATCTTCCAAATTAGCTTCTTTAGTTCTATCTTCGCCTCTTATAAGTTCATTCACCCTTGATTCATCAATATCGAAACCAAGAACTTTATATTTTTTCGAGAACTCTATACTTAATGGTAACCCTACATAACCTAAACCTAGGACAGCTATTTTAAATTCAGTCATTCGAATTACTTATTATATTATCTCAATAAACTAACTATAATGGCGGTCAACGACGCAAGTCCGGTGGTAATACCCACTAATTGTTGTACTGTAAGATTAGATTTTTCATCTTTCCTAGGAACAAGTATTTCTGATCCCGGCTTTACCAATGGATAGTTATTAAAAAATAAAAACTTTCGTGTACTCCTTACAGACCCATTTGCATAAATAATATAAGATCTGCGTTTTAGAGATTTTTGTGAAAATCCTCCGGCATTGGAGATATATTCCTTAAATCCTTTATTCTTCAAAAACACAACAGTGCTTGGGGATAAAACTTCTCCGCTAACTTTAACTGTTTGCAGTTGTTTTGGGATATTTAAAACATCTCCTTCTTCCAAGAAGATGTCATCTTTTCCACTCGGACTTTTTAATATCTTCGGTAAATTAATTCCTACAAAATCATTTTGTATTGCATTAAAACGATTCAGATCAAGGGAGTCAATGCCAGAAATGATCTTGCCTTTAATTTGTTGTGTCCCAGATCCATTTAGTTGAGATAATCTCAATCGCTCATTCTCGACCTGCAGCTGCTTAATCTTTAAATAATTTATCCCATTAGTATCTTTCGACGAACTATCAAAATCAGCACCTCGTTTTAAAGATGCACCTTCCGGATACGCAAGGGCGGTAAAACCGCCAGCACGTTTAACCAAATCAGAAATCCGCTCATCCTTTTTTGAAATAGTATAAAGGCCAGGAAATAAAACTTCTCCTTCTACACGAACCTGCCTTTGTACTTCATATCCTGATGATGGCCGTACAATTACAATATCAAATGGTTGCAAGATAAAGCCGGAAGCATCTTTCAAATTGTTGGTAATATCTATTTGGAAAACCTGTGCAGTTTGAGCAGATAGTGATAAGGCATCACTATTTTTAACTCTCCTTGACACTTCAACACGTTTGGGGGTAGCACTTTCTTTTAATCCACCGACCTGGATAATAGCATCTTCCAGATTCATACCTGCTGCAAAATCCAAAATTCCCGGCTGCAATACTTCCCCTTCAACACGAACTGTATACTCTTCTTTTAGATCAAAAATGGAAGAAATGGTAATTACATCTTCCCTTTGAAGGGTAATATCTGGTGCTTTTCCTGATAACACTTTTGCGACATCAAAAGAAATCAGTTTAGTCTGCAAATCTTCGCCTAAACGCGTAATATATGCTCGGTTTTGAAATGCATCTTCACGTAAGCCTTCTGCTTTCCGAATTAGTTGAGATACCGTCAGTCCTGGCTCCAGTTCAAATTCTCCCGGTCGAAAAACAGCCCCCTCAATAGTAACCCGATTTTCAAAACGATCCAAAATTTCATTAACAAAAAATTTGTCTCCGGGAGTTGGTATATATGTATTGAATTCAGAAGAAGAGATATCTGCGATGCGTCGTTCAGTTTCTGTATTTTTCAAAACCTTAATTCTTGCACGGTATGCTCTTTCTGTAAAACCTCCTGTAAAGCGAATCAGATCAGCTAATTTTTCATCAGACAGCATCTCATAAATACCAGGCCTTTTAACCTCTCCAACAACTTCGACCCTGGTCCTATAAGTAGGCACCCTGATAACGTCCTGATCCTGCAACCGCACATTGTTTTTTAAATCTCCATGAAGAAGAAAATCATAAACATCAAGCGTTGCTATCTTTCTTCCTGCCCGGATAATTTCAATCTGGCGGAAAGATCCGTTTTCAGTAGGGCCGCCTGATGCATACAAGGCATTAAAAACCGTGGCCACAGAAGGAAGCGTATATGTTCCCGGTTTCACAATTTCGCCGGTTAATATTACTTTAATACTTCGGATATTACCGATAGCTATGTTTACTGAAGTATTTCCCGTTTTTAAACCTGAATAAATCTGAGATAACCGGGATTTAATTCTGGCGGTAGCCTGTTCAATAGTCATACCGCCTACCTGAACAATTCCTACATAGGGAATATTGATAGATCCTTCCGGCGACACGGTAAGTTGATAACTCGCTTCTGAATAGCCGTAAATATCGACTAATAACTCATCGTCAGGACCAATCTGATAATTTTTCGGCGTAGCCAATCGAAGATTGGGCTCAAACGTTGTGCTACTGTTTTTAAATAACTCTGCCCCAAATATTTTAGATTTTAACAGACGTAGTGTTTGTTCTGCTAAAGACAAGGTATCTTGCCTTAGTCGAAGTGAATCTGGGTTGTTGGGTTCGCCCGTATAGGTCCTTCCGACACGGTTTTTAGCATTTGAATTCCCATTAATACCATTAGCATTTTGTTTTCCGGGCTTGGTCTGATTCGATTTCTTAAGCTGGTCTACCCGAATTTTTAGCTTCTGTATCTCAGTGGCGCTCATACCACGGGCCAGTGCAACTTGTTCCAATTGAGCCTGGCTTAATCCGCTTGCTTCTACCTGGGCTAAGAATTGCCGGATCTGATCATCAGTTAATTCATCGACACGTATATTACTGAAGTTTTGCTGATTGATGCTTTGTGAAAAAGCAGGGAAAGCGATACTGGCCAACATTACCAGTGCAAATACGCTGAATAAAGTTCTTAGTCTGAAGATCCTTAAATTTGAAATCATAAAATTTCTTTACCTGTCCGGTTTTTCTTGTTTAAAAGTTCTGTCATTACTAGAATTTTTACGCTTTGGCAGCCTCTACCCTTGAATAAGTTACTCTTAACTTTTATTCAAAATAGTTCAATATCTTAAAGCCGCCTGCTTTAAGATGCTCGTCTTTCTTCATTAGTTCCAGATCGGCTATTGCCATATCCTTAACAAGGGCATGCAAATCATATTTAGGCTGCCACCCTAATTTTGTTTTTGCTTTAGACGGGTCGCCCAAAAGCAAATCCACCTCTGTAGGACGAAAATACTTAGGATCTACTTTAATTACTGTCTGCCCAGGCTTAAGTGCTTCCTTACATAATCCCAACTCTTGTAAGCGGGCATCATCTACATCAACTATTACTCCTTTTTCCTGCTCATCTTTACCACTGAATTCAACGTCGATACCTAACTCAAGAAAACTCATCTTCACAAAATCACGTACGGAGGTGGTTACTCCTGTCGCTATAACAAAATCTTCTGGCTTTTCCTGCTGAAGCATCAGCCACATAGCTTCTACGTAATCCTTTGCATGCCCCCAATCGCGTTGGGCCGAAAGATTTCCCAGATATACACAACTTTGCAAACCTAAAGCAATCTTAGCTACTGCTCGGGTTATTTTACGAGTTACAAAGGTTTCCCCTCGCACAGGGCTCTCATGATTAAATAAGATCCCGTTACAGGCATACATACCATATGCTTCGCGATAATTTACCGTAATCCAATATCCGTAAAGTTTAGCCACAGCATAGGGAGACCGTGGGTAAAACGGAGTGGTTTCAGTTTGAGGAACTGCCTGCACCAAGCCGTATAGCTCGGAAGTTGAAGCCTGGTAAACACGTGTTTTCTGAGTAAGTCCCAACAACCGTACGGCCTCCAGAATTCTTAGCGTACCAATTCCATCTGCATTTGCAGTATATTCAGGTGTGTCAAAACTAACTTTTACATGACTTTGAGCAGCCAGGTTGTATATTTCATCAGGTTGAATTTCCTGGATGATCCTTATAAGGTTCGTCGAATCTGTTAAATCGCCATAATGAAGTTGGAGCTTTAAATCCTTTTCGTGTGGATCTTGGTATAAATGATCGATTCGATCGGTATTAAAAAGAGAACTGCGTCTTTTTATTCCATGAACTTTATACCCTTTTTTTATTAATAATTCTGCCAGATATGCACCATCCTGCCCGGTAATCCCTGTAATTAAAGCAACTTTCATTAATTATAAAAACTATACTCTGTTCAAGTTATTAGCTAAAAATCCCCTTTTGAATAAACGCCAAAGATAAAAAAATTACTGAATCTGATTCTTAGAAAAAATGGAAAAACACCTATTTTTATCTGTGTGTCAGTAGCCTTAACAAATACTGTCCGTAGCCGCTTTTAACTAAAGGTTCTGCAACTTCCCGTAATTGTTCGTCAGAAATATACCCCATCCTGTAGGCTACTTCTTCTATACATCCTATTTTTAAACCCTGGCGTTCTTCTATAACCTGTACAAACTGGCCCGCCTGCATCAGCGAAGCAAACGTTCCCGTATCTAACCAGGCGGTGCCACGGCTTAATACGCCAACTTTCAGTTTTCCACGCCTCAAATATTCCTGATTTACATCCGTTATCTCATATTCACCGCGGGGAGAAGGCTGAATACTTTTAGCAATTCCCACTACCGAGTTATCGTAAAAGTACAATCCGGGCACTGCAAAATTTGATTTAGGGTTTGCAGGTTTCTCTACAATTGAAAGAACTTTATTTTCAGAATCGAACTCAACTACTCCGTACCGTTCCGGGTCTGCAACCTGGTAAGCAAATACAACGCCTCCATCAGGTTCTTTCATATCCTGTAATAAGTTAGACAGCCCATCTCCATAAAAAATATTATCTCCTAAAATTAGCGCTACGCTGTCCTTTCCAATAAATTCCTCTCCTATTAAAAATGCCTGGGCAAGTCCGTTAGGCTCTTTCTGAACAGCATAAGAAAACTTGCATCCCAGCCTGGACCCGTCCCCCAGTAATTTTTCGAAACTCGGAAGATCGTGAGGTGTAGAGATAATAAGAACTTCCCTTATTCCCGAAAGCATCAGAATCGACAAGGGATAATAGATCATTGGCTTGTCATAAACAGGCATTAACTGTTTACTTGTAGCAAGCGTAAGCGGATGCAACCTGGTGCCTGAACCGCCGGCAAGTATAATTCCTTTCAAATTTCTAGAGAGTAAATTTCAAAGATAGTTTTTTAGGGTTAAAGGAGAAAGGATTAAGGAGTTACTGAGAGTTTTTAAATATTCTCTATCCCTGATTTAAGCTTTGCAGCGTTTCTTCAAGTTCGGAATACCATTCTTCACCATACTTTCTAATTAAGGGGTCTTTCAGGAACTTATAGACAGGTACTTTCAACTCTCTTCCAAAAGAGCATGCAGAACTGCAAATATTCCATCGGTCGTAGTTGAGAATATCAAATTCAGGATAAGATGTAACGCGAATAGGATAAAGATGGCAGGAGATTGGCTTTTTCCAGGAGATCTTTCCTTCACTCCAGGCTTTCTCAATAGCGCATTTACTTACTCCGTTTTCCCACATTACGTAAGCACATTCTTTATTCCCGTCAACACAGGGTGTAGTATAGTCTCCTTCAAAATCTTTTACCCATGTACCGTATTCTTCAACAGTCTGAATTCCTTTTTCTGTCATATACGGCTTTACAGAAGGATAAATTTCCTCCAGTACAGCCAGTTCTGTTTTTTCAAGAGGAGCACCGGAATCTCCCTCAACACAACAAGCTCCTTTACAATGGGTAAGATTACATACAAAATGTTCTTCCACAAGCTCTTCGTGCACCAGCGTATGCTTTACCTCAATCATTCTTTATTTTTTAGATATATTTAACGGATATTTCAATCCCTTGTAATCTGTCAGCTCCATTATTACTGAACCTACCAAAATTTCAGATTGGGCTTTAACAGGGATCCGGTTTCCATCATCGGTTACCCACAAATAAAACTTACTGTCTTTCCTGAAAATCCTTCCTTCCTGTACTTCCGGACTAAATTTCAAACAGTTAATATATCCCATTGGGGTTTTAACTTTTTCTTTTCCAAGGTACTTAAACCGCAGGTCAGAAACATCTCCGTTCAGGTAATAGGTGAGTGTAAATATTTTGCCCGGGTGCGTATCAGAAAGATCAAGACTGCGTGCAAAGTAATAGGCAGAAACCAGATCAAACGTTTGTTCTTTACTTTTAAAAGTCCCCTTTTTTGATACTACCTTTTGCTGGTTTGGATAAAACCGGACTTTATCATTCCGCCTGTAATTAGACTCTTTTATATTCTCAGTATAGAAATAAGGTATCAATTCTTCCTTATCAATATACGAATCGTAGCGGTTTCTTACTTTATAAAAAAAATCAAACGAGCCTGAAGTACGCCCATGAGCAATTAAATGATATACGGGCCTTTCATTGAACTTTATATCTGAATCTTCCACCTTCAAAGTCCCTTCGGCCGCAGTAATAAAACCATAACGCAAGCGATACTTAAGCTCTTCGCCCGGTTGAAATACCGGTTCTTTTTTGGTTTCAAGCTCTTGTGTAAAGCCGGATTGAACAAAAAGGAAGAATACTAAAAAAAATAATCTCTTCATATCTCAGTCATCGCAAAAAGCAAACCAATACATTCTTAATCCTTTCTTTTAAAGATAGGAACTGTTGAACAAGGTTCACCGTACATTATGCTTTTTGCCACTTTACTTAGTCTGTTGGTGAAGTCAACAAAAGCCGATACCGGAACCGGAATATCTCCGCATCCTTTTATTACTATCCGCTGATCGCGGTACTTTTCTATATCTACCTCGCATATTGCCCTGTCAAAAAGAACAGTTTCAAGAACTGCCAGATCGCCAAATACAATTGTTTTTGCAAATGGAGCCATTTTATTGGCGAGCAGCATATAAGCCCAGGTAGGAACAATTGCATCGGCAGAACAGATGACGGCTACATGTTTATCCTGGTAGGTACTCCAGTTATGTTCCTTTACAAATTCTCTGAAATCTTTTTCCTTAAGGATTAAACCGTGAAATAAATTATCTTTTATGTCGTATACTATCCGTTCTCCCGCAGGATAAAGATCAGCAAGATCAACGCTTATCAAACTGCTTTGAGAAACCCTATTGACTATATTTTCCTGGATGTCCATATCAAATTCAAAATTAAAAAATTAAAAACCAGGCTTCTCCCTTTTCATTATAAGGTTAAAGTAAAATTATTTCTGAACCTTGGACGCGCTTTACTCTTAAAAGATTAAAGCCAGGCAGAATAACAAGTCTTTAAAACAAAAAAATCCGGAAAGATGATCTTTCCGGATACAAAATTAGGTCAAATTCTTTAAAAGAACCTGATACGGTAATCTTTTATATCGGCATTATCACGTAAAACCTTCAGTGCATCACCCTGACTTCTCTGGTCGAGTGTTTGCATCATCTGCTCTTTTTGCTGATAAACATTTGTTAAAGGAGCTGGATTACTGAATTTACTTACTGAAACTACATATACTCCCTGTTCGCCTACAATTGGTTTTGAAATCTTATTGGGTTGCAGGCCAAATACAGTACCTACTACTTTATTTTCCTGGCCTACTCCCGGAATTACCGGATTTGCAAATACAACATTCTGAACAGGAGTTGCTGCTTTATTTAATTTCTGGGCAACCTGGTTGATAGAAGATGAACCAGATAACGCTTTATCAAACTTCTCTGCCAGCTTTTGTCCTTTAACCTTATTTAAAACAAGTGGCATTATCTCTTTCTTCACCTTTTCAAGCGGAAGAATTCCTTTTTCTCTTATATCTGTTAGCTTAGCAACCACATATTTATTTTCCAATTCAAATACCTGCTCTGCAACATCGCCTTCGTCCGCCTTAAACGCCCATCTGATAATTTCACGTGGATTTTCCAATCCGTTTACAAAAGCCTGAGAAGCTGTTACATTTTCAGCAGTTTGTTTTTGAACACCGGCTTTTTGTGCTTTTGCATCAAATTCTGAAGCCGATCCTATAGAGCCAAGGAAAGCTGTGGCTTTTGAATAAGCTTCCTGCTGCGTTTTATTACTGCTTGTTAACGCTTTATCGACTACGGCAACACGTGCAACTTTTGAAGATCCTTTCTGAGCGTCAATATGAATTACGTGTACTCCATATTGTGTAGTAATAACTTTTAAATCGCCTGTATTTCCGTTAAATACTGCATTTTCAAATGCCGGAATCATAGCACCTCTTCCAAAAGTTCCTAAATCACCGCCTTTATCTTTAGACGCATCTGTTCCGAATTTAGCTGCAAGCTCGGAGAAACTGGCTCCTTTACGGATAAGGTTAGCGATTGAGTCTGCTTTTGCTTTTGCCTTATCTAAACCACCTTCGGCAGCAGGATTAATTAAAATATGGCTGGCTTTAACCGAATCTGGTCCCACACGAACATCCAATACTTTAGCGATCTTATAACTACCGTTACTGAAAACCGGCCCTACTACTGTTCCTACAGATGCGCTAAACACAAGCGAATCTAAAGCAGGGTCAAGCTGGCCTTTGGTAACGTAGGCAACAGGAGCTTTTGTATCCGAATTAATACTTACAAATAAAGAATCGTTGGTAGTAGTTTTAAAATCTGCAGCAATTTTATTTACTTTCTCTTTTATTTCAGCAGAATCTGATTTAGAAGGGCTCGCATTAAAAACTACAAAATCAAAGCTTCGTGTTTCTTCTGCATTTTTAAATTTCTCTTTATTATCGTTATAATAATCCTTGTAATCTTCGTCTGTTAACTTTATATCCTTATCCGGAATTGAAGCATATTCAAGGTTTACATAACTGAAATCAGCCAATTTATTTCTTTCTGTATAATCTTCTTTAGCTTCCAGAGAAGTAACATAAAGCGAGTTTTTTACAAGGTTTAAATATTTTTCACTCAACCGCTGTTGTTTAATTGCTACCAGGAAATCGCTCCATTGTTGTCTCATTGGACTATTAGCCGGTTGAGAATCCATATTATCAAGAAATGCCCGCAACTGCGCAGGGTTTACTTTGCCTGTTTTAGGATCGCCAAAAGTTTGCACGATTTGAGGAGCAGGATTTTTGCCTGATATCATATCGTTCAACTCATTCTTACTTACTTCAAGGCCCAACCTTTTTACTTCTTTATTAAGTAAAATTTCTGAAACAGTTTGATTCCAGGTGTTTTCAACGATATAAGAAGTCATTTGTGCATTCAAATTTCCTCCCATCTGCTGCCGGAAGTTGTTGGTATTCTGCTCAACCTTCGCATTAAAATCCTGAATTTCGATTGACTCTCCGCCTACCTTACCAACTACATTCTGGCTGGCAGCCCAGAAAGGAGTACCTACCTGAACGGCATCACCAATTAAAAACGCAACAATTGCAAAACCAATAAAACCCACCAGGATTGCTCCGGCACGGTTCCGCAAAAAACTCATTATTCCCATATCTTATTCAAAGTCAAAATAAAAATTCACAATATAATTAGAGCTTAATTATAAACCCTGATAAATCTATTCTCTTAAAAGAGGGCGCAAGATACAATTTTTGGAAAACAAATAGTAATAGAAAAATGTATACAAACCAGGTTTTTTGTATTTATAAAAGTTCGCTATTTTGAGGTTGAATCAGTTGAAGGAACATCAAAATTACCGGTGGATTGCTGAATTTCATAATATGTAAAACTTTCGTTAGCCCAGAAGCTGGTACCGTAAATAGTTTGGTTCTTAGTGGTTATAGCAACTAATTTATTGGATGAAAAACGCCGCTTGTTTTCATCCCAGATAAGCTCATCTGATTTAAATGTTTTGCCCTCTTTATTTACAGCCACAACATTTTTACGAAGTTCGACCTTGTTTTCCTTTTCACGCCTGATGGCATAATCTGCTGTTACTCGGCTGCTTTCTTTAAGGGTAGAATCGAGAAAAATAATGGTAACACCTTTGGGCATTTCATAATACGGATCTTCCGTTTTATAGGTTAGCAGCAATGGTGTTATGAGTTTGCCTTTTACTACGGCAGAATCACTGTATAATATTTCCACACCGTAAGAACGATCGACAGGGATGGAAACATTTTTAGAAGAAATACGCTCCACGTCCTTCAGGTCATTCTCGCAGCAAACAAACAGTAAACTATATACAAGAGCAACAAAAGGCAAAAAGCGCTTTAATCTCATTTTTAATCAAACTTAACCTTCTGGAACCAGCGATCGTTTAATGTGAATCCAAGATAAATATTAACAAAACGCTCGCGGATCAGATTATTTTCCAATGTGCCACGTTGGCCGAGTTCGGCTGCTATATTTATTTTATAAAAAGAATTGGCACGATTCGATGGCAATGGTAACCCTAAGCCAACGGTTACAGATTTTTGTTTAATATCCGTATTCTGAAGATTTAAATACGTCTTATCATATTTAAATCCTAAACGATAATCAATCAACTTCAGGTAATTAGAAACGGCACTCACATCAGGAATAATTTGTGCTCCGACTGCAATTCCCACGCTGTTCTGAAAATCCGGATTTGTATTTCCTTCACGGTAATCCGACCAGTTATTCAGTAACAGATCCGCTCCTACTGTCCAGTGGTTAGCCTGGGATAATGTAAAACCGAAAGTGTGATTTCCGGGAACCGTGATTTTCGATTTTGCGCCTTCAATATTAAATAATGTATCCAGGGCAGTTGTTTCATTTCCTTCATTATCAATCACCCGGTAATTTGCGATAACGGTTTTATTTGAAGAGTTTATTTTAGTTTTTGCTGAACCGGAATATCCTATTGTTAATTGCGTTTTTGGAGAAATATTGGTAAAATACTGCACGCCATATTCATAGTTAAATCCGCCTACGCTGGTGCTGTTTTCTTCTTTAGAACTTAATGCACCCAGGTCGGCAGGAAATTCCGCTCCCCTGATCCTGCTGAGTTTTCCGAATAGGTAAGAAGCATTTAAACCAAGGCTAAGATGCTTACCTATTTGAAATCCATAGCCTAAATAAACTTTTGAAACTCCGCCTTCGCCCCTGTAAAGATAATCAACGCTTGTAGTATCGTTCATTTTATCATTGCTTCTAAAACTGTACCCAAAATCGCTATAAGGCAGCAGGCCAAAGCTTAAAGCGGATTTTTTACTTACAGGAACCCCGAATGCGATATGGCTGAGAGCAGCATCGAAGCCTTTTTGCGACAAGCTATTTTTACTCAGATTGGTAAAAGTTCCGGAAGCGCCGATATCAAACGTAGTTAAGGTTATGGCAGAATAAGAGGCTGGATTTGAAATATTGAGATCGGAATAAATACCGGCTCTGCGCAAACCGGCAGAAATACCTCCCATTGACCTGTTTTGCGGAAGCGAGGAACCGCGAACGTTTCCAATACCAAAAGCCGAATAAGGTGAACTGGAAGTTGACTGAGCCACTGCTGAAAAGCAGGAAGACATCAGGGCGATAAAAAATATGTTCTTTAAAAATTTAATCATTAGTATGCTGATGAATAACTTCGTTTAGGCCAATAAGAACCAAATGGGGTTCTGATTTTACAGCGGGGGCAAAGATGCTATTTTTCAATCGGGTATCAAAAAATTTAGAATCGCCTCCGCACAGAATTACCTCCAGGTCTGAATATTTTTCTGAATAACTTTTTATAAATCCCAGACTTTCATAAAATACACCGTTTTGAGCTCCTGAAAGAATTGCTGAACGGGTCTCATCACCCCATCCTGATTCAAAAGTAAAATCAGGTTCAACTAAAGGAAGTCGCTGAGTAAAATGGTGCATGGCTTTTAATCTCATTTCAATTCCGGGAGAAATACTTCCTCCCGAATATTTTTTATCCTTATCTATAAAATCGTAGGTTATACAGGTGCCGGCATCAATAATAAGAACATTTCTTCCAGGGTATAATGCTTCCGCCCCTATTACTGCCGCCAATCTGTCTAAACCTAATGTAGCTGGTGTTTTATACTGATTATTTATTTTCAGAGGTACCCCTGAATGGAATCGTATATATGAAACTTCTGTCTTTAAATATTCTTCCAGTTCTGTAATCTCAGCATTAACTGAAGATATTATTGCCCGGTCAATTTTATTTACTTTAAGAATTTCTGCAAGAACTTTGGCAGTAAAACTTTCAAAGATGTTTAACCCGGAAATCTGATGATTATTGAACAGGGCAACTTTAGTACGCGTATTGCCTATATCAATAACAAGATTGATCATTAAGCATTTACTGTTTTCAGAATCGATTCAAAAATTGCCAGTCCGTCTTCATTTCCCAGCATACAATCTGCAGCACGTTCGGGGTGAGGCATCATTCCAAACACGTTACGCCCTGCATTGCAAACACCTGCTATGTTATCTGAAGAACCGTTCGGATTTGCTTCCGGAGTTACGTCTCCCTGTTCATTACAATAGCGGAAAAGTATCTGATCGTTATCCTGCAGTTTTTTTATAGTATCGGTATCGGCGAAGTAATTTCCTTCACCGTGCGCAATAGGAATTTTAAGCGCCTTATTAAGATCTAAACCTGATGTAAGCAGCGAATTGTTAGTTTCGGCCTTTAAATAAATATTATTGCAAATAAATTTACGGTTTGTATTGTGCAGCAAAGCACCCGGAACCAGGCCTGCTTCTGCTATTATTTGAAATCCGTTACAAATTCCTAAAACAAATCCGCCCTTGTTGGCAAATTGAATTACTTCCTGCATAATGGGAGAAAACCGTGCAATAGCTCCCGAACGTAAATAATCTCCAAAAGAGAAACCTCCAGGAAGAACCACAAAATCTACCTGCTGCAAATCGTGGTCTTTGTGCCACAACTTAACAACCTCAAGGCCCATAATACTTTCCAATACATAAATGATATCCTGGTCGCAATTTGAACCCGGAAATACAACGACACCAAATTTCATAGCACAAAACTATTCAAATTTTGCAAGCCAACAGGAATTTATCTGTTAAAAAACGTTAAAGCTGAGAGATTTGCTGTCCACTGCTATCAGAAAATCTGGAAATAGATGATGAAACCTATCAGTATAAGGTAAAGGCTTTCGTAAAACCACCTCCGCTTTGCATTTAGAAAGTAATAAGCCATAAAAATAGCTACAGCAGGAACTGCCAGCAGAAAATGGTAAACCTGCACTTGTTTTTTAAGATAGAATGAAATAAGGGCAAGCACAAGGAGAAAAAACAGCAGCTGAAAAGATTTACGCACCTGTACATAACTACGGAAAAAGTTTTGCCGAAGAGATATTGCTGAAAGTGCCAGTATGCATATTACAGGTATCAGAACAATATAATCGTTGAGGTTTATTTTAATAGCGGAAGGAAATTTATTGGTTAAAGGAAGGAATATTTGTAAAAAATTATCAAGCGAATCGTTCCAGTAATAAAAAACCGCCAGGATAAAATAGATGGTAGCAAAGCCTATGAGGCCCGAAACCCACTCCCGCCAGTTAAAAGGACGAAATATGAGCAGACTTAACCATAAAAGCAGGAACATGACAATAAAAGGAAAATAGATTAAGGTGCCAAATCCAACCATCATTCCCAAATCAAACATTACCGACCTGGCTTCATCTCTTCTGTAGATGCTCAAAAATTTTTCAATCATCCAGATAAGCAGGAAGTTACACAGCAAGGCCGGACTGAGAATTAAAAAGGGGGGCAGCAAACTTGCAGCAGTTGCATACATCAAAGAAGGTAAAAAACTGGGGCGGCCAAATAAATTATAATTATTTACAATGCGGTTGAGAAGGATTGCCTGGAAAAAGGTAAGCAGCAGGGCGATTGATATATTTTGAAGAGGCGAGAAGAAACTTTCCTGGGGTACAACCAGCAACAGACGTACAAAGGATTCCATGAAGCTAAAATCCAGAACATCAGGCAACTGAAATAACATTCCGAACCGTAAAATCAACAGTATAATAAACAAGAAAAAAATATTAAACGGCGTTAAGTTTCTGAATTGGTTTATCATACCGGAACATCCTGCTTTATAACAACAATTATAAAGAAAATCCCAGTATAAAAATTAATCAGTTACGGTATCTGTTAACCAGATCGCAAACAATGGAAGCAGTATTATCAGGAAAATCTACCGAAGGAATTCCGGACGAACCGAGCCATCTTTTTAAACTTAGCGGAAATTCAGCGTTGAGCTGGTAGGCAACAGGAATGCCCAGCTGCCTCGCAGCTTCGGCATTACATAATTGCTCGTACTGATAACGCATGGGAATAACAAAAACCTTCTTTTTCAAAAACAACGCTTCTGCCGGGCCTTCAAAGCCGCCTCCGGTTAATAGTCCGCTTGAATTTGCGAGACTTTGATTAAATAATTTATTGTTCACCGGCTGAACCCGCACATTTTTTTCTGTATATGTGTTACGGCTATGCTTTGAAAAAACTTCAAACCGCATTTCAGGGACTTTATGAAGATAATTCAGCAGAAGCCTGTCGTGATAGGCAGGCAAATAAACTGTTACATGGCCCAAATCTTTTATTTCCTGCTGTCTTATTTCACTTCTGATTACAGGAGTATGAATAAAATCGTCATACTTCTGAAAATGAAATCCGATTTTATAGGTTGCGGGAGCATAATATTTAAAGATCCACTCTGAATATTTAGACCCCTTTTCCGGGCGAGGGGTATTTTTCGAAAGAAACGATGCCTGGTGGCTCAAAGCAATGCTGGGGCGTCCCTGAAGCTTACATGCCCAGGCCGAAACCGGCTCAAAATCATTTATAATCAGATCATATTTTTTTAAAGGCAATGATTTTATATCCCGCCACAGACGGCTCAAATTCATGGTGCGGTATGTTTGCCAGTGATCTACCCCGCCTTTTTTACCGAACACGAAGCTAAAACCATGAAAACGATAATTCACGGGTTCTTCAGGAAGTACATCGGCCTGTGTTCCGCTTATTAACAGATCCAGCTCGCCATGTTGCTGTAACAGCGGAATAATTTCCCTGGCACGGCTTAAATGTCCGTTTCCTGTTCCCTGTATGGCGAAAAGTATTTTCATGTATAATCTAAGACCCGGCTTAAAATTTTCGAATATCTCAATTTATATCCCCTTTTTAAAATTTATCCGCCTTAAGCTGCTCGAATAGTTTTTTTACGTCCAGTTTATTTTCAAATTCATCCTGGTCATTGTCTTCAAAACTTTCAATAAATACCGGTTCAGCCTGATAGCTGAAAATTTTCCACTCGCCCCTGTTATATTCCAGTGCTGTAAGGCTTTCTACCCAATCTCCCGAGTTCAGGTAGGTTACGCAGCCCTTTTCAGTTGTAATATTTCTTATTTCGGGTTGATGAATATGTCCGCAAATTACAAAGTCATAACCTTTATCTATCGCCATTTCTGCAGCTGTACTTTCAAACTCATTAATAAACTTCACGGCATCTTTAAATTTTGCTTTTATCCGTTTTGAAAAACTCATCTTTTCTTTTCCTGTCAGACGGAGGCACCAGTTAACAAACCTGTTAAGCAAAATCAGGATATCGTATCCAACAGCCCCCAGTTTAGCCAGCCACTTGGTATGCTGCATAGTTACATCAAAAATATCACCGTGAAATATCCAGGCTTTACGCCCGTCAAGATTTAATACTGCTTTATTTGTAAGCCGGAAGCTGCCTAAACTAAAATCAGAAAACTTTCGCAGCATTTCGTCGTGATTACCGGTAATGTAGTACACCGGAATTCCTTCTGCCACGAACTTCATTATCCTTCTTATCACTTTCATGTGGCTTTCGGGCCAGTACGACTTGCTGAATTGCCAGATATCAATTATATCTCCGTTAAGAACTAGCGCTTTCGGTTCTATGCTTTTTAAATAGTTTAGAAGCTCTTTAGCGTGGCATCCGTACGTACCTAAGTGCACGTCCGAAATAACTACCAGCTCTACTTCCCGTTTTTCCATCTTCTTCACTCTTCCACTTCGTTGAATACTATTTCAAAAGGAGTGAATACAAATGCGGCAATCAGCAACAGGGCAAGCAACAGTAAATAGATTTTAACTTCTGTATCCATTTTCATTAAATCTATTCCGAAGATGGATAAGAAATATTAGCAGAATATTAAAAACAAATGAATTAAAATGTTAATTCTGAAGGCTTAACATTTTTTTAATACGGCTCAACTGCCGGAGATGATGTTTGGAATGAATTTCTATAAACCGAAACCACTGACAGGCATTTAACATGCCTAAACGCGGATGCTGAATTTTACTTGAATTATTGCATTTATAAATCCGCGGAACCAGACCTTCTATTTTATGCAGAAATTTTACAAGCTCATTTGAAGCTTCTTCCTTTGAAATTTTAGTTACCATAGCTGCCATTTTCTCAGGAGCTTTTAGCTTAACAGGCGGGAATCGGCCTGCAAATAACACAAGTCTCGCCAATAGAGAAATCCCTTCACTTTTAACAGGTTTTGTTTGATGTAAGCATTTTTCAATAGCAAGCAGAGAAGCACTGTTGGCCCGGGTAATATGAGAATACACTTCGGAATAGGACCACACTCCCGGAGCGGGAGTTTGTTGAAATTCTTCTTCTGTAAAGGTTTTTAAAACCTCCTGGTACTTTTCTATACTGGTTTTAATGGAATCAGAAATCCGCTTAATATTCATAATAAACTGATCAATTCCTCTAAATTATTAATTTGAAATTTAACATCCTCCGGTTTTTCCTTATTAAAGGGATTAAAAAAAATTGCCTCTATTCCAAAGTCAAGCGCCCCACGAATATCTGCTTCCAGGCTATCGCCAATCATCAAACTATGTCTCTTTTCTGCCTCTGCTCCTGCCAAAGCAAACTCAAATATTGCCTTATCCGGTTTATTTACTCCCAAAACTTCAGAAATTACAATGGTTTTAAAATATGGAGCAAGGCCAGTAGTGGCTATTTTAAGTTCGGTAGATTCTTTAAATCCATTGGAAATAAGGTGTAAGCTGTATTTTTTGTACAAATATTCTAATGTTTCTATGGCCTGAGGAAATAGGTTTGTTTTGGTAGGACAAATTCGCACATAATCCTCCTCAAAAGAAACCGGAATCATTTCGTGCGACAAACCCAGTTCGACAAAAGTTTTACGAAAGCGATTTTCACGCAAGTGTTGTTTGGAGATATTGCCTAAGTGATACTCCCTCCACAACAGATGATTATTCCGGGTGTAGGTTTCTATAAAAATATCCGCAGAAGATAATCCATATTTATGCAATTGGTAAGAATGATATAATTCATGTAAGGTTTCCTCCGCGTTGCGGTCAAAATCCCAGAGCGTATGGTCCAGGTCAAAAAATATATGCTTAAACTTATTTGTCATCTTTTATCCCGTATGCAAGATCTCCCGCATCTCCTAAACCGGGGACAATATAAGATTTGGTTGTCATTTCTTCATCAATAGCGCCAATCCATAAACTGGCATTTGGGAAATTAGCTTTAACATGAGTTACTCCTTCAGCGCTGGCTATAATGGAAACGATGTGCAATTTTTTTATCTGGTACTGATCCAGCAAATCTTTACATGAAAGTACCAGGCTCCGACCGGTAGCCAGCATCGGATCAGCAATAATTACAACCTTATCATTTAACGAAGGAGTTGTAATATATTCTTTATAAATATCCAGTTCACCGCTTTTTTTAACTTTTCTGTAGGCGGCTATAAATGCCGAATCGGCTTTATCAAAAAAGTTCAGCAAACCCTGATGCAGTGGAATCCCTGCCCTTAGAATAGTGGCAAGTACAGGTTGTTCTGCGAGTACAGGAACCATAGCCGTGCCTAAAGGAGTTTCAAACTCGGTATCAATATAAGCCAGCTTTTTACTGATCTCGTAAGCGAATATTTCGCCAATACGTTCCATGTTTTTTCTAAAACGCATGGAATCCTGCTGAATTTGTGCGTCACGCAGTTCAGCCATAAAATTATTAGCTATCGAAAGCGTATCAGATAATAAAAAAGTCACAGGATAATTAATTTTTCGGTTAAGGCTTAAGCATTTTAAAATATAAGATAAATTAAACACGAATGGTTTGATTTTTGTAATATTACCCCAAACATTACTACAATAATGTTTATTAAATAAGGTTTGATTGGGGGAACTCCGGGAGCTCCCCCTTCTTTTTACTTATTGCTGACCTGCCTTTTCTTATCTTTGAATTAATGGAATTTAAGTTAACATCTGACTATTATCCTACCGGAGACCAGCCGGAAGCTATCAGGCAACTGGTAGAAGGTGTACAGGCCGGAGAGCATTATCAGACGCTTCTCGGCGTAACCGGATCGGGAAAAACATTTTCAATTGCGAATGTGATTCAGCAAACGCAAAAGCCTACGCTTATCTTAAGTCATAATAAAACGCTGGCAGCACAGCTTTACGGAGAATTTAAGCAATTCTTTCCTGAAAATGCTGTTAATTATTTTGTTTCTTATTACGATTACTATCAGCCGGAAGCTTATATAGCTACTTCTAATACTTATATTGAAAAGGATCTTCAGATAAATGAAGAGATCGAGAAACTTAGGTTAAGAACCACTTCGGCATTAATGTCAGGACGGAGAGATGTTATTGTAGTATCTTCAATCTCTTGTATTTACGGTATGGGAAATCCGGAAGATTTTTCAAATTCTGTTTTCCGCTTTGCCGTAGGAACTACCATCAGCAGAAATTCTTTTTTGCACAGACTTGTAGAAATTCTTTATTCCAGGACTACTGCAGATTTCAGAAGAGGAACTTTCAGAGTTAAAGGCGATACCGTTGATATCTATCCTGCTTACATGGACCACGCCTATCGTGTTTCTTTTTTTGGTGATGATATAGAAGAGATCAGTGCCATAGATCCTGCCAGCGGAAAAACGCTGGAAAAAATGACACACCTGGCTATTTTTCCGGCCAATCTGTTCGTCACTCCGAAAGACCGCTTTACCCAATCTATCTGGGCGATACAGGAAGAACTGGAAGTACGCAAAAAACAATTGGTTGATGACCAGCGATATCTGGAAGCCAAACGACTGGAAGAAAGAGTAAATTACGATCTGGAAATGATCAGGGAATTAGGTTATTGCAGCGGCATTGAAAACTACTCCAGATTTTTTGATGGCCGTGCTCCCGGAATGCGGCCTTTCTGTTTGTTAGATTACTTCCCCAACGATTACTTAATGGTAATTGATGAGAGCCATGTTACGGTGCCGCAGATAAGGGCAATGTACGGGGGAGACCGTTCGAGAAAAATTTCCCTGGTTGAATATGGATTTCGCCTTCCCGCAGCACTTGATAACCGGCCGCTAAACTTCAATGAATTTGAAAGGCTTGCACCGCAGACTATTTATGTAAGTGCTACTCCCGGAGATTATGAACTGGAAAAAACAGAAGGCGTGGTGGTAGAACAGGTCATCAGGCCCACAGGGCTGCTGGATCCAACCATTGAAATAAGGCCGGTAATTAACCAGGTAGACGACTTGCTGGAGGAAGTTGATCAGACAATAAAACTTGGCGACCGGGTTTTGGTAACTACCCTGACGAAAAGGATGGCCGAAGAGCTTACCAAATACATGGATCGTTTGGGAATCCGCGTTCGATATATCCATTCGGAGGTAAAAACCCTGGAACGGGTAGAAATATTACGGGGTTTACGTCTGGGCGAGTTTGACGTGCTTGTTGGAATAAACCTGCTTCGTGAGGGTTTGGATTTACCGGAAGTATCGCTTGTTGCTATTCTCGATGCTGATAAAGAAGGTTTCCTTCGTTCGGAAAGATCGTTAATTCAAACGATAGGCAGGGCAGCACGTAACGACCGTGGCCGTGTTATTATGTATGCAGATACGATTACGGATAGTATGCGGATTACGATTGATGAAACAAACAGGCGCCGTGATAAACAGATCAGGTATAACGAAGAACATGGAATTACTCCTAAGACTGTAGGCAAATCGAAGGAAGCAATTATTGAGCAAACATCGGTAGTGGATTTTAAAGGCGGCGTACAAAAAGCGTATGTTGAAAAAGAAACCGCAAATAGCATCGCGGCAGATCCGATTGTGCAATACATGAGCAAAGCTGAACTGCAAAAATCAATTGATAAAACCAAAAAAGACATGCTTGCTGCCGCAAAAGAAATGGACTTTCTGTTAGCAGCAAAGCTGAGAGATGAAATGTTTGCACTGGAAAAAATGATGGAAGAACGGTTTGGAGGGAAGGGTAAAAAAGTTCAGAGTTGAAGGTTAAAAGTTCAAGATCATACTTTCATTACCTGATACTTATTACTGACTACTTGCTACAACTACTAATAATGAACGGACAAAACAGAAAAAGTTCAAAGTTGAAGGTTGAAAGTTCAAAGACGAATCCTTTCATTACCTGATATTGATTACTTGCTACTCAATACTTGATACAGACTACTTGCTACTAATAATGAACGGACAAAACAGAAAAGATATCTACCCGGGGCTGGAAGTTGATATTATTTTAAAGAAAGACCAGCGAAGCGGAAAACGAACACGCGGTATTGTAAAAGATCTCCTTACAAGTTCGTCCTTTCATTCAAGGGGGATAAAAGTAAGACTAGAAGACGGACAAATAGGCAGGGTTATTGAGGTAATTGAAGAGTAACAGTAATTTTCATAGGAATGTAACGTTTGCATTTCAATAGAAATATTTTTCCTGTATAATCGTCTATATTTGTACTAATTGTTTCACATGGGATTATTAAAATTTCTTTTTATAACTATCTGCATTTTATGGCTTGTACGCTTTGTCTTCCGTTTATTACTGCCATTACTATTGCAGCGCCTTTTTAATAAAGTTCAAAACCAGGCAACTCAGGGCACTCACCGTTCATATGAATACAGTTCAAAAAAGCAGGGTTCCGTGCATGTAGATTATATCCCTCCTAAAGATAAAGAAGCCAGAGCAGCCGATAAAGCCGGTGAATTTGTGGATTACGAGGAAATAAAGGAGAGATAGCCTTTAATTCTTTTTCCTTTGATTTTCATTGGCTGTCGCAAACGTTCTGATTTGTTGATCGGCCTTTACTTTTACCGGTTTTAATCAAAAATCTTCCGTTCCAAATCTCCTATCTTACATCTCATATCTTTTCCTATTTTTGGGATCAAACTAATTTAAAGAATGAGTAACTGGTTTAAACGTAATGGCATTCATTTAGCTGTTATTGCAATTTTCGCTGTAATATGTTTTGTATATTTTAGTCCGGCGCTTGGTGGTAAAGTACTTTTTCAAAGTGATGTACTCGCTGCACAGGCTATGCAAAAGGAAATCATGGACTTCAAAGCTCAGGACGGTACTGCTCCGCTTTGGACAAATTCCATGTTCGGCGGTATGCCTGCTTACCAGATCTGGGCTCAGTATCCTAAAAACGTTACTACCTACATTATTTCGTTCTTTAAAACTGTTTTCCCTAATCCTGTAGATACCGTTCTTTTATATCTCCTGGGAGCTTATTTATTGTTTTGCGTTTTAAGAGTAAAACCCTGGCTTGCTGCCGCAGGAGCTTTCGCATTTGCTTTTTCAACCTACAACTTTGTTATTATCGAAGCAGGGCATGCAAACCAGGCAATGGCCATTGCTTTTTTCGCCCCTATTTTAGCCGCTATTATCCTTACGTTAAGAGGCCGCTATATATTAGGTTCTTCACTCATGGCACTATTTCTTGCCATAGAAATCAGAACGAATCACGTTCAAATGACCTATTACCTGTTAATTTCCTTATTGATCTTTTTAGGTATCGAACTTTATCACGCCATTAAGGAAAAGAAAACAACCAGCTTTTTTAAATCTATTGGTTTTCTTGCTGGTGCAACTGTGCTCGCAATAGCTGTAAATGCAGGCACACTGTGGACCACTTATGAATACGGGCAGGAATCTATCCGTGGTAAATCTAATTTAACTGCGGATAAAGCCACACAGCAAACTGGAGTAGACCGGGAATATGCCTATCACTGGAGCCAGGGAGTTGGAGAAACCATTACCTTTCTTGTCCCGAATGCTTTTGGCGGATCTTCTTCATTACAGGCACTGGACGAAAGCTCTGAAGTGGCAAGAACACTTATTAATCGCGGTGTTCCTGCAGATCAGGCAACAGGTTTTGCGAAGCAGATGTCTACTTACTGGGGAGAAAAACCAGGTACATCCGGCCCGTTTTACTTCGGCGCCATTACCTGTTTCCTCTTTGTATTGGGGTTATTTATAGTAAAAAACCGGTTAAAATGGTGGGTGCTGGCAGCTACTCTGCTCAGTATGTTCCTTTCATTTGGGAAGAACCTGCCTTTTATCTCTGATCTGTTTTTTGATTATTTCCCACTGTATAATAAATTCAGAGCTGTTGAATCTAATTTAGCAGTTGCCGGGTTTCTGTTCCCTATATTAGCAGTTTTAGCGGTAAAAGAAATTGTAACAGAAAAATTTGAT
The DNA here is from genome assembly GCF_047272945.1 of Rubrilithobacter danxiaensis. Classification (NCBI taxonomy): domain Bacteria; kingdom Pseudomonadati; phylum Bacteroidota; class Sphingobacteriia; order Sphingobacteriales; family Sphingobacteriaceae; genus Rubrilithobacter; species Rubrilithobacter danxiaensis. Next base: position 187,064 of record NZ_JBKOPS010000004.1, read on the forward strand.
CAAAAGAAACTGCAGAAGCAATTGCTTTACTCCCTGTATATTACCGGAGGTATTCTGCTTGTCATTCTTATTGTTCCTACCTTATTTTTTGATTTTAAACCTTCAAGTCACCAGCAATTCATACAGCAATTAGCGCAGGCAATAGGCGGAGACCAGAACTTTGCCAATTCGATAGCAAATTCACTGGTACAGGATCGTATTTCAATGGCACGCGGCGACGCTTTCCGTTCCTTAATTTTTGTATTGATAGGTGCCGGATTGCTTTGGGCCTTAATTAAACAAAAGATCAGTTCGCAAATTGCCCTCATTGGCCTGTCTGTTGCAGTTTTGGTTGATATGTGGGGTGTGGACAGGCGTTATCTAAATAACGCGAATTTCGTAGATGACTCACAAATAAAACAAACGTTTCAGGCCCGGGAGGTTGATGAATTGATCAGGCGTGATACAAGCCTGGACTATCGCGTGCTTGATTTAACGATCCCTACTTTTACAAGTTCAACAGCTTCTTATTTCCATAAAACAATAGGCGGTTACCATGCGGCAAAACTAAAGCGTTTCCAGGAACTGATTGAGCATCAGTTCAGCAATTCAATCAATGAAGACGTGCTGGATATGCTGAATACAAAATACATTATAACGGCAGATCAAAGCGGTCAGTCGCAAAAAATTCAGAACCGTGCTACCGCTTGTGGCAATGCCTGGTTTGTTCAAAAAGTTACTTTCGTAAAAACCAACGATGAGGAGATGAAGGCTATTAACAGCTTCGATCCTAAGAAGGAAGCCTTTGTAAACGATGAATTTAAATCACTGATAGACACTCAAAAGGCTCAATTCAGCCCCAACGATTTTATAAAACTCGTAAACTATCGCCCGGATCATTTAACTTATGAATATTCTGCCGGACATCCAGAAATTGCGGTATTTGCAGAAATATGGTACGATAAGGGCTGGAATGCGTACGTTGACGGAGAAAAGATTCCACATTTCCGGGCAAATTATATTTTACGTGCCGCACAATTACCGGCAGGGAATCACAAACTGGAATTTAAATTTGAGCCGGCTTCGTATTACCAAGGCGAAACAATCTCTTTGATAGCTTCCATCCTCTTAATTGCCGGATTAGCGTTTGCAATTTATAAGGAAAGTAAAAAAGGGAAAGAAGTACAGATAGCTTAGAGCACAAGTAAGGCGATAAACATAAAAAAGGTTCACTGAAAAGTGGACTTTTTTTGTATAATATCATCATCAAATGGTGCAGTACTGATGGTTTGAAAAAGGCACTGAACTTTTCTGATACTCAATCATTTGTCCTTCTATGCTTCAGATAATAAAAGAATAAATTAAATGCTATTACCGCATGATTTAAAAGGTTGGGAATAAGTCCGTAATGTTTCGTAAAAATATGAAAGCGCTCTTTTAGACTTTCCCGGTGCTTTTTCTTCGACATACCACCGACTAAATATTTGGCTACATACATGCGGGTATTTACAACCCTTTTTGCTTTTTTTAAGGCACGCAAAATCCAGTCGATATCTGAGCTGAGGGAATAATTCAAATCATATGGTTCAATTAATTGTCGCTTAATATAAATTGCCTGGTGACTGACGCTCATGCCGTATCTGAAACTGTAAAAATCCAGTTTCTCAGGACTTTTATGCCTCCTCCGTCCTAAACTTTCCCATTGCTCATTATACATTTCTGTTTCGCCATAGTAAATATCTGCTCCTGCTTCTGTAGCAAAAACCAGCTCCACAGTTTCCGTCGAATACAGCTCATCACCCGAATTCATAAATAAAATATAATCACCCGTTGCTAAAGCAAGGCCTTTATTCATTGCATCGTAAATGCCATTATCATTTTCGGATACTATTTTGCTGATCTTATTCTCGTATTTACTGATTACTTCTAAAGTGCCATCGGTAGAGTTTCCGTCAATAACAATATACTCTATGTTCGGATAAGTTTGGTTCAGCACAGAATTTATGGTCCGGTCAATATCCTTTACATTATTATAAACCACCGTAATTACACTTAAAACCGGAGCAAAAGAAGGCGTATTTAAGCCTTTTTTCTCCCTGGTAAGTGATTTGTATAATTCAATATGTTTAGCCGCTATTACCGGTTCTGAAAAGCGTTCTTCAACTATTTTTCGGGCCTTCTTATTCAGATTTTCGCGTTCAGGATGATTAAAAATCCAGCGTATTCCCTCAGCAAAATCATGGGATGACTGGTAATCGGCCAAATATCCGTTTACCTGGTGAGTTACCATATCCGGAATTCCGCCAGTAGTAAAAGCAACAACAGGTGTTCCGCAAGAGAGGCTTTCCATTACCGTATTCGGTAGATTATCTTCAAGTGAAGGTGTTAAAAACACATCGGCCGCGTTGTAACAGATAGCTAATTTTTCATCGTTGGAGATTGTTCCCAGAAAAGTGGTTTTTACAGGGAAGTCAGGGACGTTTTTTTCATCACGGTTTCCAAAAACCACCAATTCTATCTCTTCCTTATCAACACCTATTACACGCGTTAAAATCTCTAGTGCTTTTAATAAATAAGGTGTCCCTTTATGAAGGTCTTTTCTGGATGGCATGAATCCGCTGAGCATAATGAATTTATCGGGCGACAAATCGAAATACTTCTTAGCTAGAGCTTTATCATGCGGCCGGAAGATTGCAGTATCAAGCGTATTCGGAATAATATGTGCGTCTGCTGTTCCCAGAAGTTTACTTGCCCGAATAGAAGCAAACATCCACTTACTGGGCGCTACTACAGAAAAGTATAACTGTCTGTAAGCATCTTTTTTCGACTCCCATATTTTATGAGATAAATCTTCCGGACCTGACTGTTTTAACAAAGGGCAATTACCACACTCCTTCTGGTAATGATTGCAGCTGTAGCGTACGTGGCAACCGCCGGTGAAGGCATTGCTGTCGTGAAATGTCCATACAATTGGCTTATTTAACTTTTTCAGTCTGGCTATGTCTTTAGGACGCAGGAAAGCGTGATTTACCCAATGCAGATGAAGAATATCTGCGTTTTGTATAGCCGGATGATTTGAAATATCTTTTCCCCAAACAGGGATCGAGAATGGAATTTTTAAACGTTTAGCAAAGGCAGAAGAAACAAAGCGCTCAAGCAGGATTGCAAAAGCAGCAACCGCTTTGCTAAAGCCCTTTGGATTTAAACTTCTTATCGATGGATCCTTATCAAATTTGTAATTTACCCATATCTCAGAGTGTATGCCCTGTCCGTTTAACGCTTTGTTCAGCCTTAAACATGCTCTCCCGGCACCGCCGTTTCCATCGTATGTATTAAGATGTACAACTTTCACTATTGCCAAAAATACAATTCATTTGTTTCTTTTTGTTTTCTTTGTGTAAGCATGAGCAATCTATTAACCAATCGTGAGTTTTGGAGCAAATACTGGGAATCTAAAACAGATCTGGCTTTCCCGGTGAGCAGAAATTATTTATTTCATAAACAACTGGAAAAAATTATTTCAAACAACACCATAAAAAATGCGATAGAGCTTGGCGGCTTTCCTGGTTATTATGCGATCTTCTTAAAAAAACATTTTGGAATTGACAGCACCTTGCTTGATTATTTCGTCCATCCAACTATATTAAATGAAGTACTACGGGCAAACGGACTAACAACTCAGGATATTAAAATAATTGAAAACGATCTTTTTAATTACCAGCCACAGCAGCAGTATGACATGGTACTTTCCTGTGGTTTAATTGAGCATTTTAATGATACAAAGGATATTATTGAACGGCATATTCAATTTTTAAAGCCGGGTGGAGTTTTATTCATTACACTTCCTAACTTTAAGAGTGTGAATGGGTGGGTTCAGAAAAATTTTGATAAAGAGAATTATCTGAAGCATAATATTAATTGCATGGATCCTAACCTCTTAAAACAAATAGCCCTAGCCTCAGGGTTAAAGGAAGTAAAAGCAGAATATTTCGGCAAATTCAGTGTCTGGCTGGAAAATAAAGGTGAAAAATCACTGCTTACCCGCCTTTTTATTAAAACTCTTTGGTTTGCAGGGAAGGTTCCAACTAAATTATTAGGTTTTGAATCGAAAGCTTTCTCACCATACATTGTTTTAGAAGCAAGAAAATAAGATGTTCGAACTTCTCAAAGCTAATGTCAACAGGCGGGTGCAGCTTACAGATGCAGAGTTCGAAACAGTTTCCGGCTTTTTTAAAGTACGGGTTTTAAAAAGGAAAGAATATCTGCTTACAGCAGGAGATATAAGTTATTTCAGTGCTTTTGTTAATAAAGGCTGTCTTATATCTTACTATCTGGACGAAAAAGGTATAGCAAGAGTGATTCAGTTTGCAATTGAAGACCATTGGGTGGGAGATTTATATAGCCTGATAACACACAAGCCTAGTGAAATTTACATAGAAGCACTCGAAGATTCCGAACTGCTTATTCTGTCGGCTAACGACCAGGAAAAGCTGTACCAGGAAGTTCCCAAAATGGAAAGAATGTTCAGGCTTCTGGTACAGAACGCTTATGTTGCAACCCAAAGACGATTAAATTCTGCGCTTAGTATTTCTGCTGATGAACGATATCTTGAACTTTTAAAAAAATACCCGGGCATAACCCAGCGGGTACCGCTTGCACATATTGCTTCGTATTTAGGCATAACCCCAGAAAGCCTGAGCAGGATTAGAAAACAGCTTGTAAAAAAGTAACTGATTTCATTTCTTAACATACATCAAGAGAAAGCCGGAGAATAGCGCTGATCTTTGTATCGTAAAAAATGAACTCTTTAACATGAAAAAAATTTTATTTGCTGTTGCATTGCTTGCAGCACAGTTTACTTCAAAAGCCCAGTCAAAATGGAACGTGGACGCAGCCCATTCAAATGTAAAATTCGCAGTACCTCACCTTGTAATCTCTGAGGTAGAAGGTGGATTTAAATCATTTAATGGAACCATCACCGCTGCTAAGCCAGATTTTTCTGATGCTGCTATTGATTTCACTATTGACGTTAACAGCATCGATACAGACAACGAAATGAGAGATAAGCACTTGAAATCTGATGATTTCTTTAATGCTGAACAATTCCCTCAAATGAAATTTAAAAGCACATCTTTCAAAAAGAAATCCGGAAATAATTATGTACTTGACGGATTACTGACCATCAGGGATGTAACAAAACCTGTAAAATTCCATGTAGTTTACGGAGGAACAGCTAAAGACGGTTATGGAAATACCAAAGCAGGTTTCAAAGCTACAACAACAATTGACCGTTTTGCTTACAATTTAAAATGGAATAGCCTTACAGAAGCGGGCGGCGCAACAGTTGGTAAAGATGTTGCTCTTAAATTAAACCTTGAATTTGCTCAGGCAAAATAGTGAAAGGCGCTTCCGTGCGCTTTTCAAAATTCTTCTATAAGTCGAAGGATGTCTTCCTGAGTTAATCAAAGGTGACATCCTTCTCATACTTCTGCTCCTGGTTCTACCTTAATTATTTACTATGAATAACTTACAGGATCTGCATACATTTTCTTCTGCGCTTAAAAACACCGACAGAATGCCGCTTTTATTTGTTGGCCATGGTAACCCAATGAATGCTATTGCCGACAATACCTTTAACCAGAGTTGGAAAAAACTGGGACAGGAACTACCCAGGCCAAAAGCGATTTTAGTTATTTCGGCTCACTGGATTACCCCAAAAAGCACCTGCGTTACCGCTACTAACGCTCCCAAAACTATACACGATTTTGGCGGCTTTCCGCAGGAACTTTTTGAACAGCAATACAAAGCACCTGGAGCTCCTGAAATGGCAAAGGAAGTCCAGAGCCTGGTTGCGTCGCCAGAAGTTTTAACAGATCATGAATGGGGACTTGATCATGGAAGCTGGAGTATATTGCTGCCAATGTTTCCGTTAGCTGATATTCCGGTTTTTCAGGTAAGTATTGATTACACCCAGCCTCCCACCTTTCACTATAAACTTGGCCAGGAGTTAAAGAAGCTGAGAGACAAAGGAGTTTTAATTATAGGGAGCGGCAATATTGTACACAATCTGCAAGCTGTAGACTGGCAGGGAAGAAAAACATACGATTGGGCATTGGAATTTGATCAAAAAATAGCAGCCTGGATAGAAGAAAATAAGCACCAGCATATTATTGACTTCCAAAAACTGGACACACTCGCTTCCCTTGCCCATCCAACTTATGATCATTTTCTCCCTTTACTTTATATTTTAGGAATGCAGGACAAAAAGGATCAGATAAGTTTTTTTAACAGCGAATTTGATATGTCGTCTATTTCAATGCGGTCCGTCATATATAGTTAACCACACAACAGAACCAGTTTCTGGTTCAAAGCTATACTTCTACCAGTCTTTTCTCTCCTATCTGTTGTCTCCACATAGCATAGTAAAGGCCTTTTTCCTCTATAAGTTCCGAATGGCGCCCTGACTCTACTATATTTCCTTTTTCAAGTACAAAAATCTTATCGGCATGCATAATGGTAGACAGACGATGGGCGATAAGGATAGTAATATGCTCCTGCATATCAGAAACATGGCGAATGGTGCGGGTAATTTCTTCTTCGGTTATAGAATCCAATGCCGAAGTTGCTTCATCAAATACTAAAATATCCGGCCGCCTCAATAAAGCCCTGGCTATTGATAAGCGTTGTTTTTCACCACCCGAAACTTTTACGCCTCCTTCACCAATAACGGTATCTAATCCGTTTTCTGCTCTTGCAAGTAAGGTATGACAGGCAGCCTTATGTAAAACATCCATACATTCGGCATCTGTTGCACTTGGTCGTACAAATAACAGGTTTTCCCGGATTGTACCTGAAAACAATTGAGTATCCTGGGTAACAAATCCTATCTTTTCTCTTAGCTGATCTAAATCTATATCAGTTCCTGAAACATTATTGTATAAAATCTGTCCTTCCAAGGGCTGATACAAGCCTACTAATAGCTTTACCAATGTAGTTTTTCCCGAACCTGAAGGCCCAACAAAAGCAATTGTTTCACCAATATGTGTAGTAAAGGAAATGTGATTCAGGGCATTCCTGTTAGCTGATAAATGTTTAAAGCTTACATTTTTAAAGTTTAAACTTTCTATTTTTCTAAGCAACACGGGGTTGGCAGGTTTAACTTCTTTGGGCGTACTTAAAATACTGGTAAAATTAGCCAGGGAGATTTCTGTCTCGCGATAAGTATTAATAATATTTCCTAATTCCTGCAAAGGACCGAATATAAAAAAGGAATAGATAAAGAGAGAAAAGAACTCCCCCACAGTAATTTTTCCTGCATAAATTAAATATAGCATTAAAAGTAAAATAGCATTCCGCAGAAGGTTTACGAGAGTTCCCTGTACAAAACTTAAACTTCGTACGTATTTTACTTTCTTAAGTTCAAGCGCTAAAATCCTGTCGGTGGTTTTATTTAGCCGGTTTATTTCCTGACGTGATAATCCAAGGCTCTTTACCAGCTCAATATTTCTTAACGACTCTGTTGTAGAACCGGCTAAAGCAGTAGTTTCGGCAACAATTGTCTTTTGCACAACCTTAATTTTTCTGCTAAGCACTGAACTGATCGTCCCTAACACTGGAATTACTGAAATATAAACAACAGCTATAGACCAATGGATATTGATAGCGTAAAAGAAAACAAAACAGATACCTATAACAGCGGTAAAAAGTACGTTAATAAATGAAATGATCAATTTTTCACAGTCCAAACGAACCTTCTGTAATATTCCCAGTGTTTCTCCGCTTCGCTGATCTTCAAACACCTGGTAAGGAAGTTCCAGTGAATGAGCCAGCCCATCAGAATAAATTCTTGCTCCTAACCGCTGGGTGATAACATTTACATAATAATCCTGGAAATTTTTTGCAATACGTGATACCATAGCGACTCCCATCGCTGCCAATATCAATAAGCCTGCACCTCGAAAAAACTCGCTTGTTGTATAATTTTTATAATGAGTAACATAAGTATCTATGATCTTTCTGAAAATATAAGGGTCAAGAAAGGAAAAAACCTGATTGATAGTTGCCAGCAGCAATGCAAACGCTATCAGGCCTTTATATCGTTTTAAATAGGTAAATAACAGCTTCATACTACAAAAATAGAAAAGGGATTGAGCTTTGCGTTATTCCCTTTTTTATTTAAATAAGATGGGGTATTTTATGACGATACAATTAGATATATAAATAGAAAAGTCAAAAAAGAAGCTCCCGTATGGGAGCTTCTAAACCAAATAATAAATAAACTAAAATTTTACTGAAATTCCTGCATTTATACTGTAATCTGCAAAGGCTGCGTCGCCCTGAACGAATCTTCCTGATGTTGCTGTGTTTTCTTTATCCGTAACGCTTTGAGTTCTGTTTCTGACAAAAGCTACCGGAACAGTTACAAAAAGATTGACTTTATTCTTCTGATAATTTAAAGCGGGCTCAACAGACCAAATGTATCCCGGACGCCTAAAATCGCCACTTCCCCCTATTAAATCATAAACCGGGATTCCTTCTAACCTCAAACCTGCAGAAGCAATTAAACCGGGAAGTATCGAATAGTTAGCGCCCGCCCGTACCATGTACTGATCTGGCACACTCATAATTGCTTCATTTCCGAGAGTGGGACTAAGAGTTTCACGATAAGTTCTTACGCCATTTTGTTCCCGGGGATTGCTTAAGTAGTAAAAATCACCATACACTCCTATTTTGTGAAAAATATTATAGAAGGCATTGAGTTCTGCAGTAATACCAGTGCCGCCATCACCTAGTTGGATAGATTGATCAACTGTACGAAGTTCTTTTGTTCCATTCGGGCCCACGTTATACCAGTAATCTTTGTAATCATAATCACCGGTGGGAAGCTTCAGCCCTAATCCTAATTGAATATTACCTTTTGTATATTTTGCCGGGTTAAACAACCACCGGTAAGCTGCTATTCTGATATCACCCAGGCCGGAAGAGCTTGTACTGCGCCTTTCTTGTTTAATATATGCCCCGTTTACTAAACCATGTTCATATAACGAAGAACGTGTGTTATACAGTAATGGTAAATCAATCATCACCGACCACCGGTTGTTAATTATTCGGACCAATGCAAGATCCAAAGAATACTGATGGTTTATTACCTCAGTCCCCTGTACAAGTCTTTCTTCCTGTTCATCTTTTCCTTTAAAATGTCTGAAAGATTTAAAATAACGTGACGTAGCGCTAAAGGCCCAGGCACTTTCGTGTGAATTCGAATCCGGATGATCCATCATACAGCTCCCCCCGGTGCTTTTAATAGCTACGCAACCTTGAGCAAGTACCTTTGCAGAAACAAAAAACATGAAACCAAGTAGTATGTAGATAGTTTTCATAACAAGAAATGTATTTATAGTATTAATTATTTTACTGATAATAGAATTAGGTTATACTTCACCTGAATGTGAAATACTGGATACAAACATTCTGTGAACTCTAATCTTTTAAAGCACAGGCGTACTAATAAATCTATCGAAACAGATGGTATTAGTAATTAACCTGCAGCGGCCTTTAAGAATAGAAAATAAGTAAGTTAGGAGATTTTTTTGGGTGGTTCTTCCGGAGATCCGGGATGAAAATTTATTAATCTAACAGTAACCTGTTCATAAACAGGAGCTCTATTGATAAGAGGGGGATTAAAATTAAAATTACTAAATACTAAATTAAAGGAATCAACAAATGCCAGTTTAGGAACTGGTACATGCTCCTTTTTCGGCACAGGAATATCCTTAATTCCTGCTACTTCTATAATATTTTTTTCAGTAAACTGAGTTTTTTCGTAATTAGGAATGCAAACAAAATACATTGCATTCCTTGTTATTTTCATTTTAATATAGTTATACTGCGTATCCTCAAACTTAATCTGGCCTGATACATCCTCATAATCACTCCAATCGCTGATACCCTCGAGGTGTACAGGAATTTTTATTACAGAAAGGTCTTGTTTATTATAAAGATTTTTTCCGGCTTGTTCGTTAAAAAACTCATCCGTTTTAAATTTGAGATATTGATGAATAGCCAAACAGCCACCTATGTTAAAAAGGTGTGAGCATACTAAAATTATGGCTACTATTTTTTTCAACGCTAAACTTCTTCGATACCAAATTGAAATAAAAAAAGGAGAATTCAAAATCTTTTTATTTGGTACGAGAAAATTTAAGTTTTAAAAATTTATTCTATCAATATCTTTAAAAAACAAAGGGAATGAACAGTAAGTCATTCCCTTTAAATGTTTGATCGAAGAAATAAATCACAACTTTTTAAACCGTCATAATATCTTTTTCTTTTGCTTCTGCAATTTTATCTACTTTAACGATATAGCCATCAGTCAGTTTTTGCACTTCTGCTTCGCCGCCTTTTATTTCATCCTCTGAAACTCCTTCAGATTTTAAGCGTTGAATTTTTGCATTGGCATCTTTACGTATGTTTCTTACCGCAATACGGCCTCTTTCGGCTTCCTCCTTTACTTTTTTCACGAGATCTCTCCGACGCTCTTCAGTAAGCGGCGGAACATTTAAACGGATCATGATCCCGTCATTCTGAGGGTTAAGGCCGATATTAGCTTCGTGAATTGCTCTCTCAATAGGGCCGAGAAGAGATTTTTCCCATGGCTGAATTACAATGGTACGAGCATCCGGAGTATTAACACTTCCCACCTGATTTAAAGGAGTTGGGTTTCCGTAATAATCAACAGATATTCCGTCGAGCATTGAAGGAGTGGCTTTGCCTGCACGGATTTTAGCAACTTCATTATCTGTAAAATCGATGGCTTTATCCATCAAAGCCTTTGCATCGTTTAATTGTTTCTTTATAAGGTCGTTCATTTGAGTAACAATTTTAGATCTGTAAAATTAGGATTCTTTTTTGAATCAGCTCTTTACCAAAGTACCAATAGGATCACCGTTAGCAATCCGCATAAAATTCCCCTCTTTATTCATATCGAACACAATAATAGGCAGCTTGTTTTCCTGGCATAATGTAAAGGCAGTCATGTCCATCACATTCAGATTATTATCGTACACCTGCTGGAAAGTAATTTCATCATAACGTGTTGCATCCGGGTTTTTCTCAGGATCCGCTGTGTATATTCCGTCAACACGTGTACCTTTCATCACAGCATCTGCCTGTATTTCAATTGCACGAAGGGAGGCAGCTGTGTCTGTTGTAAAATAAGGATTTCCTGTGCCTGCGCCGAATATTACTATTCTGCCTTTTTCCAGATGCCTAACAGCTCTTCTGCGGATAAATGGCTCGCATATCTGCTCCATTTTAATAGCAGTCATCAGCCGCGTTTTTAGTCCAAGTTTTTCAAGAGCATCTTGTAAGGCCATGCTGTTGATAACTGTTGCAAGCATCCCCATATAGTCAGCTTGTACTCTGTCCATACCTGATTTTTCGGCACTTAATCCGCGGAAAATATTGCCACCGCCTATTACTATAGCAATCTGAACTCCTTTTTCATGAACGGATTTTATATCTTTTGCATATTGTGAAACGCGTTCGCTGTCTATCCCATATTGCTTTTCACCCATCAACGCTTCTCCACTTAATTTGAGTAAAATTCTTTTATATTTCATACAAGGAGTTTCTTCAAAAATATTTCAATTATAGGAATTGTTAAAATTAATCGTCTTTTTATACCTCTAAGCCATTAAAAAACACTTTTACAGGATCAAAGTCCTTATCAAAAGCCAGCAGATCAGCTTTATATCCACCTTCTATCTTCCCCCTTAAATTATCTTCTTTAATAAGTTTTGCCGGGTACAAAGAAGCCATATTAATTGCTTCGGGCAAACTTATTCCAACCTGCTGAACACAGTTTTTAACTGCTTTAAGCATTGTTAAACAGGAGCCCGACAAAGTACCATTGGGAAGAACGTAATGATCACCTTTTAGGGTGTGGTGTTGTGTTCCCTCTCTCGTTTCTGTTACTGCATCAGTTATTAAGAATAACCTGTCTCCCAGTTCACGCTTGGCAAGCCGGATCATGTTAAAATTAACATGGGTTCCATCTGCCACGATACTCACAAAAGGTTTTTTTTCAAAGATTGCAGGAATCAGCCCTGGTTCACGATGGTGCATTTGGGGCATAGCATTAAATAAATGAGTAGCAGCCGGAACAGGGTTGTTTAAGAACGACATTCCCTCTTCAAACGTAGCATTCGAATGGCCGCATGATACGATTATCTGCTGATCTGAAAGATAAGACAGTATTTCGGCATCCTGCAGTTCGGGTGCTACTGTAATCATTCTGATCTCACCTTCTGCCGAGTCGATCCACCTTTTTAATTCTTCAAGTGTGGCTTTTTTAATATATTCTTCCGGATGAGCACCTTTCTTCTTCGCGTTTAAATAAGGCCCTTCCAGATGGATACCTAAAAAATTACCTTTTGCACGTTCCCGGTAGGTTCGTGCCGCAGAAATAGCTTGCTCTACAATAATGTTACTGTTAGTTGCAACGGTAGCGAAAAAGCCTGTAGTACCGCCTTTGATTAAATCGTTTTCCATTTGCTGCAAAGCTTCAACAGAAGGCGTACCGCTAAATAACTTTCCACCGCTGCCATAAATTTGAAGATCAAGAAGTCCGGGCGACAAATACGCTCCATTGAGGTCAGTTCTTTGCGAACTTTCAGGAATCTCTTCCTCATTTACAACAGAAAGAATCTTCCCGTTTTGGATTAAAACTGCTTTTCCCGGTATTTCTCTTCCATCAGAAATAAGGATACAGTTGTAAAGTGCAGTAATCATTATTTTCTAAATTACTAATAAAGGTACTATCAGGGCAAAAAAAATCCCCGCTTTTAGCGAGGATTTAAAAAATTTAAATTAAGCTCCTAACTGCACCCGTTTAAATGCGGTTACAGTTAATCCCTTAGAAACACTGTCAAGGAATTGAGCAATATTTTTAGAAGAATCTTTTACAAACTCCTGGTTTAACAACGTTGATTCTTTATAGAACTTGTTTAGTTTACCCTGTGCAATTTTCTCAACCATTTCTTCAGCTTTACCTTCTGCACGGATTTGCTCTTTAGCGATCTCCAGCTCACGTTCAATTGTTCTTGAATCAACATCAGCTTTGTCAATTGCTACCGGATTCATAGCGGCAATTTGCATAGCAACGTCTTTACCGGCTTCTTCTGCTCCCTGAGCGTCAGCATTTAAGGCAACCAAAACACCTAAACGGTAATTACCGTGAATATACGCAATTACTTTTTCGCCAGAAACAGTTTCAAATTTAGAAACACCGATCTTCTCGCCAATTTTACCTGTCTGGTCCAAAATCTGATCAGAAAGTTTAGTTCCGTTAAGATCGTAGCCAAGCAGCTCTTCTAACGAAGACGGATTTTTTTCAACTGCTAAATCGGCAATACCATTAGCGAAAGCTATAAAATCAGCGTTTTTAGCAACGAAATCTGTTTCGCAATTCAATTCCACGATGATTCCACGTTTAGCATCAGCAGTAGTTTTTGCAATAACAACACCTTCGTTAGATTCACGGTCTTGTCTGCTTGCAGCTACTTTTGCACCTTTTTTACGCAGGTAATCTATAGCAGCTTCAAAATCTCCATTTGCTTCGGTTAAAGCTTTTTTGCAGTCCATCATTCCTGCACCTGTTTGCTGGCGAAGTTTGTTTACATCTGCCGCAGATATTTGTACTGTAGACATTTTATTTAGTTGTATTTTGTAAGTTATAGATTGTAAGCAGAATACCTACAACCACTAATTATCCTAAAAAATGTGGGTTGTTAGTTATACGTTGTAAGTTTCCCTTCAACATGCAACTCACAACCCACTATAATATTATTCAGCAGAATCTTCGCCTGCTTCAGCAGTAACTTTAGGCTCAGGACGAGGAGAAGCCTCTGCTTCCTCGCCACGGTCTGCTTTAGCTTTGGCAGCTGCAGCTTCTTTTTCAGCCTCGTCTTCTTTTTCGCGTTTACGCTCGTCTAAACCTTCCTGAATTGCTTTGATAATGATATCCGTAATCAAAGAGATTGATTTGGTAGCATCGTCATTAGCCGGAATAGGGAAGTCGATATTTGAAGGATCAGAGTTAGTATCTACCATTGCAAAGGTTGGGATATTTAACTTTAATGCTTCTGTTACCGCAATATGCTCTTTCTTAACATCGATCAGAAATAATGCAGCGGGTAAACGGTTAAGATCAGAGATACCTCCTAGAAGAGTTTCTAATTTTACACGCTCACGTTGAATCATTAATTTTTCTTTCTTCGATAAAACATCGTACGTACCGTCTTTAGTCATTTTGTCGATGTTAGACATCTTTTTAATTGACTTACGAACTGTTGCAAAGTTTGTTAACATCCCACCCAACCAACGTTCGGTTACGAAAGGCATGTTTACTGATTTTGCCTGTTCTGCTACAATATCTTTCGCTTGCTTTTTAGTAGCAACGAATAATACTTTACGCCCTGATTTTACAATCTGTTTTATTGCAGCAGCTGCTTCTTCTACTTTTGTTAAAGTTTTATTTAAATCTATGATGTGGATTCCATTACGCTCCATGAAAATGTACGGAGCCATTTTTGGATCCCATTTACGGGTAAGGTGACCAAAGTGTACACCTGCATCCAGTAAGTCCTGATATGTTGTTCTAGCCATTGTTTGATCCTCCTGAAATTAACGTTTACTAAATTGAAATCTTTTCCGTGCTTTTCTGCGTCCTGGTTTTTTACGCTCAACCATTCTGGGATCGCGGGTCATTAAACCTTTAGCACGTAAAGCAGATTTTTTCTCAGGATCCAGTTCAACAATAGCTTTAGCAATTGCTAAACGAACAGCTTCTGCCTGTCCTTTTACACCGCCGCCTGCAACGTTAACGTTTACGTCAAAAGTCCCGGCTGATCCGGATACTTCCAATGACTGATTAACGATATACTGCAAGGGTAAGGTAGGAAAGTATTCTTTGTAATCTTTACCGTTTACGATAATGTTGCCGTTACCCTCATTTACATAAACGCGGGCAACTGCGGTTTTTCTTCTTCCTGAAGTGTTAGTTGTTGGCATTTCTTTTCTCTTTTAAAATTAAAGTTTAACCTCTTTTGGATTTTGTGCCGCATGCGGATGCTCATTTCCTGCATATACATACAGGTTTTTAAAAATTGCACGGCCCAAACGATTTTTAGGTAACATTCCGCGAACAGCTTTTTCAACTATACGCTGAGGATGTTTCGCCAATAACTCCTTAGGAGAAATGAAACGCTGACCACCCGGATAGCCAGTGTAACGAACATAAGTTTTGTCGCTTAGTTTGTTACCGGTCAGTTTTACCTTGTCTGCATTGATAACAATTACGTTATCGCCGCAGTCTACGTTTGGGGTGAATGTAGGCTTGTGCTTTCCACGGATCATCATTGCGATCTTAGATGACAAGCGCCCCAAAATCTCGCCCTGTGCGTCAACAACTACCCATTCCTTGTTAACGGTCTTCTTGTTGGCAGAGACAGTTTTGTAACTTAACGTATTCACTTGCTTGATATTAAATTAATTAAACAATATACTATACCCCTTAAATTGGGACTGCAAAGATAGGCTAAAATCTATAATTTTCAAATGATTATATATTTTTTAAAAGGTGGGCTCTTTAAAAAGGAACGGCAATTTTCCGACTAAGAATAGAGTTGAATTCCGCTATTTAATTTAATTCTTTAAGAACAAAGAATTTTAAGCCCTGTTAGATTTTTATATCTATCGTTCTACCTAATACAGAAAACTATGTTTTACCATGTTAAAGAGTTACAATTTAACGCGAGGGTTTCAAAACCCGACCCGCGTTTCGCCCGCCTGCTTTTGGAGCAGTTTGGAGGAAGCAATGGAGAGCTTAAAGCAGCTATGCAATACTTTGTTCAGGCATTTGCCGCTAAACAACCTTATCCGGATAAGTACGACTTACTTATGGACATTGCTACAGAGGAATTCAGCCATCTTGAAATTGTAGGCGCTACCATACAGATGCTTTTGGGCGGTGTGAGCGGCGAATTAAAGAACGCGGCTGAAGAATCTGAAATTATGCAGTTACTGGACGGAAAGGCATCGAAAGAGAATTTTATTCACGAAGCCATGATGAATCCTCAATTTGCAGTTTTAAGCGGCGGATCCCCAACGCTTACAGATAGTAACGGCAATCCCTGGACTGCAGCTTATGTAACTGCAAACGGTGACCTTACTGTCGATCTTCGATCTAATATCGCCGCCGAATCACGGGCCAAGATAGTTTACGAATACCTGATGCAGTTTACCGATGATTCGTATGTAAAAGATACGCTCCGGTTTTTAATGACTCGTGAAGTAGCCCACTTCCAGATGTTTGAAGCTGCTTTAAATACTATTCAGCCTAATTTCCCCCCAGGAGTTTTACAAAGCGATCCGCGGCACAGCAACACTTACTACAACATGTCTAACGGTGTTGAAGTACGGGGCCCATGGAATGAAGGCGTTAGCCCTGAACTGGGAGAAACCTGGCAGTACATTGAAGATCCCTTACAAAAAGTAAGAGAAACACATGGGCTGGTTGATTTAACTCCGACAGGAACAGAGCGGACTGATAAAATTGTAGAAAAAGAAAATAAAACTTTAAGTAAAGAAAGAAGCCAGGAAATTATGAGCGCCACTCCAAAAGGAGAAAATCAATGGAGTGAATATCCTGCAACAAATTCGAATGGATCTAAAGGAAGCAGAAAAAGTAAATAATAAATTTAAAGCGGATCGGGTAGAGATTGTTTTTTATACCGATCCGCTTTGTTGCTGGAGCTGGGCACTCTATCCTCATCTGAGTACCTTGCGAAACCTTTTTAAAGACAACATCAACCTTAGCTATTGTATGTCGGGGCTTATTCCTGACTGGAACAGTTATAATGACCCGATGAATACAGTAAGCCGTCCTGCCCAAATGGGTCCGATATGGATGGAAGCACAACACATTTCCGGTGCAGCCATCAATCCCCAAATCTGGATACAAAATCCACCTTCCTCTTCTTATCCGGCATGTATAGCGGTAAAAGCAGCAGGACTTCAATCATCAGAAATAGAAGAAGCCTATCTTGTTAAGCTATGGGAAGCTGTAATGACCGATGCGAAAGATATTTCCAAACCGGAAGTATTAATTGAAGTTGCACAGCAAACAGCAGAAAATACAGGCCTGGATTTTAACATCGCCCGTTTTTCAACGGATCTTTCTGCAGAAGACAGCCTGGAATTGTTTAGAAACGATTTAAAAAGAGTTCGGTATAACCGTATTGGCCGGTTTCCTACCATTACCATGAGTAAAGAAGACGGAAGAGGAATTATACTAACAGGTTATCGGCCTTATGAAGTTTTATCTGCTGCGTTTTCTAATTTGTTCAATAATTCTGAAAATTAAACTATCCGAATAAACGCTATTTTTTCAACTCCAGCACCTGGACATTATTAGCACCATTGGTTGATTTAAGTAACTGCAGTTTTCGCTTATTTTCTACCCTGATCCAGGTTTTACTAAACTCAGAGTTCTCATCCTGTATGGTAAGGTAATCTTCAGTGGCACTCCATTTAAAAGAGCTGTTATCAGATACCTTATTCCTAAGAATGGAATAATTAATCTCTTTTTCGCCGGTCTTGTTATTTTTAAACCGCATCGTTCCGATATTATAGACCTTTACATTCTCATCTCCCGGTGCACCTTTTTCATATCTTGAAATTTGCCAGGTACCAACAATCCGGTCTGAACAGGAACTTAGCAAGACTACAAATAGTAAAGGAAATATTGATTGAAGTATTTTCATAACTAACATATTAATTTTTATATAAAAGAAGTCTACTCGAATGCGGTTTTTTCATGAACATTAAAGAGCATTTTTTATTAAGCACCTAACGGGAAGTTGAAAACAAATCTCGCCCCATCAGGTGTTATGCCATCAATTCGAACCATTCCGTTTCTTGAGTCTCCTAAAGCTTCATTCAGTTCGTCCAGGCTATTGATCCGCTGCCCATTTACAGCAGTTATTACCGTTCCCTTTGGCACGCCGGCCTGTTCAAAGAATCCGCCACGGGCAATATCAGTTACTACTATCCCTGACTTCAATCCATAACGTTGTTTTACAGAGCCGGGAATAGGTGAAAAACTAGCTCCCAACTTTTGCTGCAGTTCGGCGGAGCTGCTGGCGTTTCCTGCTATTCCTTCAGCAGAAGACTGGCCCTTTAATGTTACCGTAGTATTGGAAGTTTTTCCATTCCGTAAATAAGAAAGCTCCACCTTATCGCCCGGACTATGGCGGGCAATCCGCTCGGAGAACTCAGCAGAAGAGGAAATCGATGATCCATCTATGCTTTTAATAACATCTCCGGCTTTTAACCCTCCTGCTGCTGCTGCACTTCCTGGTTGTACGTCCATAATATATACACCCTGTACAGACGGATTAATTCCTTTAGCCCGAAGCAGCTGATCTTCTGTGGTTGGCGCCGGAAAACTAACACCTAAATAACCGCGTCGTACTTCTCCGTACTTTCTAAAATCTGTTACAATTTTTTTTGCCAGGTTTACAGGAATGGCAAAACCGTATCCCTGGTACCCCCCGGTTTGCGAAGCAATTGCCGAGTTAATTCCAACCAGTTCACCGGCGGCATTTACTAAAGCCCCCCCGCTATTGCCGGGATTAATAGCCGCATCAGTTTGAATAAAAGATTCAATTGCGGTTCCATTTCCTTCACCGTTATTATTTGCGGGCCGATCAAGAATTCCTATACTGCGTCCCTTTGCACTAATTATACCGGCAGTGACTGTTGAATTTAGCGACAGAGGGAAACCAACTGCCAGAACCCATTCGCCAACCTGTACATTATCTGAATTTCCAAGTCGTACAATTGGCAGATTTTTACCATCTATCTTGATAAGGGCCAGGTCTGTACTTGGATCACGTCCCACTAGCTTTGCTTTAAAAGATCGTTTATCAGCTAATACTACCGCAATTTGCGATGCATCCTCTACCACATGATTATTTGTTACTATATAACCGTCATCTGTAATTAATACCCCTGAACCCGATGCCATTGCTATCCCTCCGGAACGTGGCGAACCAAAAAGTTCCTCAAGCGGATTAGAAGCTTGGGCAGATGCTCCCGAATAAACCGTTTTTATATGAACAACTGCCGGAATTACTGCTGCAGAAGCGTTAACAAAATCAGGGTTACCTGCAGATGAAGTGCTACGGGCGGGATTGTTAACAAAATTTACTTTCTGGTTATCTTCAAGAAAGCCTGAACTTTTTCTTTTATCAATGTAACGGTAAGCTCCTAATGTAACAACTGCTGTAATAAGTGCTGTAACTAATATTATACCTGACTTTTTCATGTTTTGTGAGGATTGAAAGAAGGAATAAAAATCCCTGTAAAAGAATAATTAGTAAAACGGAATAAATGTTTTTACTAAAACCAAAATTGCAACACAGCCTTCGTGTTGCAACTAAGACTACAGGAAAATAACTTTATAAACACGTTTAAGACTGTCGACTTTATTATTGAGCATTAAAATTGAGAATACCTATGCAAGGTTGAAGAAATATTAGCGTTTATGTTATTACAAAAGCACAAAACAATTAATAACTGGTTTATTAGATACTTTCTTTTTACCTAAAAATAAAACCATGTCTGAAACAACTCAATTAATCCCTAGCGATTCTCTTTTAACCGCTACTCCTGAAGAAGGAAGACTGCTTGCTATTAAAATGGCAAGATTAATTATTAAAGCAACTCAGCCAGATGCTGCTATCCGGGAAAAGCTCAGATCTATATATTCTGAAGATCCTGCCATGCTTATTTCTATCGGTCAAACCGTAGCTATTGAATTTGCAACGATAGCTGCTGCAAATAATTATTGGAAAACCACAGGTATTTAACGCTGAAAATTTATGCCGGAAAGGTAGATTTATTTCACCTTTCCGGTCTGGTAGCCCCGACGGGAATCGAACCCATATCTAAAGTTTAGGAAACTTCTATTCTATCCGTTGAACTACAGGGCCAATCAATGTGCAGATTCATTGAAGTGCAAATGTGCAGAATTTTAAAGAATTATTCCAGTCAATTTGCACATCAGCATATTCACTCACCTGCACATCATGTTTTATCTTACTACCGAACCATTTCCGGTTACAGCACTTGGCTGCACAAAACAAAGTTTACCATCCTCGTCTTCCGCCATTAAAATCATTCCTTTTGAAAGAATACCCTTAATCTCCCGTGGTTCCAGGTTAACTAAAATACTTACCTGCTTTCCAACTATATTTTCGGGTTCAAAAAACTCAGCAATACCAGATACTACCGTCCGCTGGTCAATCCCGGTATCTATCGTCAACTTTAACAGTTTTTTGGTTTTAGCAACCTTTTCGGCGGCTAAGATTGTTCCTGTACGAATGTCGAGAGCAGCAAACTGGTCATAATTGATATTATCTTTTGCAGGCATTATCTGAGGTTCCTGTACGGGTTCCGGCTTCTTTGAAGCCAGTTTTTCGATCTGTTTCTCTATTACTTCATCTTCCACTTTTTCAAACAAAAGCTCGGCGGGACTTAAACGATGTCCTTCTTCAAAAATTACAGGCTGATCATAAAACATTGTTTCATCATGAAGATTTAATAACCGGAATATCTTTTTGGCAGTAAATGGCAAAAATGGCTGAAGCAAAGTGCCCAAATGCGCAATGATATGCAGGCAGTTCTGGAGAACCTCTCTTGTAGATTCCGGATCATTCTTGAAAGTCTTCCAGGGCTCTTTATCAGTAAGATATTTATTGCCTGAACGGGCCACATCCATTACTGTTGACATTGCATTTCTGAACTTA
Source organism: Rubrilithobacter danxiaensis (assembly GCF_047272945.1). Taxonomy (NCBI): domain Bacteria; kingdom Pseudomonadati; phylum Bacteroidota; class Sphingobacteriia; order Sphingobacteriales; family Sphingobacteriaceae; genus Rubrilithobacter; species Rubrilithobacter danxiaensis. The sequence continues at coordinate 207,916 of NZ_JBKOPS010000004.1, forward strand.
TAAGCAGCTATCGACTTTCCTGTTTCATCATAAGCAGCGGGAATCTGTTTATTCAGTTCCTCATCCTGGAGTTTTGCACTTCCTGAAGTTTTTCCTTCATAATACTTATGCATCAGGATCAGAACACGGTTTACAAAATTTCCGAGAATAGCTACCAGTTCATTATTCACCCGTGCCTGGTAATCTTTCCAGGTAAACTCACTGTCTGAAGTTTCGGGCAAAATCGAGGTTAAAACATAACGAAGTTCATCCTGCTTATTAGGAAATTCATTTAAATATTCATGCAGCCATACTGCATGATTTCTTGAAGTAGAGAGTTTATCACCCTCTAAGTTTAAAAATTCATTTGCCGGAACATTTGCCGGTAAAATATACTCGCCATGAGCATGAAGAATGGACGGAAAAATGATGCAATGGAACACAATATTATCTTTTCCGATGAAATGGATCAAACAAGAATTGTCCTCTTCATTTTCCTGCTTCTTCCAGTATTTTTCCCAATCTTTCCCGTTATCAAGCGCCCATTGCTTTGTTGCCGAAATATACCCGATCGGTGCATCCAGCCATACATACAGTTTTTTCCCTTTGGCATCTTTTAACGGAACGTCAATTCCCCAATCCAGGTCGCGGGTCATTGATCTTGGCTGCAAACCCGATTTTATCCAGGAGCTGCACTGCCCGAAAACATTAGTTTTTAACTGATCTTTCTTTTCGTTTAACAGCCAGTTTTCTAACCAGGGCTGGTACTTATCCAGAGGAAGATACCAGTGTTTGGTCTCTTTTAAAACTGGTGTATTCCCACTAAGTGTGGATTTTGGATTTATAAGATCGGTAGGATTTAATGAAGTTCCGCATTTTTCGCACTGATCGCCATAGGCGCCCTCGTTGTGGCAATTAGGGCAAGTACCAATTATATAGCGGTCGGCCAAAAACTGCTGATACTCTTCGTCATAATATTGTTCAGAAAACTTTTCTATAAACTCTCCCTTATTGTAAAGATTGAGGAAAAACTCCTGTGAAAGTTCATGATGAATAGGAGCTGAAGTCCGGTGGTAAATATCAAAGGAAATCCCAAACTCGTTAAAACTTTCTTTTATCTGATTATGGTATTTATCAATGATTTCCTGCGGTGTAACACCTTCTTTTTTTGCTTTGATAGTAATTGCTGCCCCGTGTTCATCAGAACCGCAGAGATAGACCACATCTTTGCGCAACAGGCGCAAATGTCTTACAAAAATATCTGCCGGAATATATGCTCCAGCCAGGTGGCCAATATGTAATGGTCCGTTAGCATAAGGAAGCGCCGACGTAACCGTGTATCTCTTGCAATTATCTTGTTCCAAATCCTTCAGATTAGTGTTATTTGTACTTATTATTTAATTTGCAAAGATAACATCATTTAGAATATGCCTGAATGCAGAATCAGCATATATTGATATTTGCACATTATAAATATGATTACTCCTCCTTTTTTAAAACCAGGTGATAAAATTGCGATTACCTGTCCGGCAAAAAAACTGCCCGGCGAAATAAACGATGCCGTTGCGCTGTTAGAATCGTGGGGACTTGAGGTTGTTTTAGGTGAAACAGTAACAGCTTCTTATCATCAGTATGCCGGCTCTGATGAATTGCGGACAAGCGATTTACAGAAATTTCTCGATGACACATCAATAAAAGCAATTATTGCGGCCAGGGGAGGATATGGAACCATCCGGATTATTGACCGGCTTGATTTTACTACTTTCGAACAGCATCCTAAATGGATTATTGGCTTTAGCGATATCACCGTACTTCACAGCCATATTCATGCTAATTTTAACATTTGCACTATACATGGGCAAATGCCTGTTGCTATTCCCGATGCTACAAAATTATCTTTAAATAGCCTACGGAAAGCTTTATTTGGCGAAGATGTCAGTATGCAATTTAACAGCACTTCCAATAATGTTCCGGGTGAAGCCAAAGGAATAATAATTGGTGGCAACTTAACCCTTCTGGTAATGCTGACCGGTTCCATCTCTGAAATGGATTTTCAGGATAAAATTTTATTTATTGAGGATGTTGGAGAATACCTGTATTCCATCGACCGGATGATGTGGAATCTAAAAAGATCGGGAAAACTCTCCGGCTTAAAAGGATTGATTGCCGGAGGTCTTACTTCCATGCAGGACAACGAAATTCCTTTTGGTAAAACTGCTGAAGAAATCATACTGGAACATGTCCTGGAGTACAATTACCCGGTTTGTTTTAATTTCCCGGCAGGTCACCTTTCTGATAATCATTCCTTGATTCTTGGGAAAACCGTACATTTAAAGGTAGAAGAAAAAAATACTCAACTTATTTACACAGATTAAAATGGCTCTACTTGGCAGACTTGGCAATTATAAGAATACCGGACTATTAATTTTAAGAGTGGGACTTGGTGCGATGATGATTTTTCACGGGCTTCCTAAATTAACCGGCGGACCGGGATATTGGGAAGCGGTAGGTTCGGCGGCAAAAAATATTGGAATAACATTTTATCCGCTTATGTGGGGTTTACTTGCTGCAATAACTGAAACCTTTGGAGGCTTTCTGCTTATTATCGGTTTAGCATTCCGGCCTGCATGTTTATTTCTCACATCCATCATGGTGGTGGCTGCATTAAACCATCTTAACAAAGGAGAAGGTTGGGGAGCAGCTTCACATGCGATAGAACTGGGCTTTGTTTTTGTCGGACTAGCCTTTATAGGAGCGGGAAAATATAGCATCGATAAAAAGTGAAGACATGGTAGTTTAGTAATCAGTAATTAGCACATAGTAGTTCGTATTTTAGTAGTATCTATTATATTTATTACTTTGTACTTAATACTTAATGCCTTGTACCCGTTTACTAGCTACTCTATATTAGCTACTCATAAAATTAACTCATGCCGAAGGGTAACCTCCTGATTTGTTCCTTGCTGTTGTGCTTCACAATTTCTAAAGGCCAGTCTCCGGCTTTTAATGCTGATTTAAGCACTGCAGAAAAAATAGGAGTAAATAAACGTTATTCCTTCCCAGTTTCTCCTGCGGGGTTTGGGAAAATACAGGAGTTCCCCTTGGATGCTGGACGATCAGGCAATTATTTCATAAAAGAACGCAATACCTGCTGGCATATAATTGACATACCGTACGACGGCACTTTTACTTTCGAAATCCGTCCAAAATCAAGTAAAGACGATTATGACTGGATGCTGTTTGATTATAGTAACGGAATTAAGAAAGAAGAATCCTTTTCTAAACTAATCCGATCGAATAACTCCCGAAACGACGAAAAAATTAAAGGCAATACGGGTTTAAAAACAGGTTATGAAAATCTGTATGAGAAGCCCGGACCGGGAAAAAGTTTTTCAAAACCGCTGACTGTTAAACGCGGTCAAAAACTGGCACTAATTATTGATAATATTTACAACGGTGGTGATGGCTTTGAACTGGATGTAAGATTAAAAGGTACAAGTACCGTCCTGCTTTCTGGTTTTATAAAAGACAAAGTTTCAGGAATTACGCTTCCGGGAACTGTCACTGTAGAAGATGATTCTTTAGGCATATTTATCGGAGAAACAAAGGCTGATTCTTTGAATGGTTACCGCATCGAAATTCCTTCTGATATTAATTTAAACATAACGGCTACAGCTGAAGAACATTTGTACCAGACGCAGAATCTAAAGTCAAATAGCGCTGACATAAAATCAGACTTTCTTTTAGACAGAATAGCAGCAGGAAATAAATTAATCCTGTTTAACCTTCATTTTTTCCCTAATAAAGATGCGTTACAGCCTAATTCGAAAGTCGATCTTGACCGATTAATCGAGTTTTTACAAAAAGAGGCCGAATGGAATATTAAGATTATTGGACATACGAACAATAATGTTTTCGCAAGTGCTCGTTACCTGCAGCAACTTTCATTTAAAAGGGCGATAGCCATAAAAAACATCTTAATTAAAAACGGCATTTCTGAAAAAAGGCTATCCTGCTTCGGAATGGGAGGAAAATATCCGCTTATAAATACAAAAGACCCAGTAGAGGGATTGCGAAATCTGAGGGTGGAAGTGGTGCTGAGTGGAAAATAAAAAAGCCAGCGTTAATGCTGGCTTTTTTTATTTAATTTTTGATGGATTTGTTATTGTTCATCAGCATCAAATCCTGTTCTTCTATAGCCAGAAATGATATAGGTTGTACCTGGATCATCGGAAAATTCTGCTTCAAAATAAATAGAATCTGTTGGCGCATTTGAACCTGGTCCTTTAGCTCCATTAGGTATTACCTTTCCATTCTTTATGGAAAAAGTAATCGGCATATTAGGATCAACATTAGCAATGTTATCTCCCGAGAAACTAAGACTGGAGGCATTTACAGTTACTTTACCCTTCAATTGCTCATCACCTGTACTTGACCAAAATGAGTAATTATCGTCAAGCCACATTTCTGTTTGAGAATTTGCAGCAGTATTATAGGTAGTAAAGTGGAAATACGTTCCTGGAAGTTCTTTCCATTGAACAAACCAATCCCCCGCAAGCGCTTGCGTAGCCGTACCGCCAACTTCCGGATCTTTTTGACAAGAACCTAAGAATACAATAAATAAAGCTGTAATAACAGTATATAAAATTTTACTTCTTTTCATTTCTTTAATTTATTATTTTTTAATAAATGTTCTGTCTTGTCCTCCGTATCCGGCATTTACTATTGCCCATACGTACTTACCTGCAGCTAAATCGTATGTTCCAATGCTTGATGACATAGTTCCAGCTTCACATTCCTGTTGAGGTACAACTATCTTATTACCTTCAAAATTTACGGCAGTTACCGTAACGCCAGCAGCTCCACCCGGATTTTGGACCGTGTAAACTCCATTTGCAGTTTTGGTCCAGGTAGAAGTTTGAGGAAATCCATCCCTGTCGTAAGTACCTGAAAAGTCATGACTATTTATGTCACCGGCAGTAGACATTACAACAACCGTTCTGTAAGAGGAGGCCGAAAACCCATCCTCATTTTTTGCAGAATAATTTATCACATATACTCCCGGAGTCGAACTATCCACAGTTCCACTTGAAGCATATTCAACTTCCTGTTCACCTATTTTAGCTACTACTCCTTCATCAGTATAGGTGGTTCCCTGATTGATGATAGTTAATTGATCCCCGTTTAAAGTTAACTCGGGATATACTGTAATTTTTGACTCCCCGACATATCCTTCCGGATAATTAAAATCGTCCTTTTTGCAAGAAAAAATACTCATGCTCAGCAAAAAAAGGACCGCTATTAAGCTTATATTTCTTTTCATATTATTCTTCTTTTAATAATTACTTTGCCCACCAAACTTTTGTAGTAATAGGAACTTCCGGAGGCGTATTTTTATTTCTTGACCTCTCATAATCAGGGAAAACAAACCTTTGCGGGAAGTTTCCTGCTCCTGTTACCCCGCCGAAAGAGTATACCAATTGGCCTGGCACATACTGAGCCTCGTTTGTCGATGGAACCGGGCTGGTTCTTGGATAGCCTGTCCTGTTTTTTTCAAAAAATGCTTCTAATGCATGCGAACGTGGAAATGCTGCCCACTTCTGTACAATTATTGCCTCTATTTTAGCATCTAAAGATCCGTTAACAGGGTATGCATAATTAGTAGTTAATAAATTTCCTGGCGTTAAATCCAATTCTGCAAAAGCAGCAGTTACTCCCGCATCATACATCTGTTTTCCAGTAACTCCATCCTTTGCTCCATTGTAATAACGTTCCAAAGCTTCAGCCTGCATAAAGTATGATTCTGCAGCAGATATAAACCAAACCGGATCATCAGCGTGTTGTACAAATGTAGTTGCATTCGGATAAGTAGGTTGTTCCACTAAGGACGCAGCAAAGTCTCCCTGGTGCATTCCTGTTGGAGTAGCTGTACCAAAGTAGTCAACAATTCGTGGATCGTTGTTTGCTTTTAACCAGCTGATAAAGGTAATGCTTGCCTTTAAGTTTGAAGTAGTTCCAACACCCTCTATGTTAAATTCGTACATGGGGTTTCTTTTCTCAGGTACATCTGTAAACACATCAACTCCCGCGTTATCTGACAGAAAGGTTGCGTTTGCATTATATAAAGCTTGAATACCTGCCTGCGCTTCTGCAGGTTTAGCATTTACCATTCTTAAATACATTTTTAATTTAAGGGTATTGGCAAATTGTTCCCACTTGTCCATGTCTCCTGCAAATACAAAATCTGTACTTTGTTGAGCAGCACTCAAAGGATTACTCTTGAAATCTTTAGATAATGCCTCATCAATTTCAGCTAGTAAGGATTGATATATAGAATAGCCGTCATCAAATTTAGGCTGCAATATTTCCTGCCCCTTTAATGCTTCAGTATATGGCACCTGATCATATAAATCAACCAATACCTCGTAGGTATATGCTTTCATTACCGTTGCCATTAAATTATAACGCCAGTCTTCATTTTCCTGTGCCTTAGTAATTGTTAACTGATAATCATTTAAAGCGCCCGAATATAATTCCTGGTAAGATAAATTAACCTCTTCGCTGGAATTTATCAGGTTATAAGAATCAACAGACCGGTATTGGCTTGAACTGCTGTTCTGGGCTACATATTGAGACCAGAGATTACCAACAATTGCAAGCTGACCCCCAACCATACCTGCGGTTGACATTACTCCAGCCGGAAACAATACTTCCGGTGTTGCATTTTCGATACCCGGATTGTTCGGATCTGTATTAATATCGAGTGTTTTCTCGCATCCCGTTGAAATTAACAGGGCAGCAAGAATTGCGAATACTTTTATATTTATGAATATTTTTTTCATGTTAATTTTTATTAAAATGATACTCTTAACGTAGCACCAAAATTACGAGTAGTTGGCCCTGTTCTGAATTCACCGAACTCACTGGTCAGGTCATTTCCAAAGTTTGAAACTTCAGGGTCAATTGTTCTGTTTTCAGAAGGTAACCAGGTCCATAAATTTCTACCAAATACTGTAAGAGAGGCACGGTCAGCACGTATTTTACTTGCCAATGATTTAGGCAACTGATACGTTAAGGTTACGTCCCTTAATTTTAGTACTGTTTTATCAAGGATACGGTTAGAGTAAGAAGTAGCGGGGTTTGTTGATGGATAATAATAATCATCAATTTGATCGTAAGCTATCGGTGTAGTATTTTCCTGATAAGCTACATTCCCTTCGTCATCCGTTACTGCAACAACTGAATTAGGAATTATAAAAGGCTTTCTGTCGTTATAGGTCGTTTTCATGTCATTACCTACGAAATTCAACAAGTCAGCAGTTCCTGAATAAAAAACTCCTCCCTTTCTCCAGTCGAATGTGAAACCTAAAGTCAGATTCTTATAGCTGAACGAGTTTGTTAAACCCATTATAAAATCCCGTTGAGTAGAACCATATGATTCCAGGTTTGAAGCAGTAAGTGGAATACCATCCTCATTAACAATAATTCTTCCCTGTGGATCTCTTTGCGGAACCGGTGCTTCGATTATTCCTAAAGGTTCGCCACGGCGTGCTACCATTTGAGCATCGTATGCCTCGTTAATTACTACTTTATCCAATCCTGCGGGAAGCTCTAATACTGTATTCCGATTTCTGGTGAATGTATAGCCGATATCCCAGTTAAAGTTTCTGTTTTTTAACGGTGTACCATTTAAGGCAAATTCAATACCTCTGTTTCTAACTTTTCCGAAATTTACAATCATGAAGTAATAACCTGTAGATGGTGATATGTTCACAGGTAATATTTGGTCATTGGTAATTTTATTGTAATACGCCAAATCAAAACCTATACGGTTATCGAAGAAACGCATTTCACCACCAAACTCTGTTTCGGTACTAATTTCTGGTCTTAACTCGCCGTTATTCAGCGTGTTATTAATGCTAAATCCAGAAACTCCTGCTACAGGGAAATTAATTACGATACCGGAACCTCTCAGGTTAATTTTAGCAGCTCTAAGGGTATTATAAATACGATATGGATCGGTATCGTTACCTGTTTGTCCTACACTGGCACGTAATTTAAACAGAGTAATTTTGCTGCGAGAAAGATCAAAAGCATCAGAAAGTACTACTGCTAAGTTTGCACTTGGGTAAAAGTAACTGTTCTTACCTTTCGGCAAAGTAGAGCTCCAGTCGTTTCTTGCATTTAAAGTCAAATAAGCATAGTTACTATAACCAAGAGTTGCTGTAGCATAAGCGCCCAATAGCCTTCTATGAGTATTTGATTCGGTACTTACAGGGCTATTTAAACTATTTGATAATTGGTAAAACCCAGGAATTGTAAGATCTTCTACCGAAGTATATAAAGCTCTTGATCCTCTGTCATTATAATTCAGCCCGATTAATCCATTAATATCAAATTCACTGGAAAGCTTTTTATTGAATAGTGCATGTAGTTTAGAATCGTATTCAAAATATTTTTCTGATCCTTCAACTACGTTTCCTTTATCTGCCTGACGTGGATATCCTTCAACGTTACCGCCAGCATTCCAGCTACCAGGAGATGGTGCATTTTTTGCATGCCAAATCTTATCCACACCATTGGTTATATCAGCACCTTGTTGAAATTGAAAAGTAAGCCAGTCTGTAGCCTGCAATTTCAGATCGAAGTTGCCATAAATTCTGTCACTTCTAAACTGAGATCCATTCTCATTTAAGGAATAGTAAGGATTTTCAGCAAACGGTGTAAAATAATTATCTACGTTAAAATATAGGTTCTTATAGTCTTTGAAATCCGAAACAGGAATATCTACTGGAATTTGAAGAACTTCCTCATAAAAGTTAGCTCCGATTCCAGATGAAGCTTGTCCTACTTCAATGAATTTCGAATTTTTACCTACATAATTAAATGAAGCTGCAGCCGTAAAATTTTTGAATTTTGTTGACCCGCTCAGAGATAATGTATTTCTTTTATAAGAGTCATTATCTGTAGGCATGAATCCGTCACTTGTTACATTTCCATAAGAAAGATAAAAAGTTGAATTTTCATTACCTCCGCTTAAAGCAAGTGTATTATTATACTCAGAACCTGTATCAAAAGCATCTCTGTAGCTATTAGCTTTATCAGCGTCAAATGGTTTTAATAACTGAGTATTATTTACGATAGCACCCCATGGCCTCATCTGACCATCCACTCTTGGTCCCCAGCTTCCATTTTCAGATAAAATAAAACTTCCATCCCATCCTTGTCCAAACTTGGTTTGGAATTGAGGAACTACAGAAACTTGAGTAAAAGAAGCCGCAGAAGAAAAATCTACTTTAAATGCTCCGGCTTTTCCTCTTTTAGTTGTAATTAATATTACACCATTAGAGCCACGAGAACCATAAAGAGAAGTTGCAGCTGCACCTTTTAATATATTTACGCTTTCGATATCATTTGGATTGATGTCATTAGCAGCATTACCAAAGTCAAAGTTTTCTTCCAAGTCTCCGGCAGTACCAATTGGAGTCGCAGCTCCTGGACGAGTGTTATTAATTGGAACCCCGTCAACTACATACAAAGGTTGATTATTACCTGCTATTGATGAGAATCCTCTCAGAACTACCTTAGTTGATCCCCCAGGAGCACCTGATGTTGTAGAAATATCAACACCTGCAACTTTACCCTGTAAGCCCTGTACTAAATTAGTAGGAGAAGCTCTGTTAATCTCTTCTGATTTAACTGTTGTAGCAGCATAACCTACTGCTTTCTTTTCTCTGGATACTCCCAGCGCTGTTACTACTACCTCTCCCAATTGCTTGGCATCCTGAGTTAAAACTACGTTTAAAGTAGTATTATTGCCTATAGCAACATCTCTGGTAGCATAACCTATATAAGTAAAGGTTAATGTATTACTACCTGCTGGTACTCTTACAGAAAAGTTTCCATCTGCACCTGTTTGCGTACCGATAGTTGTACCCTTTACCTTAACACTCACCCCCGGAAGTGGTAAACCATCCTCCTTTGCCGTTACCGTACCTGAAACAGTACGCTCCTGCCCTATTGCACTCAGTGCTACAAAGAGCAGGATGAATAAACTCGATAAAAGTTTTTTCATACTTTGAATTTTTGTTAGTTAATAATCTATGTGTGTAAAAGTGTGCAAGAAAATCTACAGTTCAAAATATTTTTTAACATTTTTTAACACTTCTCCTGTCACAATAACAAGGCCTAAAGCATTTTGTTGAAGAAATAAAAATTTTCCTATATGGAAAATATAATTTTTACAATTTTAGTACTATGTATTGCATAGTACAATTTAAAACATATATCTTTGTGCCATGATTGTTGAAAATACACAAACCCAAATGCGAAAGGGAATTCTGGAATACTGTATCCTCTGTATTATAGCACGCAGAGAGATCTATGCCTCTGATATTCTGGTAGAATTGAAAAAAGCCCGACTGCTGGTAGTAGAAGGAACTTTATATCCCTTGTTAACCCGCCTCAAGAATAATGGCTTACTAAGTTATAACTGGGTAGAGTCTACTTCCGGGCCGCCGCGTAAATATTACCAGCTCTCGGCAGCAGGAGCCGAAGTACTAAAACATCTTGATAAAACCTGGGAGGAACTCTCCTTTGCAGTAAATATTTCAAGCCAGGACCGTAAGACAACTGAATAAAATTCTATCAATACAGAGTTAATAAGCATAATCATGAATAAAACAATAATTATAAATATAAACGGCATTGTCTTCCATATTGAAGAAGATGCATACGAGGTATTAAAAAATTACATGACGGAAGTAAAGCGCCACTTCGCTTATACTGCCGACAGTGAAGAAATTGTAACCGACATTGAAAACAGAATTGCTGAAATGTTTACAGAAAGACTGGAACAGGAAAAAAAGCAGGTGATTTTACTCGAAGATGTTCAGGATGTTACTTCAAGAATGGGGCGTGTAAGCGACTTTGAAACAGACGAAGAGGAAAGTGCACCGAGAGCAGAAAGAAAATTATACAGAGATACAGAAGACCGGATAATTGGTGGTGTATGTTCAGGTTTAGGCCACTATTTTAATATCGAAGCACGCTGGGTACGGGTAATTGCGTTCCTTACGATGTTTTTAGGTGGAACCGGTTTAATGATTTATATTATTTTATGGATCGTGATGCCCAGAGCCAATACGAGGGCCGAACGTATGGCAATGAAAGGAGAAGAAATAAACCTTCAAAACTTTAAAAGAAACTTTGAAGAAGAAATTGACGCTCTCCGTCATAACATTTCAAAAGCACATCAGGAAGCACGGCCGGCAATAGATAGAGCAGGATCATTCTTTTCTGAATTTTTCAGCAATCTGGGTAATGCCATCGGGAAATTATTAAAGGTTCTTGTAAAAATTGCCGGAGTTTTTATTATTGTTACCGGAGGTATAATTTTATTCGGATTGATTATCGGGCTAATATCCCTGTTAGGTTTTATTAATGACTACGAATATACCATTTTCCCACTAAACGCAGTTAATCCCGATTATATTGCTCCACTGTCTATCAGTGTATTTATAGTTGTTTTTATTCCCGTAATCGCATTAATACTTTTTGCGCTCCGTATTTTCTCTAACCGTAGAATTGTGAGCAGAACAACAGCATTTGGATTACTGATAATTTGGATAAGCGGTTTGTTTATGGGAATATATTATGGCGCCAGCATCGGTTCGCAATTTAAAGAAGATGCTTCTTTCAGCCGTGTAAATGAAATTAAACCGAGTCCTAAATATTACCTGCAGTTAAATGATGTAAAACTTCTTACGGGCGCAGATAGCGTACGTTATAAAATAAACGGAGGCTTTTTTAACAGCAAAATAACAATTAATGATGATCAGTCGGAATTACAAGGGCCTCATTTAATAGCGTTATATATTGAAAAAACCGATACCGACAAGCCAAGCCTTACACAAACCTATAAATCAAGAGGACCAAGTTTTGAAACTGCTTTACGATCGGCACAGCAGATCAATTACCAGGTTGATATAAAAGATTCTCTTATCTCCTTTGCCTCAGATATAAACCTGCAGAAGAACGAATTGTGGCGGGAGCAGGAAGTCAGCTTAGTTTTAAAAGTCCCCAAAAATACTACTGTAATTGTGGGAGCCAAAATGAACAGGATACTGGAAAATCTGAACATCTGGGATTGCGAACCTCATCATGACCCTGAAAACTTTCAATCGGAATGGCTGATGACGGATGAGGGATTGAAATGCCAGGAAAAGCCGCTTGAACAAGACAAAAGCAACGAGGAATAAGAATGTAAAAAATTTTAAGAAACGTTGTAACCATTGGCCTCTCACTGTCGTCTTATGATTGTACTTTAACAAGAAGAGGTGATAAATAATCATCACCAATAAAAATCAAAAAATTTAAAATGAATTTTTAAAAGGCATTTTTTGCCTTAATGGAAATCTATTGCTTATAAAATATTAATAAACCCAATCATGAAAACGCTTAAAATCCTGATGCTAATATTATTTACAACACTTGCTGTCAATACTGCGATGGCTCAAAACAACGGCAGTGTTGGAGGAAAAGTTGTTGATGAACAACAAAAACCTCTTGACTATGCTACCCTCAACTTATTAAATGCAAAAGATTCATCACTTGTAAAAACTGTTTTATCTGAAGTTACCGGTGATTTCAAATTTCAGAATATTAAAAACGGAGAATATCTGGTATCAGCCACAACAGTGGGCTATAAAAAAGCTGTAAGCAAACCTTTTAAAATAGAGGAAACAAATAAAAACATAACGCTTCCTGCCTTTCAGCTACAAAATGAAAGTAAAACATTGGGAGAAGTTACCGTAGTAGCCCAAAAACCATTTGTTGAAAGAAGAGCTGATAAACTGGTAGTAAATGTAGAAGGAAGCAGTGTTTCTGTTGGAAATACAGCACTGGAAGTATTGCAGAAAGCCCCCGGCGTATCTGTTGATAAAGATGATAACATTTCCATGAACGGTAAAAGCAGTGTATTGGTGATGCTTGATGGAAAACCGACCTACATGAGTAATGCTGACCTTGCTAACATGCTGCGAAGCATGCAGAGTAACGAGATTCAGAGCATTGAGCTAATCACTAACCCATCTGCTAAATACGATGCGGCCGGCAATGGGGGAATCATCAACATTAAAACCAAAAGAAATAAGAACATGGGTTTTAACGGAACTTTAACGGCAGGAACCGGCTATGGAAGAACAACAAAATTTAATGGCGGTACTAATCTGAATTTCAGAAAAGGAAAATTCAATGTATTCGGTAATTACAATTACGGAAACAACGGCAATAAGAGTATTTTCACTCTTGACAGGATCGTAAATAATAAAGGAGTAATAACAAACTTTAACCAGGATAATGACTGGGACGCACGCCGGTATAACAATTCATATAAAGTTGGAGTGGACTTCTTTGTAAGCAAAAAGACAACCCTGGGAGTGCTTGCAAATGGATATAGCAATTCCGTTAACCAATTATCAAATAGTGGTACTCTTGTCCTGGATAAATCTTATATTGTAGGAAGTTCTATTGACGTTGATGGAAGGAACAAACAACGCTATGCCAATAATGCCTTTAACTTTAATACCAAAACAACTTTTGATTCTTTAGGCAGAGAACTTTCCTTTGATGCTGATTATTCTAAATACAACGGCGAAATGAATGAGTTCAGAGATTATTTTTATACCATTTCAAACGGATCAAAAAAACCATCTAAATACATCCATAACTTTGCACCTTCTGATATCGAGGTAAAATCGGCTAAACTTGATTACACTCACCCTATAAATAAAACATTAAAATTAGAAATAGGCTGGAAGAGCAGTTGGGTAACTACCGATAATAACTTAAAGTTTGATACGCTGCAAAACAACAACTGGGTTTCTGATGCGGGAAGATCAAACCACTTTATCTATAAAGAGAATATTAATGCCGGATATTTAAACCTCAATAAGGAGTTTAAAACTACAACCGTACAGGTTGGCCTGCGTGCAGAACATACCAATTCCAACGGCAATTCTATAACCCAAAATAGTATTGTAGAGAAAGATTACATTAAGTTCTTCCCCAGTGTTTCTGTAAGTCAGAAAATCAATAAAGATCATCAGTTAGGATTAACTTTTAGCAGGCGTATTGACAGGCCGAGTTATGATAATTTGAACCCGTTCATTTATATTCTTGATGATTACACTTATGAACAGGGAAATCCGTATTTAAATCCTCAATACACAAATTCTGCTGAACTGTCTTATACCTTTAAAGGTTCATTTACTGCTGGTTTAAGTTACAGTAAAACAAAGAATGTAATGACTCAGATTACCGAGCAAAACGATGAAACCAATATCACATACGCACAGGAAAGAAATCTGAATGATCAGACCGTTTATTCTTTAAATATATACGCCCCAATTCCTGTACAAAAATGGTGGAACATGAATAACAATGTGCAGGTGTTTAATATGGGCTTCAAATCTGACCTTTTTGGTGAATCACTTGACGTAAACCAAACCGTTTTCCAGTTAAATACTGATAACCAGTTTACCATAAATAAAACAACCGGTGCAGAGTTGTCTTTCTGGTACATGTCTCCTTTAAGATACGGCATCTTTGAGATAAGAAACTCTCCGGCTGTAAACATTGGTATCAAAAAATCTTTTATGAATAATAAAATGAATCTTAAGCTGAACATGAACGACATATTCAATACAAGAAGAAACAGAGGCGCTACCACTTATGCAAACATGAATTTCAATTTCATGAACAAATGGGAATCAAGAGTAGCTAACCTATCGCTTACCTATCGTTTCGGAAACAGCAATGTGAAAGGAGCAAGGCAGCGTTCTACAGGCTTAGATTCTGAAACCAACAGAATGAAAAACTAAAGGGTGATAGTTTGTTGTTAAAAGTCGTTCGTTTCGGGCGGCTTTTTTTGTTTACTTTTCAATATCCTGAAAACTTTCAGAAAGATTTGCGTTTTAAAAAAGAGCTTCTCATATTGAGGTTGTTATTTAATACCAATTACAATTGCGATTTCGGGGAGTACTGTTTTTAAGTTTATTGTTTTATTTTCCTTTACAGATAGAAGCGCAGGAAACAAAAATAATCAGAGGAAAAATTACACAACTTAGCAATCTCCCATTGGAATCTGTCAGCGTGCTGCTTGTACAGGCTTCCGATTCTACCTTAGTTAAAAGTGCCGTTTCGGGCAAACAGGGAGAATTTGAATTTTCAAATTTAAAAGCAGCAAAATATACAGTCATAACTACTCACATCGGGTTCAATAAAAAACGCTCAGGACCTTATGATCTTACAAAAAAAAGTATCCTCGATATAAGTATTCAGCTAACACCGCTTAATCAGGGTTTAGCCGCCGTAACTGTTACAGAGAAAAAGCCTTTTCTTGAAATAAAACCGGGAAAAGTTATTGTGAACGTAAACAACAGCGTTATTTCAAGTGGAAACAATGCCCTGGAAATCTTAAAAAGGGCTCCGGGAGTTCAGATCAATCAGGATAATATTTATTTAAGAGGCAAGAATACTGCGCTGGTTATGATAGACGGTCATACAGTATATTTCGATTCGGAAAACTTATCTAATCTTTTACAAAATATTCAAAGTTCATCAATTGAACGGATTGAACTGATAAGTAATCCGCAATCAATGTACGATTCAGGAGGACCCGCAGGAATCATTAACATACAACTAAAAAAGGGACATAGCGTAGGTTTTAACGGCAGCATCAGCAGCGGTGCAGGCTATGGCGACGATTACAAACTAAACTCCGGCCTCGATTTGAATTACCGTAAGGGGCGTTTTAATATCTTCGGCATTTATAGCTACAATAACAATAAGCAACCGCAAACTACCGCTCTGAACCGATCGGTAATTTATAAAAGTTTGCTTACCCAGTTTGATATTGATAATATAGACAACAAACTAAGAGATAACAACAATTACAAACTTGGTTTCGATTACTATTTAGATAAAAATAATACGGTCGGAATACAGTACACCGGCCTTTACAATTCTTTCAAATCCGTAGAAGAAAATCAAAGCATTATCAGCAATAACAGTGTTTTCGATTCACTCATTCATACCAATTCCTTTGAAAAAAGACGTATAGCAAGCAATGCCTTTAATTTGAATTATAACGGAAAAATGTTTAATAACAAAGGAGAGATTCATCTGGATGTAGATTACTTAAAATACAACAGGCATTCTAAAGAATCATTGGATTATCAGTATTTTAACAGAGAGAACACCTTGCTTCGTCCCGCTGAGTATATAGAATACACCTCTCCGGCGGCATTTGATATCCGTTCTGCCAAACTTGATTACTCTTATAATCTTTCAACACATTCGGATCTTGATATCGGATTTAAGAGCAGTAGTGTTAAAAGTGATAACGACCGGGATTTTCGACAGCTTGAAAATGGATCTCTTCGTTTAAACGCCTCATTAAGCAATCGTTTTCTTTTTCAAGAGAATATTCATTCTGCTTATCTTAATTACTCCTTAGATTACGAAAAAAATTCATTGGAACTGGGCTTAAGAGCTGAAAAGACAATAACAAAAGGTGAATCTTTAGCCGGAGTAGCGCATCTAAGCAGGAATTATACCGGCCTCTTCCCAAATCTTCAGTGGACCACAACTGTGAACAAAAATAATAAAGTTTTATTTTCGTATAGCAGAAGAATCGGAAGGCCCGCCTATGAAGATCTGAATCCCTTTTTATATTTCCTGGATAAATACACCTACCGTGAAGGAAACCCATATTTAAAACCGGAATATTCAAATAAGTTCGAGATTTCTCATTTATATAAACAGAAATATGCTACCACCTTAAGGTACACTTCTGTTAAAGATGCTTCTTATATTATTATGGAGCAGAACGATTCGCTAAAAGTGACCCGAAATATAAAACGCAATTTTGACCGGCAATACACTTTTAGTCTCGAATTTAATACCCCTTTAAAGTTCACTTCCTGGTGGACAGGAAACCTGAACATTGAAGGCCTTTACAGTTATTTTAACTATAATAATACGGAGGGATATGAAAACCAGCGCCCATATCTTAATCTGATTACTTCGCATAGCTTTTTATTGCCACACAACCTGAGTGCTGAATTGAGTTTTGACTACGAAAGTAAAAACGCGTACAGTATTTATACTTTTAAACCTACCTATATTCTGGATGCTGGAATGGGTAAATTATTTCTTGACAAAAAATTAAGCCTAAAGCTTTCCTTATCTGATCTGTTCAATTCAGACCGTTTTAATTATTACACCAGTCGTGATAACCTGAATATAAAAGCTATTGAAAAAGCAGAAAGCAGGATTTTCAGAATGAATATTACTTATCGGTTTGGAAAAGAAATAGATAAAAATTCTTCCAGAAGAAGGACAGGAAATGAAGAGGAAAGAAGAAGAATGCAGAATTAGGTACTTTAAATTAAAGCTCTGACATTTTTTCTAACCAAACTTTCCTTTAATAAATCGTACAACCCGTTGCATGAAAGTGCCTTTCCGTTTTCTCAGGAAACCTTTTATAGCTTCGTACGCTACAGGGTTTTCCTCTACATGCTCGGGGAATTGCGTCACCGGATCCGGATTAATTCGTACATGATACATATCATTTATTCCAGAATGCACCCCGGTACCATCGTGACCGATATTATTTATAAGTGAACGTGAAGGATTTAGAGTTAGCCCTCCATTAAGAAAAATCGAAGCATACCACCTGATAGCCCATGAATTATTTTTCCCTGACTTGAATTCCTGCATCTGCTTCCAGAAGTTCATTGTTCCGTCTATTGAAAAGCTGTTTATTTTCTTCTTGTCAAATTGCTTTGTCAGTTTATCAATATCAGGTTCAAACTGTTTCCAGGCACGCTTCCAGGTTGCCCAGCCCCAGCTGGTTGCTGCCCTGTAAAAAAAAGTTTGCGGCAAGTTCTTTCCCTGTAAAGGATACATGTATGCCCCAATATGCATTACTTTAGCATTTGTTTCATATCGTTGCAAAGCCTGGTTAAAGTACTGTAAGGTGTATGGCGAACTGATCAGATCATCTTCAAAAACAATTACTTTTCCATATTCGTCAACAAGTTTAGAAACTCCGTCGATAATCGAATTGGCCAGCCCCAGGTTAACCGGGCGTTCAACCACTTCTACTGACCTGAATCCACCGATATCTTTTATAAGTTCCCGAACCTCATTCACATTTTTGTGATCACCGGGAGTTTTAGGCCCGTCAGAAAAAACAAAAAGCCTGGATTCATCAGCAAGTACATTCTGTTGCAGAAACTTTAATGTACGGCGGGTATGTTCCGGGCGATTATAAACGAATAAGGCGATAGGTGCGAACTTTTGCATGTATTACAATAATATTTATTATTTCTCTCTAAATCTTTTTATTTATAAATAACTTATTTAAGTATAAATATTTGTTATTTCAGTTTTTCATATTATCCTTGCTCAAAATATATTAATACAAACTCTATGAAAATTAAAAACCTAATCTTAAGCAAAATGATTTTGCTTTTTCTCACCCTTTCAATTAGTTGCAAAGAAGAAGTTGAATCTCCTACAAATCAAATTCAACAATTTGAGGAATTAAAAGCATTTTTATCAATAACACTTAATATACCGAAAGATAAAATTAAGTACAATAAAGAATTGAAACAGTTTTCAGTTCCCAATACAGTTTTCCGTGCTTCACTAAATGATGTTCAAAAACGATACGAATCCTCTAATGAATATCAGTTTCAGTTCCAAAATAAAGGTAAATAATCATATCTCTAAGACATTACTATACTTACTTCTATGAAAAAAAGACTATCCTTATTAGTTCATTACTTATTTTATTAATTATAAAAACGTCAAAGGCGGCGGGAATAAGTGAATTTAATATACTTGCTCAGTATTTATCAGGCTCCGCTATAATAATCCCAAATACGAGTAATTCAACTCCTATAAAATTTCATATCGTTGCAAATGTTGACTTAAAAAGCACAGGTGGTTGGTATGATAACAAAATAACCGTAACATTAGTACATAAAACTTTATCAGAGGTAAACTTATCAGCTCCTCGATTAATTAAACCTTCAGAATATAACCAATACCAAGGCTTTGCAGATTTGGTTTTAGATGCTGTTATACCTGCTAATACTTACAATGGATCTGTGGTATTGAAATATACCTATATAGATGGTTTTTCAAATCAAACAATTACTAAGTATAGTAATACTAAGTACTCCCTTACTACTTCACCAACACCTCCTCCTCCAACGTCGCCTACAACACCGGTATATCTTTCTAATATGGTTGGTATTGACATTGCCTCAGATGACCATGTCTTTTATTGGGGATTAGATGGAAAAGTTTCTTCAGGCACTTCGACTTCCATGCAATCTTATAGTACGCCTAATGCTTATTCTATTCCTTCTGGCAAAAATTTCTCAAATATTATTGCAATTGCAACTTCCCATGTCGGCTGGCAATATGCTTGGTACAATGACGGTACTATGTCAGTAGGTAATACTAGTAATTTTGGTGCTTATATTTCACCTAAATCCTATATCCTTCCTCCTGGTAAAACTCCAGCAGATATTGTAGGTATATCTATATTAAAAACAAACGATTATTGTTACGTTTGGTATAAAGATGGTACCGGATCTATAGGAAATTCTACAAATTTAGGTGCTTATACAACAACATTCAATTATACAATTGCTCCGGGAGAATTATATAGTAATATAGCAGAAATTGGTTTTGCTACGAGCACAGGAGCATGTTATGTCTGGTATAAAGATGGAAAGATGTCAGTAGGGACTTTTGCATATGATTTAGACGATTACATTCCTTTAAAGAATATGAACTAAGTATAATCAGTATAAATATTACAAAAAGAGACACCATCATAAATGAAATGTCCCCAAAAGTTAGGAACTATTGGGGCATTTTTATTTTTATTAATATAAAAATAAATTTTTAGCCTTATACAATTTCTTACTTTAGCAGCCATGAGAGCTTTAAAAAAACTATTTTTAAAATATATTCCTCTTCATTATTTTAAATCATACACTTCGTATTCGCAGGAAGGTGAAGATATGGTATTAAGATCTTTTTACGAAGGCAAAAAAAACTATAAAGGTTTTTTTATTGATGTAGGAGCTCATCATCCGTTTAGATTTTCCAATACCATGTTCTTTTACAAAAAAGGCTGGAGAGGAATTAACATTGAACCTACACCGACCGTCATAAAACAATTTAAAATTTTCAGAGGCAGAGATATAACACTTAATATAGGAATTAGCAATAATAAAGAGAAGCTTACTTTTTATTGCTTTAATGAACCTGCTTTAAATGGATTTTCAAAAGAAATCTCTACACTACGAGATCAGTCTGATCGTTATAAAATTATTCAAACATTAGAAGTTCAAACTCTACCCTTATCTGAAGTCCTTGATAAACATCTGCCTGAGGACCAAAAAATAGACTTTCTTACTATTGATGTTGAGGGACTTGACTTACAAGTACTAAAATCTAATAATTGGGAAAAATATACTCCCGAGTATATTTTAGTTGAGGATAGAGTAGATCTCGAAAATCTGGCAGATTCGGAAATATATAGATTCTTGAAAAGTGTTAATTATAGATTAGTTGCTAAAACCGAAAGAACGCTGTTTTTCAAACTCGTCAATTAAACTATTTACTATAGTGTTGAATATAAGTTCTTACTCCTGTTTCACGGCGTATTACTAATGAATCTGAAGATAATTTCACTATTTCAAAATATCTCTCCAAATTGGTTCCTTTATCCAATACCAAATTACAGCCACTTTCATTAATTTCCCATTTTCCATCTAATGGAACGTTATCACTATAAACGTTATAGGTAGAGTCCGTGTTAATTTGGAAATACCCAATAGGATATAGTAAAGAAGAGGAAATGAGCGATCCTGAGTTATCATAATCATATGTCTCTGTATAAACATTTTTCCAGTTTTTATTTAACATAGGATTATTTATAAAGGGGCATCCGAGATTCATTGAAACATCGTTATAAGCAAAATCGCTAAAAACAATTTTTACTGCATTAACGGTATTAGTTAAAACTGCCAAATTGTATTGATTTGCTACAGAAACTTTAAAGGTCTTAGTAAATGTTTGCCCTGTAGTTTTTTCTGTAAGTGACACAGCACCTTCTGTTCCTCCTTTTACATATAAATAATAAAAGTTGTTAATATAACCAAAAGAATAACTTGCAGCATTCGCTCCAGAGGGAGTAAAGGTTGGAACTGTACCCGCTTTAACAAAATCCTTATTGATTGTTATTAATCCATCACTTGTCATAGCCTGAAAAGATAATTCGCTATCGTCCTTTACAGCGTAGTTCTCATTAATTGCTTCAAATCGTATAAAAGTATCAGCAATGCTGCTTGTAGGTTCAGTATAAAGACTAATATCGTAAGTCCCATCGGCAACTGTAATAGTATAAGAAGAAGCGTTTGCAAGATCTAAACTGTCCTTAATCGAACTTATGGAAGAAGTAGTACTTGATTTTGAATTGAACTCAATGTACGCCTTGCCACCGAGGACATGTTGCCAGGTACTATTCAGAAATACATTGTTAATATTGTCAATCGCGATTTTATGAAGAGAATTTGAAGGAGCAGTTTCATCATTTTTTTTCGAGCATGAAACCAAAGCAACAAATGAAACAAACAGAAAATAGTAAAAATTTTTCATTTAGTTTAATTAATAGTTAAGCTAAATTAACAAACATTTACATACGAAGTTGCTTTCTTAAATAAAATTTACAACTTTTTAACTAACGATATCAGAAAGAGCGATTGAAACATCATTATTGCTTGTTTTCTCGTCCTACGTAAAAAGAAAATAAAAAAAACAGCGATTATATACGCTATCAGCGTAGCAACCGAAGCACCAACTCCACCATACCTGGGAATCAGCCAAATATTTAAAACCACATTTATAATTGCACCAACTCCGGTGCGTATAAAAGAAATAACGGTGTAACCCTCAGCAAGTAAATACTGGCTACTGGCGCTACCTAAAAAAACAAAAATGCCCGACCATATATGAATGGAAAGCATTGTTCCTGCTCCGGCATATCTGTCGCCGTAAATTATCTGAATAATATCATTTGCAAGAAAACTGATTACAATTGCCACCGGTAAACTAATAGCTACTAAAAGGTCATACAGGTTTTGCAAACGTTTATTGTATCTGTTTATATCTGTTTTGCGGGCATTTAAAATTGCCGGAAAAACAGAACTTACAATAGCCACCGGAATAAAATACCACGATTCGCTGATTTTTGCCGCGGCACTGTAAACCCCTACCTCCTCGCTTCCTAATCGTTTCAGCATCACCTGGTCAATTTTCATATAAATGGAGATCATTACAGCAGACAAAATAAGAGGCCAGGATTTTTCTAACAAGGAGAAAGCCCGGGTTTTGTTAAATTTCCAGCTGAGCAAGCTGAAACCTTTCTTCTTATAGATCAGCATAAGTCCGGCAGCCAAAAGAACACCATCCATTACCAATGCCAGGGCAAAATAAATAACAGGTAATTTAAGCCAGACGAAGACTACTTTTACCACTGCAGAAATGATCAGGCAAACGTTCTGCACCTGTACCACATATTTAGACTGCACCTGTGATTGAAAATACGAATCGATAATATTGAAGGATTTAAAAACAGTAGCGGTTGCACAAAATGCAATCAAAGAAACCATTAAGGATGTTTGCGTAGAGTCCTCCTTAAAAAAAATGTAAATAACAACTGCTACAGGAATCAGTAATATACTTACACTTAAACGCAGCCATAAGGAAGTGCCTAAAATTTCGTCGCGGCTTTGAGGTGAATTTATAATTTCCCTGATAATAAAACTATCCAAACCGAGGGTTGCAACAGCTGCAAATAAAGAAGTGAAGGCATCGGCAAAACTGAGTTCACCAAACGCGTACGGGCCGAGATAACGGGCAATTATAAACCCGATAATCATACTTAATATCTTCCCAAACATCAGCCAGCCGGTATTTTTTAGATACTTTTCGAAGGCTGCAGGATCAAAACCCGGAAGAGCTGGAATCTTCATTTTGACAGATTGGAGATGTAAGACATGAGATAGGAGAACCCGGTAGTTGCCGGGAAAGGTATGCAGTATAAAAGTGGCCTTTCTGCCTGAAAGATTTCCATTCCAGCAAATGTATAAAAAAGAAGGGGCTGAATTTATTTCGCCCCTTCTAAAAATATTAAAATGTCTGCCTGATTGGACCCGATACTTATCGGATGGAGGCTTACTGATTCACAAATTTCTTCGCGTTGATCTTGCGCTCGTTCTCTGTAAGGTAAATCTTACGTAAGCGCATGCTCTTCGGTGTTATTTCAATATACTCATCAGCCTGGATGTACTCCATCGCTTCCTCTAAAGAAAATTTCACAGCAGGTGCGATCCGTACGTTATCATCACTGCCCGAAGCTCTCATGTTTGTTAACTGTTTTCCTTTAACAACATTAACAACCAGGTCATTATCACGGATATGCTCACCCATTATTTGTCCTTCATAAACATCTTCGCCGGGTTCTATAAAAAACCGGCCTCTGTCCTGAAGTTTATCGATTGAGTATGCTGTTGTTTGACCCTTCTCCATTGATACCAATACACCATTTAAGCGGCCGGGAATCGGACCTCTCCATGGCTCATACGCTTTAAAGCGGTGGGCCATGATGGCTTCTCCGGCAGTGGCTGTTAAAACGTTATTCCTTAAACCGATAATTCCGCGGGCAGGTATTTCAAACTCCAGGTGCTGAAGGTCGCCCTTAGGTTCCATCACCAATAACTCGCCTTTACGCTGTGTTACCAGTTCAATCACTTTTCCCGAAACTTCTCCCGGCACATCTACAATCAGCGTTTCAATCGGTTCACATTTTACCCCGTCTATTTCCTTCACAATAACCTGGGGCTGACCTACCTGCAATTCATATCCTTCGCGGCGCATTGTTTCAATTAATACCGATAAATGAAGAATTCCCCGGCCATAAACTAAGTAAGCATCCGGAGATTCTGTTTCCACAACTTTAAGCGCCAGGTTTTTTTCCATCTCTTTGAATAAGCGGTCGCGAAGGCGCTGAGATGTTACAAACTTTCCTTCTTTACCAAAGAAAGGTGAATTGTTGATGGTGAACAGCATGTTCATAGTTGGCTCATCAATTTTAATAACAGCCAGCTGTTCAGGGTTTTCAAAATCGGCAATTGTATCACCAATATCAAAGCCTTCAATTCCAACAACCGCACAAATATCTCCTGAAGATACTTCAGCCACTTTTATCTTACCTAAACCCTCAAAAGTGTATAATTCTTTAATTCTTGATTTCTGAACCTTTCCATCCCGCTTTACCAGCGACACCGGCATGTTTTCTTTGATAACGCCGCGGGCAACCCGTCCAATCGCAATACGCCCTACAAAAGACGAATAATCCAGTGAGGTGATTTGCATTTGCAATGTACCTTCGTTGGTTGGTGCAGGAGGAATGTATTGTAAAATAGCATCCAGAAGCGGAGTAATATCATCAGTCTTGGTTTTCCAGTCAGTATTCATCCATCCCTGTTTGGATGATCCGTAAATTACCGGGAAGTCCAATTGTTCTTCTGTAGCTTCCAAGTTAAAGAATAATTCAAAGATTGCTTCATGCACTTCTTCAGGCCGGCAATTCTCCTTATCTACCTTATTGATAACTACAATGGGTTTTAATCCTAAAGAAAGCGCTTTCTGAGTTACGAAACGGGTTTGAGGCATGGCACCTTCAAAAGCGTCAACTAACAAAAGAACGCCATCGGCCATTTTTAATACCCGTTCAACCTCACCACCAAAATCGGCGTGGCCCGGAGTATCAATGATATTAATTTTAACTCCTTTATAATTTACGGAAACGTTTTTTGATACAATTGTGATCCCCCGTTCACGCTCCAGGTCATTATTGTCCAGTATCAACTCTCCTGTTTCCTGGTTATCTCTAAACAACTGGCAAGTGTGTAAAATTTTGTCTACCAGGGTAGTCTTCCCGTGGTCAACGTGTGCGATAATCGCTATATTTCTGATATTCTGCATGCAAAAATTGCTTTTCAAATTTTTTGCAAAGGTAAAGTTTAATTTGGTAAAATTGAGAGATATTAGTTTGAAAATTATTTGACAATCAGCCCTTAATAAAGTTTTAACTTTGCATCATGACAGCACAGGAGATTATTGTTATAGCCTTATTTGTTATAGCGTTGGTATATATAGGGAGGATGATTTACAGAAATCTGAAGGCGAAAGACGGATGCGGAGAGAATTGCAAGGGATGCGGTGTTGATTTTACAAAAATCAAAGTACCTGAGAAATAATCCTTACTTTTCTATTAAACACACCGCATACGCCACTACTCCTTCTTCCCGGCCAATAAAACCCATTTTTTCGTTTGTGGTTGCTTTTATTGAAATATCTTCTTCACTTATTCCTATTGCTTTTGCAATATTTTTCTTCATTGCAGGAACATGCGGATTTATTTTGGGCGCTTCCAGGCAGATCATTGCATCAATATTTCCAATTTTCCATCCTTTCTCAGCTATGAGCTTTACACATTCTTTTAATAAGATAATGCTGCTGATCCCTCTCCATCTTTCATCCTGGTTTGAAAAATGATACCCGATATCGCCCAGGCTGGCAGCGCCAAGCAGTGCATCACATATTGCGTGAAGTAATACATCTGCGTCAGAATGCCCGTAAGCGCCTGAAAAATGCTCGAGTTTTACTCCCCCTAAAATAAATGGATGATTTTCTTTCAGCTGATGCACATCAAACCCAAAACCTACACGAATTTTCATGATATATCCTTAAACTTAAAACTGTGAAGGTATTTATTATTCGCCGAAATTGAAAACGAGCGAAAAGCGGAGGGTATTTGCGAGCGGACTTTTTTGCTGACTCGCTAAGAGGTACGCAAAATCAATATTGAAAACGTTATACTTTAATCCTGCTCCAAGCGTAAAATACTGGCGGTTTCCTTTAACCGGATTTTCATAAAAGTAGCCGGTTCGAAGAGCGAACTGTTTATTATACCAGTATTCCAGGCCTGTTGAATAACTGATCTCCTGAAGTTCTTCTTTAAACCCGCCCGGAGCATCAGTAAACGAACTGAAAATACCAGCTGGAACAGATACATCAGAAGGATCGCGGCCGGCAGTAATAATAGGTTCGTTTGTTTCAGGATCAATTTCTATTACAGGGGGTGTTGGAACAAGCAGTTTATTAAAATCCAGTGCAAAAGTGAATTCATTAAAATCATCAATAAAAAACGTGGCTGCTGTGCCCATTTTTAAATTGGTTGGCAGAAAGAGCTTATTGCCGTCCTGAACATAACTGATCTTGTTACCGATATTTGAGATATTGACTCCCGCGGCAATCCGGGCATCCCTTCCAAACAATTGGGTTTCCTTTTTATAAAATCCGGAAACATCTGCAGCAAGGGCTGTTCCGGGTTTGGTTTGCTGCCCGCTCGCAAACTGACCGTTAGCCAGGTTAGAATATATAAAACGTACAGAAGTACCCAACGAAAAGCTTTCACCAAAGTTTCTGGCAAAAGAACCATCTATAGCAAACTCGTTAGGATTATAATTATCGTATACGGTACCCATATTATCTGCCAGCTGAATTTGTCCTAAAGAAAAATACCGAAGAGATCCTCCCACCGTATTGCGATCGTCCAGTTTATGATATCCCGCCAGATAAGCCAGATTGATATCCGGGATTAATTTTTGCAGCCACGGACTATATGAAACAGAAATACAGGAAGAATGCTCTGCAAAAGCAAGTTTTGAAGGGTTCCAGTGAATAGAATAGGTATCTGGTGAAATTGCAACACCGGCATCACCCATAGCGCCTGAACGGGCATCGGGAGCAATTAAAAGAAAAGGAACTGCCGTAGTAATAATACGTGTTCCTGACCTTCCGTCAGTCGTGGGGTCTCCTCCGCCCCCTACCTGTGCTTTTACAAACACCGGAAAAAGAATAAAAAGAGAAAAAAGCGTTAATCTATTTCGCATCTAAGAAACAGCTAAACATAACAAATTTAAACGTAAAGAGGTATAAAAATAGTATAATTCCATTATTACCGGCCTGTTTGCTAAGTATATATCCAATTTAATAGTTATGAAACTCTATTGATTTACTTACGTACAAGCCAGTAAATTTTAATTTATTCATTTATCATGCACTTGGTATATGAATGAATAGTAGTAATTTAGCAAATTAGTGCTCATTAATTATTATAATGAAAAAAACATTTCTACTTTTTACCTCCGGCTTACTTGCTATTGGGATATTGGGAACAGCTTGTAAAAGCAAAAAAACTCAGACAGCATCTTCCAAAACCGGTTGGGCGTATAACAATAAATACAATGGCGGCTTTGAAGTTGCCAATAAAGTTAAAGCCGGCCCGGGCCCCGGCCTTGTAGCAATAGAAGGCGGAACCTTTGTTATGGGAGGAAGCCTTAACCAGGATCTGGCTTATGAATATGATAATTTAAGGCGTCGTGTTACCGTTGCTTCATTTTATATGGATGAAACTGAAGTTGCTAACGTTGACTGGAGAGAGTATTTGTACTGGATCAGGAGGAACTTTCCGGATGACCAGGAATATTACTACAATGCATTACCAGATACATTGGTGTGGAGAAGACCTCTTTCTTATAATGAACCTTATGTGACCAACTATTTTCGTCATCCGGCATTCCAGGATTATCCTGTAGTTGGAATTAGCTGGGAGCAGGCGGTTGC
The DNA here is from genome assembly GCF_047272945.1 of Rubrilithobacter danxiaensis. Classification (NCBI taxonomy): domain Bacteria; kingdom Pseudomonadati; phylum Bacteroidota; class Sphingobacteriia; order Sphingobacteriales; family Sphingobacteriaceae; genus Rubrilithobacter; species Rubrilithobacter danxiaensis. Next base: position 235,741 of record NZ_JBKOPS010000004.1, read on the forward strand.
CTATTGCGAATGGAGGACTGACCGTGTGAATGAGCAGATCCTTCGTGAAAGAGGCGCTTTAATGGATTACAAATCTTTAGCAACAAATAAAGGCAAGTCAAAGGGAAAAGCAGCCGCAACTGCTTCTACTACAACAAGTACAGAACCTTTTAATACGGATATCTATCTGAACGGACAATACCGCGGTGATAATATCGACGGTAAAAAAATGCCAAAAGATTTAAATCCGGCGGCAGCAGCAGCAAATGCTGCGGGCGCTAAAAAAACCAAAGGTGCTCCTACCAGGCCAGTACGACTGGAGGATGGAGTTTTGAAACAGCCTTACCGCTTACCTACAGAAGCAGAATGGGAATACGCAGCTTTGTCTTTAGCCGGTAATACAGAATATGAAAATATCGAAGATGGCAGAATTTATCCGTGGAATGGACTTGGAGTAAGATCTCCAAAGAAAAAAACCCGGGGTATGATAATGGCTAACTTTAAACGTGGTGAAGGTGATAACATGGGTACCGGCGGATACTTAAATGATAAAGCTGATATAACTGCACCTGTCCGAGCCTATATACCTAACGATTTCGGACTTTACAATATGGCCGGAAACGTTAACGAATGGACTGCCGATGTTTACAGAAAGCTTTCTTTTGAAGATTTTGAAGATTTCAATCCTTTCCGCGGAAACCAGTATGTGAACAAACGTTTAGCTGACCGTAATAAAGGAATTTACGCAAAGGATAAGTACGGAAGGCCTATCAAAGATCAGGCACCTTCAGGCAAAAAGCAAAAATGGTCTGAAATTGTAAATGCAAAACCTGACAGTACTGCTTCTGCTACTCCTTCTGCAATTGCCGGTAAACCTTACGATCCTGATTTCAGAGGCCATCTTGATACTGTAAATCAAAATCTGTATGGTATTACAACCTTAGTTAACGATGAATCCAGAGTTTATAAAGGAGGCTCATGGAACGATCGGGCCTACTGGTTAAATCCTGCTACGCGTCGTTTTATGCAGCAGGATGAATCAAGTGCTGAATTAGGTTTCAGATGTGCTATGAGTATGGTTGGAGCTCCTGAAATAAGCTCAAAAGGAAAGCCACAATTTGAGCAACCTAAATCAAGGGCACCGAAGAAAATAAGATAAAAATAAAAAGGGATCGAAATCGATCCCTTTTTATTTTTCTACACATCTTCTATTGGAATCTCCTATCTTCCTTTTTAAATTTATATTACTCTACTACAATCAATACCTGGTTCTTTTCTACTTTTTCCCCTGCCTTAACTTTTAAGGATTTAATTCTTACATCGGCGGCAGCTTTTATACTGTTTTCCATTTTCATTGCTTCCAGTATTAATAAACTATCCCCTTTTTTTACTTCCTGCCCCTCCGTTACAAGAAGCCGTAAAACCATACCAGGCATTGGGGCCTTAATTTCAGCTATTTTATTACTTAATATCTTATCAAAACCAAGCTCATGTAATAGCTGGTCGTATTTATCATGAATAGTGCCTTCGTATAAATTTCCGTTGACTTTTATACTAAAACTTTTGTTGGCCGGATCAAAAGATATAACCTCGGCATTAAAAGATCTGTTGTTATGGATAATATGAAAGCTGTTTTTATCTACCTGTTGCAAATCAATTGCCAATGGTATCCCATCCAATAGAACTTGGGTATTTTTAATTTCAAGCCGAAAATCAGTTTGCCCGTTTACTTGTATAGTGTACATTGTTATTGGGTTAAAGCATATTGCACCAGATTTGCTCCCATTTTAAGTGCCTTTTGCCGTATTTCTTCCGTATCTCCCGGATATGTACCGAAATCCTCCCAACCGTTTCCAAGATCACATTCATAGGTATAAAAGCAAACCACACGGCCTTTGTATATCAATGCAAAGCCTTGTGCCCCCTTATTATCGTGTTCATGAATTTTTGGTAGTCCTGCGGGAAATTTGAACTTTTGATTATATAGCGGATGGTTAACCGGAAGTTCTTTAAAATCAAGTTCGGGAAAAACTTTTTTCATCTGCGGACGAATAAACTTATCAAGTCCGTAATTATCGTCAATATGCAGAAAGCCGCCGCCAGCTAAATATTTTCGTAAGTTTTCTGCTTCCTGATCAGAAAACTGCACATTCCCATGCCCCGTCATGTACACAAAAGGATAGTTAAAAATCTCTGAACTTCCCGCTTCTACAATACTTTCATCAGCACTGAAATTTGTTCCGAGATTTCTGTTGCAAAAGTTTATAAGATTTGGCAAGGCGGTTCTGTTTGCATACCAATCGCCACCGCCATTATACTTAAGCTTTGCCATTTTATACGATGGCGGTGCAAAAGCTGCACAGAATATTAAACTTAAACCTATTAATTTAAAAAAGGCTTTCATCGGTTCATAAAATTCACTTCGAAGCAGGCTTCCAACGCAGCTGTTTCTGTTCTTAACCTGCTATTACCTAAAGTTATCGGAATAAATTCAAATTCTGCAGAAAGGTTAATTTCTTCAGGTGTAAAATCACCTTCAGGGCCTATTAGTATAGTATAAGTTCCGTTAGGGACAAGTTGTTTCTTCAACGCAGATTTTTCACCATTGATACAATGCGCAATAAACTTTTGCCCGGCGATTTGCCGATTAAGAAAATGTTTAAGTTTAACCGGTTCATTTAAATGAGGATGATATGCTTTCAACGATTGTTTTACAGCAGCAGTGATAACCCTATTCAAGCGCTCTGTCTTTATTTCTTTTCGCTCAGAGCGATCGCAGATAATGGGCGTAATCGCATCAATACCAATCTCTGTAGCTTTTTCCAGAAACCATTCAAAACGGTCTATATTCTTTGTAGGTGCAACGGCCAGATGAAGATAATGATTCCGTTTTCCGTATTCTTTTTCTGCAGTAGTAATTCTTAACTCAGTATGTTTGGGATGCGAATCAGCAATTTCAGCTGTATAAAGGCCTCCTTTACCATCAATAAGATAAACTACATCACCCTTTTCAAGCCTTAGTACTTTAGCACAGTGCCGGCTTTCCTCTTCGTTAAGAGTATAATTTTCTGAAGTAATATCGGGAGTATAAAAGAGATGCATATTCCCTTTTAAATTCAACGCAAATCAATGGCGTCGGTATCATTAATTATAAGTTCAAGCTTAACAGATTCGATATTCTGCTCGGTTTTTTTCAGGATAGTAAAATCATAGCCCAGAAAATCCTTTCTGTCGCCAACTTCAGGGATTTTACCAAAAAGATCGCTCACTAAACCAGCTACGGTATCATAATCTGCATCTTCCGGAAGATCATGCGGTAAATATTCATTCACATCATAAATACTCGCCGATGCATTGATAATGTATTCCGTGTCTGAAACTTTCTCTACAATAGGTTTCTCTTCGTCATATTCATCCTGTATTTCACCTACAATTTCCTCTACTATATCTTCCAGGGTTACCATCCCTGCTGTTCCGCCAAACTCATCCAGAACAATTGCTATCTGGATACGTTTTTGCTGCAACTCGCTTAAAAGGTCATTAATTTTCTTTGTTTCAGGAATAAAATAAGGCTTACGGATTATATTTTTCAAAACCAGTTCCTGCCCTGAAGCCAGCAACGGAAGAATATCTTTCGCGTGTACAATGCCAACAATTTTATCAATTGTATCATCATATACAGGTACGCGTGAATATCCTTCTTTAATTATCGAATCGAGCAGCTCTCTTGAATCGGTGTTCAGTTCAACTGCGGAGATTTTAGTTCGCGGAACCATGATATTTTTAACAACCCGCTCATTAAAATCAAACACATTTTTTATAAGCTCGTGCTCACTTGTATCAAGCGCCCCGCTTTCCTTCCCCTGGTCGAGCAAATACTGAAGCTCTTCGGAACTATGGTGAGCTTCACTTCCACTAACAGAACTTACCCCAAATACCTTTAATATAAGATTGGCAAAGCTATTTAGCAGCCAGATAAAAGGCCGGAAAATGAGGTAAAAAACATGCAACGGAAAAGATACACCCATTGTTATTCCAACAGGTTTTTGTATTGCCAGTGATTTTGGAGCCAACTCGCCGAAAACAATGTGCAAAACGGTAATAATTATAAAGGCTGTTATCGGAGCTGCTGTTGCTGAAAAACTGGTGGCAAACGATACGCTGACCCCAAGCGAAAGCATCAAATTATTAAGAATATGCTCCATTACACGTTCTCCTACCCAACCAAGCCCCAGAGATGCCAGCGTAATTCCTAATTGAGTAGCAGCAAGATAATTATCAAGATGATGAATAATATGCTTTGCGATTTTTGCAAAGCGGCTTCCCGATTTTGCTTTAATCTCTATCTGTGATGCCCGGACTTTAACAATAGCAAATTCTGCCGCTACAAAGAAGCCATTTAAAAAGACCAGAAAAAACGTAAGAAATATCTGAAAACCCATGGATATTAACTATTTACAACGAAGGTTGACTGGTAAAGTTCGAGACTTTCCTTTATAACCCGTACTGCTTCTTCACGCCCCATCAACTGTTCAATGGTTACGTTTTTATGTTCAAGCGTTTTATAATCTTTAAAAAAGCGGACAATTTCTGTCATGGTATGTGGGGGCAGGTCTTCCAGATCATTAATATAATTTACAGACATGTCATTATTAGCCACTGCAATTATTTTATCATCCTGTTCTCCGTTGTCTACCATATGCATCACGCCTATTACTTTAGCCTCAATTATTGACATGGGGTACACATCAACAGAACAAATTACAAGAATATCCAGCGGATCGTGGTCATCACAATAAGTTTGTGGAATAAAGCCATAATTCGCAGGATACATTACTGAAGAAAATAAAACGCGGTCAAGCTTTAATAAACCGGAAGCTTTATCTATTTCATATTTTGCTTTTGAACCTTTAGGAATTTCAATAATTGCGTTAACAACGGAAGGAACATCTTCGCCGGGAGAAACTTCATGCCAGGGGTGCGTACTCATACTATTTTATATTTCGTTCAACTTATCTTTTTCACTTTTGTTTAAAACAAACTTTGATTTTATGTAGGTCCAGATTAAGGGAATTGCTGTTATCGCTATAAACCCAAAAATGATATAACCCAGATATGCTTCAATTTCTTTCTCAAATCTTTTTCCGAGAAAAAATCCCAGCAAAGTTAATGATGAAATCCAAAGAATTCCACCCGTAATATTGTACAAAGCAAACTTCCTTATATCCAAACGTACAATACCTGCAAATATAGGTGCAAAGGTCCGCACAATTGGTATAAAACGTCCCATTATCAAAGCAAAAGCACCTTGCTTTCGGTAATAATCTTCAGCTGCGGATAAATAACGCTTTTTAAAGAAAAAAGTATCCTTCCGCTGGTACAATACAGGGCCAGTTCTCCTTCCGAACCAGTAACCTACAAAATTTCCTCCTACGGCAGCAATAATAAGCCCTGCAATTAAAATAGAAACAGAAACATCGAGCTTTCCTGTTGCAACAAACATTCCTGCAAGAAATAAAAGGTAATCGCCAGGTAAGAAAAAACCGAAGAACAGACCCGTCTCTGCAAACACTACGAAAAGAAGCACATAAAACCCTCCTTCTCTAAGCATTTTTTCAGCATCTAAAACATGTTGAAGGGAGGTCCAGATTTCGTGCATAACGTAATACCCGTAAATCTACGAATATTAATTAATTTTTAGGGGTCAGATAAGATCTGTTAAAAATCCGGGATAAACTCCTAAAAGGATAGTTACGGCTGCGGAGATTCCTAAAACAATTTTATAATAAGATGGCACACTTAGTTCAGCACGATCGGTATCTTTAAAATACATAGCAACAATTACCCGCAAATAATAGAATATCCCTATAACTGCATTAATTACTGCAAGGACTACAAGCCATACGTGGTATTCTGAAAGCGCCCGTGAGAACATCATAAATTTACCGATAAATCCAACAGTAAGCGGAATACCTGCAAGCGATAGCATAGCAATGCTTAAAGTAAAAGCGAGATACGGATTTTTACGCGATAAACCATTAAAGCTTTCAAAGGTATCGGAAGCAGCTTGTCGCTGTAGCAAAATCAATATACCAAAGGCAATAATATACGCAAGTGAATAAGCTGCTGCATACAGGAAAACTGCGCTACCGGATGTTTTACCTAAAGCAACAATGGCAAACAACATATAGCCTACGTGTGAAATGCTCGAATAAGCAAGCATCCGCTTAAAGCTTTGCTGATAAACTGCAGTTATATTTCCAACAAACAGAGTTATTATGGTAATTACTAAAAGTACAGGCATCCAAAAGTCATGCAAAGGAGCAAAACAAATGGCAAAAATACGAAGGAAGGCTGCAAAACCCGCTGTTTTAACAACCGTACTCATAAAAGTAGTTATCAGCGTAGGAGAACCCTCATACACGTCAGGTACCCAGAAATGAAAGGGTGCTGCTCCCACTTTGAAGCATAAAGCAACAATCATTAAAAGTATTCCTGAATAAAATAAGGAGGATACGCCCTGCGGGTTGGAAAGTACGTAGGATTTTATTTGTTCGAGATCAAACGAGCCGGTAGCGCCATAAATCAATGTAATCCCAAAAAGCAGGAAGCCTGTAGAAAAAGCCCCCATCAGGAAATATTTTAAAGCAGCCTCATTCGACCCAAAATCACGCTTTTTTATGCCTGCAAGAATGTACAAGCTTACCGACATAATTTCAATACCGATAAAAAGCATGCTCAGGTTATGATATGATACCATTACCACAATTCCGGCCAGTGCAAATAAAATTATCGTATAATATTCTGCAACATTTGAACTGATATTTTCAAAGTAATCTTTTGAAAGAAGAAGAATCAGAATGGTAGATACTATGGTAATTACCGAGAAAGCTACAGCAAAATTATCAAAAAGCATCATTCCGTTGTAAATGGGTGCTGCATCTGCATTCCATTCAGCTACGGAGAAACCCAGCGCTACTATTAATCCTACTACGGTAACAGGAAGCAATGCACTTTTGGCTTTAAACAGCCCAAGGTATAAAATAACGATCGCTAAAACTGATATGGTAATTAATGCGTTCATATTTTTTTAATCTGCATGACTATCGTCAATCTGTTATAAATTAGGATTAAGAGTAAGTAATTTGCTGTTAACTGTTTCTATCAACTGATTAACCGCAGGCTCAGATATGTTTAATAATGGTTTTGGATAAATCCCAATAACAATAACAAACGCACAGACAATATATAGAATAGTCTTCTCAGTACTATCTATGTCTTTAAAAAGAAGCGTTTTTTCATTTACACTTCCAAGCATTACTTTCTGATACATTCGTAACATGTACACTGCTCCGAATATAATAGTTAGTCCGGCGATAACAGCTGCCCAGATATTATACTGATATACTCCTATTAACAATAAAAACTCTCCGATAAATCCATTGGTTAAAGGCAAGGCGACTGCGCCTAAAAGGATAATAAGAAATGCGATAGCAAACTGCGGAGCAGATTTAGCAATTCCACCCATATCGTCAGAATTCCGGGTGTTAAGCCTTCTACTGATAATATCTATAATGAAAAATAATCCGAATACATTTATTCCGTGATTGATCATCTGGATCATGGCACCCTGCAAGCCTTGTGTATTCCACACGAAAATACCCGCAGCAATCAATCCTACGTGACCGATAGAGGAATAAGCAACCAGGCGTTTAATGTCTTTTTGTGTAAAGGCAATGATCGAAGCATACACAATTCCAATAATAGAAAGAACAATAGCCGTTTTTCCCCATTCAGCAAACCCGAGCGGAGCAACAGGTATCAGCCATCTTATAACTCCGTAAGTTCCCATTTTCAGCATGATTGCTGAAAGCAGCATTGTTCCTGTAGTAGGTGCTTCTGTGTAGGTATCAGGTTGCCAGGTATGAAACGGGAAAACCGGCATTTTAATAGCAAAAGCAAGAAAGAAAGCCCAGAAAATCCAGCTTTGGGTACCCTGATCTAATGCTAACTGGTAAATCGACTGAATATCATAAGAATTATCTGGAGTTTGAACAGATAGATAGACAATTGCTATCAGCATAATTAAACTACCAAAAATGGTATAAATAAAAAATTTAAGGTTTACACGGATACGATTTTCGCCACCCCAGACAGCACAAATAAAATAAATTGGAATCAGTGCTGCCTCCCATCCTACATAAAACAAGAAAGCATCCAGCGCCGTAAATACAAGCAGCAAGCCGCTTTGCATAAAGAGAATTAAACCATAAAAAGCGCCGGAATTTTTATATTTATGTTTAAAGCTTGCTAGAATAATTAAAGGAATAAGGCAATTGGTCAATAAAACCATCAGCATACTGATCCCGTCTATACCGGCTTTAAAATGAGTTCCCATTGCAGGAATCCATGGATAATTAACCAAAAACTGTGTGGAGTTTTGAGGATTAAATACTGACAAGAGGTAGCCTGTTATAGCCAGCGACACAATTGACCAGGCTAACGCTATTTTTTTTGCCTGTTGAGATTTACCGGTTAATCCGGTTATAATTGCTCCGGCCAGCGGTAAAAATATAAGCAGTATAATTTCCATTTATCTTTTAAAGCCTTCTATTAAAATTTATAAAACCCATACACCAGTATGGCCACAATGCCGGCAACCATTACAAAAATGTAAAAACCTATATTTCCGGTTTGCAAAAGCCGTAATCCTTTGCTTGCTTCATTCGTTGCCGATCCAACGCCATTTACAATTCCATCTATCCCGGTTTTATCTATTACCTTATAAAAGAAGCCTGATAACGCATTTAACGGACGTGTTACCAGCGCATCGTAAAGTTCATCGATATAAAACTTGTTATAAGATAATTTTGCCAAAGCGCCACGTTCTGATGAATCGGCAACCGGAACATGTTTATTTTTAACATATTTTGAATAGGAAATAAGTGCAGCAACCAAGGCAAGTACAACTGATATTGTCATCAGCACATATTCTATACTATGATCTAAGGCAATTTCACCTGTTTTTCCATTTGAACCTTCAAATACAGGTTGTAAGAAACGAGCAAGCCAATGATTTCCGCCCAGCACCTCAGGCACTCCGATAAATCCGCCGACTGCAGATAAAATCGCTAAAACGATTAAAGGAACAGTCATTGATTTTGGAGATTCATGTAAATGATGCTCCTGTTCGTGCGTGCCTCTAAACTCCCCGTAAAAAGTTAAGAATAGCATCCGGAACATATAAAAGGCTGTTAGCATTGCTCCGATTACCCCGATTACCCATAACAATTTATTATGCTCGTAGGCATGAGCCAGAATTTCATCTTTAGAAAAGAACCCTGAAAAAGGAGGTAAGCCGGAAATAGCAATTGTACCAACCAGCATAGTTAAAAAAGTAACAGGCAGCTTCTTTTTTAATCCGCCCATCAAACGCATATCCTGTTCGTTGCTCATGCCATGAATAACAGAGCCGGCGCCAAGAAACAAAAGAGCCTTGAAAAAGGCATGCGTAATTACGTGGAAAAAAGCACCGGTGTATGCACCAACTCCTAATCCTAAAAACATATAGCCCAACTGAGAAACGGTAGAATAAGCCAATACCTTTTTAATATCTGTTTGAGTGATAGCAATTGCCGCAGCAAGAATCGCTGTTGCCAGCCCGATAACAGCAACAATATCCAGAGTAACAGGCGAAAGTGTAAACAGGATATTAGAGCGAGCAATCATATAAATTCCGGCAGTAACCATGGTAGCAGCATGTATCAATGCAGAAACAGGTGTGGGGCCGGCCATTGCATCCGGCAGCCAGGTAAATAAAGGAATTTGTGCAGATTTACCGGTAGCTGCTATGAATAAAAAAATAGTAATTAAAAGTAAGGTACTATCGCCAGAAGCCATAGATGCTGCTTTTGGAAATACTTGTGCAAATTCTACACTTCCAAAAGTTGTAAATATCAGGAATACTGCGATAAGAAAGCCTAAATCCCCTATACGGTTCATTACAAAAGCCTTTTTAGCAGCACTGGCATAGGATTCGTTTGTGAACCAAAACCCGATGAGAAGGTAAGAACATAACCCTACGCCTTCCCAGCCAATAAACATCACTACATAGTTTGATCCTAAAACAAGGAGGAGCATGAAAAATACAAACAGGTTCAGATAAGAAAAGAACTTAGCGAAACCTGAATCATGATGCATGTACCCGGTAGAATAAACATGGATCAGAAAGCCAATGCCGGTTACAATCAGCAGCATTAATGCACTTAAAGGATCAACCTGGAATGAAAAAGGCACAGATAAGCTGCCAGCCTGAATCCAGTTAAAAACAGGAACAAGAAAAGACTTAGTATCAGCGCTGTTTAATTCAAAGAAGATTCCAAGGCTTACTGCGAAAGAAAGTAAAACCGAAAGACTTCCAATAAATCCTACAACACTTTTCGGCAATACGTTTCTGCCTAAACCGTTTATTATAAATCCAATTAAAGGAAATAATGGAACTAACCAGACTAAATTTATCATGAAAAATTATAATTCGTAATTCAAAATCAAATCCTCAACTATCAGATCGTAAGCTTCTCTTACCATTTTAAACGGTTCAGCACATTAATATCAATTGAATTGGTATTTCTGTAAATCATTACGATGATGGCAAGGCCGATAGCAACTTCAGCGGCTGCAAGAGCCATAATAAAAAACACGAAAACCTGGCCTGAAGCATCTCCGCGATAAACAGAGAAAGCAGTGAGCAGCAAATTAACCGCGTTTAGCATTAACTCCACCGACATAAAAATTACAATGGCATTTCTTCGTATCAAAACTCCCATTACTCCTATTGCAAAAATAATGGCGCTGAATAAAATATAATGATTTAAAGGAACGGTTTGTATGGTTTGAGTAAGATTTTCCATTATGCGTTTTTAGGATCTTTTTTAGCCAGTAATACTGCACCTACCATCGCCGACAGCAGTAGTATAGATGAAACCTCAAAAGGGAGAAGGAATTCATTAAAAAGAACTTTTCCGAGATTTTTAACAAGGCCTATGTCGGGAGATTTAAGGACAACAGGATCAGAAATATTCAATGCCTTTAATGATCCGGCCAGTGTAACTAATAAACACATTCCTCCAATTACTCCTACAATCTTTAACAGGTTCGATTTCATTGGCTCGGTATCTTTATTAAGATTCAGTAACATGAGTACAAAAAGGAAAAGTACCATAATTGCCCCCATATAAACGATAAAATTCACTATTGCCAAAAACTGTGCATTGAGAAGAACGTAATGAATTGTAAATGTAAAAAAGGTAATGATCAGGTATAAAACACTGTGTATCGGGTTCTTTGAAAAAATAACCAACAGTGAAAAAAAGATCGATAAGAAAGCTACTAAATAGAATAAAGATATATTCATTAAAATAATTTTTAAGCTTTGCCCCTTACTTAAGCGGGGCAAAGGTAAAACTTTTTACGATTTCAGAGGCGGTTCAACTAATTTGTCCTTACCATAAATAAAATCCTTACGTAAATAATCGGCAGTTATATAAGGACCGTCGAGGTATATCGCCTCTTTAGGGCATGCCTCTTCGCACAACCCGCAAAAGATGCAGCGAAGCATATTTACTTCATAAACCGCAGCATATTTTTCTTCACGATATAAATTTTCTTCGCCTTTTTTACGCTCTGCAGCAATCATTGTTATTGCCTCGGCCGGACAAGCCAGTGCACATAATCCGCAGGCAGTGCAACGTTCTCTTCCCTGTTCATCCCGTTTTAAAGAATGAAGCCCCCGCCAGTTTTCTGAAATCGGGCGTTCAACCTCAGGATAAAAAACAGTTTCCTTTTTCTTAAACATATGACGAAAAGTAATAGCCATTCCTTTAAAAATTGCAGGAAGGTACAAACGCTCCATGAAGGTCATGGGTTTTTGTTCTAAAACTTTTTTCCGGTTACTTAATGATTCCATAATTAAGGTAAAAGGCAAAAGCTACAAGGAAAAAGGTTTGTTAAATACCACACCTATCAGCTTTCACTCCAATTTCTAACTAAACAATTCTCTTCGCTTTGGCCTTACGCTTTAAGCTATTATTAAATTAAATCTTTTACAGTCATCCATACTCCGGTAATAACAATGTTTGCTATTGCCAGCGGAATCAATACTTTCCATCCTAAATTCATCAACTGATCGTAACGGAAACGTGGAACTGTCCAACGCACCCACATAAAGAAGAAGATGAAAAGGAATATTTTGATGAATAATACCAACACCCCAACTAAAGGCCCCCAGGTAGGTCCAAGCATGGCGTTTACCCACTCCATTCCGGGATAATTATATCCTCCGAAATAAAGGGTAGACATTACTGCTGATGAAACGAACATGTTGATATATTCAGAGAACATATAAGCTCCCATTTTAAAGCCAGAATATTCTGTATGATATCCACCTACAAGTTCAGTTTCACATTCAGGAAGATCAAAAGGCGTCCGGTTAGTTTCGGCAAAAGCACAAACCAGGAATATTAAAAAGCCAAGCGGCTGTTTAAATACGTTCCAGCTAAACCATCCATCAGCCCAGAAACCCGATTGCTGAGCGGCAATTTCACGAAGAGATAAGGTTCCCGTCATCATTAACAAAGCAATGATGGAAAGGCCCATCGCAATTTCGTAGCTGATATTCTGAGAAGCAGCACGAATGGCTCCCATTAAGGAATATTTATTATTGGAAGCCCAGCCTCCTATCATAACGCCATAAACGCCTAAAGAAACGATACCGAAAATGTACAGGATACCCACGTTAATATCTGTTACCTGCAGTTCAATAGTCCTGCCGCCGATAACCATTTCCTGACCCCAGGGAATTACAGCACTTCCGATGCATGCTGTTAACAATGCCAGCGACGGACCCGCAATAAAAAGGAAATGATTAGCCTGTGCAGGAATGATTTCCTCTTTAAAAAACATTTTCAATCCATCCGCTAATGGCTGAAACATTCCTCCCGGTCCTGCCCTGTGCGGTCCAACACGATCCTGCAAAAAGCCCGCTATTTTACGTTCAGCCAGCGTTGAATAAGCTGCAACACCCAGGCTGATCGCAAAGATCACCGTGATCAACACAAATTTTTCTATAACAAATGCCAGTTCCATTAAATCTTTGTTGTTCGTTCAAATTGTTCTTTATTAGCTTCAATCAAAGCCGGATTCTTCTGTATAACTGGAAGCGGTTTCAGCGCTTCATAATGGTTCGCCGAAATAACCGAATGGTTAGAAATCTTCCTTGGACCCTCTATCACCCAATCACTCGTTTTCTTGGTTTCAAAACGGCAGGTATTACAAATAAATTCTTCCACCTCGCCGTATTGATCTTTTCTTGCAGTTACTCGGATTACATCTTCACCTTTATACCATAAGGTTACTTTTCCTGAGCAGGTAGGGCAATCACGGTGAGCATCAACAGGCTTTGTAAACCAAACCCGCTGTTTAAACCGGAATGTTTTATCTGTTAATGCCCCTACCGGACAAACGTCAATCATATTACCGGAAAAGTCATTTTCAATCGCCTTTTCAATGTAAGTTGAAATCTCTGCTGCATCACCTCGACCTAAAATACCGTGTATCCTGTTATCTGTAATCTGGTCGGCAGTGAAAACGCAGCGGTAGCATAAAATACAACGGGTCATGTGCAGCTGTATCTTATCTCCTATATCAATCTTGTCAAATGTTCTACGCTCAAATTCATAACGGGTGCTTTCTGTGCCGTGTTCATAAGCCAGGTCCTGCAAATGACATTCGCCAGCCTGGTCACAGATAGGACAATCTAATGGATGGTTGATCAATAACATCTCTACTACACCTTTCCTTGCTTCAATTACTTCCGGAGAAGTTATGTTCTGAACTTCCATCCCATCCATTACCCCCGTACGGCAGGATGCAACCAGTTTCGGCATGGGACGGGGATCTTTTTCAGACCCCTTGCTAACTTTTACTAAACAGGTACGGCACTTTCCCCCACTTCCCTGTAACCTGGAATAATAACACATTGCGGGAGGAACAATTTCTCCGCCTATTTGCCTTGCAGCATTCAGAATGGTTGTTCCCGGTTCTACCTCAATTGTAATTCCGTCTATTGTTACTTTAACTTTGTCACTCATTGTAAAAGATAATTCTTTTATTTTTAGTCATTCTGGAATTAATAAGCGATCTGAAACTAAGCATTCAAACTTTTAGATCACTCTGCCACTCTTTCCCTCCAATAACCCTGCTTTAAACTACTGTTTCAGGTTTCTGAAGAGGATCAGCATAATGTGCCAGTCCATAATTCCTCTCCATTGCCAGTTTCGGTTCCTTAACATGCCATTCGAATTCATCCCTGAAATGGCGAATTGCACTTGCTACGGGCCAGGCAGCGGCATCACCCAGCGGACAAATGGTATTTCCTTCTATTTTTTTTGACACATCTACTAAAAGGTCCATATCGCTCAGCTTTCCATGACCATATTCCAAACGATGAAGTACTTTTTCCATCCATCCGGTTCCTTCGCGGCATGGCGAACATTGGCCGCAGCTTTCATGATGATAAAAGCGGGAGAAATTCCAGGTGTTGCGCACAATACACTGGTCTTCGTCAAATGCAATGAATCCCCCCGAACCCAGCATGGTGCCTGTTGCAAATCCTCCATCGGATAAGGACTCGTAAGTCATTATCCGATTATCTCCATTAATTGTTTTTAAAATAAGATTAGCAGGTAAAATAGGAACTGATGAACCTCCTGCAACTACTGCTTTCAGACGCTTTCCATCAGCAATCCCACCACAGTATTCTTCTGAATAAATAAACTCTTCTACAGGAACGCCCAGCTCAATTTCATAGACTCCGGGCTTATTCAGGTTCCCTGAAGCTGAAATAAGTTTAGTGCCTGTGCTGCGTCCAATTCCAAGTTTTGCATACTCATCACCACCTTCATTAATAATAGGAACTGTCGCTGCAATAGTTTCAACATTGTTTACTACTGTAGGGCAGTTATACAAACCTGAAATAGCAGGAAACGGCGGCTTAATTCTTGGATTTCCCCTTTTCCCTTCCAGCGATTCGATCAGTGCAGTTTCCTCTCCGCATATATACGCTCCGCCACCGGGTTGCACGTACAATTCAAGATCGAAACCGGATCCTAATATATTTTTACCTAAAAATCCAGCGTTCCTGGCTTCTGCAATTGCTTTTTCCAGTATACGTATCTGAGGCATCATTTCACCTCGTACGTAGATATAAGAAGTAGTTGCACCCAAGGCAAAACTGGATATGATCATTCCCTCAATAAGTATATGAGGAATATGAGTCATCAGATACCGGTCTTTAAAAGTTCCGGGCTCAGATTCGTCGCCATTACAAACGAGGTAACGAGGCTTGCCTTCGGGCTTTGCCAGAAAGCTCCATTTCATTCCTGTAGGAAAACCTGCCCCCCCGCGGCCCCGGAGCCCTGATTTTTTTACCTCTTCCACCACATCGTCGGGAGACATCGTTTTAAGTGCTTTTTCAACAGCACGATATCCTCCCATCTGACGATAGACATCAAAAGTATTTATACCGGGTACGCCAATATGTTCTAATAATAATTTTCGCCCCATTTATCAGCTAATTTCAACAACAGGTTTATCTGCAGTTGTTAATCGTAAATTATCTATCAATTCATCTATCTTACCTTCAGTAAGATTTTCATAAAAAGTATATTCAGGCCCGATTTGTAATACGGGACCCATTCCACATGCCGCAAGGCACTCCACACCTCTCCAGCTGAATAAGCCATCTGCCGTTACTTCGCCTTCCTTTACACCCAGTTTCTCCTGGATATATTTCATTATCTTTTCTGCCCCTACCAGGCAACAAGGCCCGGTACGACAAACTTCAAGCACATATTTGCCGGATGGTTTTAAGAAAAACATGGTGTAAAAGGTTGCTACCTCATACACTTCTATAGGTTTTATATCCAGATAATCGGCTACTTTATCCATTGCCGGCACACTTACCCAGCCATATTCTGCCTGTACCAAATGAAGTATAGGCAGCAAAGCCGATTTCTGCCTGCCTTCAGGATATCGGGCAACTATTTCGTTAAATTTTGTTATCAGTTCCGGAGTAAACAGTACATCCTCTGTTTGATTTAAACTAAGCATCTAATTCTCCTGCAATTACATTTAAACTACTCATATTGATAATCGCATCAGAAAGAAACATTCCTCTGCTCATAGGAGCATACATCTGGTAATTTATAAAACTTGGGCGGCGGAAATGCAAACGGTAAGGAGTACGTCCGCCGTCATTTATCAGATAAAAGCCTAATTCACCGTTACCACCTTCCACGCAATGATAAACTTCCGTTTTCGGTGTATCTATCTCACCCATCACAATTTTAAAATGATAGATCAATGCTTCCATGTTATTATAAACTTCTTCCTTGGGAGGAAGATAAAATTCAGGAACATCTGCGTGATACACACCTTTCGGCTCTTTTTCCAGTTTTTTCAATGCCTGCTCGATAATGCGCAAGCTTTGCCACATTTCTTCGTTACGAACGATAAAACGATCGTAAACATCGCCGGAAGTACCTACCGGTATCTCGAAATCAAAATCTTCATATGAACTATAAGGTTCATTTGCACGAACATCATAATCAACGCCTGTAGCCCGAAGAATAGGGCCGCTCCAACTGTAATTCAAGGCTGTTTCCGGATCAACCGCTCCAACGCCTGCAGTTCGATCGATAAATATCCGATTACGATTAAATAACGCTTCAAATTCTTTAAGGATAGGAGGAAAGTTCTTTAAAAACTTGTTCAGTTTTGCGAAAGCAATATCGTTCCAATCTCGCTCAAAACCACCTATACGGCCAATATTTGTTGTGAGACGTGCTCCACAAATTTCTTCGTAGATCTCGTAAATGTGCTCCCGTTCTTCCATCAGGTATAAAAAACCCGAATAAGCGCCGGTGTCTACCCCTAAAATTCCGTTGCAAATCAAATGGTCAGAGATACGGGCTAACTCCATGATGATAACCCGAAGATAATCTACTCTTTTAGGTGTTTGCACACCCAGTAACTTCTCAACCGTCATGTGCCAGCCCATATTATTTATGGGTGATGAACAATAATTTAACCGGTCTGTAAGAGGTGTTATCTGATAGAAGGGCCGGTGTTCAGCAATTTTTTCAAATGCCCGGTGTATATATCCGATAGTAGAAACGCCACTTAATATACGTTCTCCATCCATCTCCAGCACATTCTGGAATACTCCATGCGTAGCCGGGTGCGTTGGGCCCAGGTTTAGCGTGGTAGTGGCATCCGGAAGTTCCTGATTATTAAATATAACTGGCTGATTCATCTTATCTACCAAAGAAAAAGTCTTTTTTATCTGCACGGTTCGGGTCCTCAAGCGGAAACTCTTTTCGCATCGGGAAAGCCGTCATCTCATCTAAATTCAATATTCTGCGTAAATCCGGATGACCTTCAAACACAACGCCAAAAAAGTCGTAAGTTTCTCTTTCCATCCAGTTTGCACCGTTCCATAAACGGGTAACCGTAGGAATAACAGGCCTTTTATCTTCCAGAAAAACCTTTATACGTACACGTACATTATTTGTTAAACTATGAAGATGATAAATTACCCCTATCGGGAGTTCCTGTTCAGGATAATGCACTCCTGTAATATCGGTAAGATAATTAAATCGAAGTTCAGGATCTTCTTTAAGGAAAGTAAGAACGTCGATTATAGTATCTTTTGTTGTTTCGAAGGTTAATAAACCGTAAGGTTCTTGCGGTACCGAAATTTTATCCCCAAAGCGAAGATTTAGTTTCTGCAATACCGCCTGATTACTTATTTTACCCATTTACTGGATTCCGTATTTAGCTAATAGTTCTTTGTATTCGGCTGAATTTCTTCTTCTTAAGGATTCATTTTTAACTAAATCCTGTAATCTCAACACACCGCTTATAATTGCTTCAGGCCTGGGCGGGCATCCTGGAACATACACGTCTACAGGAATTATTTCGTCAATACCCTGAAGAACAGAATAGGTATCGAAAATACCGCCGCTACTGGCACACGCACCCACTGCAATAACCCAGCGGGGTTCTGCCATTTGTATATAAACCTGTCTTAGCACCGGGCCCATTTTCTTAGCAATAGTTCCCATTACCAGCAGCATATCCGCCTGCCGTGGAGAAAAAGATGGCCGCTCTGATCCAAAACGTGCAATATCATAATGCGAACCCATTGTTGCCATAAATTCAATACCACAACAAGAGGTAGCAAACGGCAAAGGCCACAAAGAGTGCGAACGTGCCAACCCTATAACCTTATCGAAAGAAGTTGCAAAGAATCCCGACCCTTCAACTCCCGGAGGTGCTTCTGCTAATTTTATATCACTCATTACTTGTCTTTCGGATTATAAAAAGTTGATTTCAAGCTACATGAAATCAACTACAAAAATACAAATTTTATACCATTATTAAGATGAGGCAAATCAAATTTAGAATTGATCTACTCCCAGTCAAGCGCCTTTTTCTTAATTATATAAATAAAGCCTAACAGCAGGGTTCCCATGAAAATAAACATCTCAATCATACCCTGCAAACCCAGGTCTTTAAAGTTTACTGCCCACGGATACATAAAAATTACTTCCACATCAAACAGCACGAAAAGAATAGCCACTAAAAAATATTTAATAGAAAAGGGCTGGCGTGCATTACCAATAACTTCAATACCCGACTCAAAAGGTGTCAGCTTATCATCAGTTTTGCGTTTAGGCCCAACCAAATGTGTTAAAACCATTGTAAACACAACAAATCCAAGGGCCACAATGATCTGAAATATAATTGGCAGGTAGTTAACGGGGGTGCTTTGTACTTCCATGATTTTTTACGGCGCAAATATATATATAATCAAATGAAAAAGAGCCCTTTTGGGGCTCTTTAACTGTCAAATATTTAGGGTTACTTTCCACCTAATGATTTAAGCGCATCCGATGAATATTTATCCTGCGGATCCATCGCCAAGGCCTTATTAAAGTATTCTTTTGCTTTAGCTTTGTCCGAATTTAAGTAATATGCACCCAGATTACTGTATGCCTCGTTCAGATTTTTCTTGTTACGTGCATCATTCAATGCCTCTGGCCGAGCTGATAAAACCTCTATAAATTTCTCATAATACGGCACCATTAATCCTTTCGGATTTTGTTCGTCATCCAATAAACGGTTTACACGTGCACGGTACAGATACGCATCCGGTGTAGTTGGCGATCTTTCAATAACATAACTGAAAGCGCTATCTGCCTTAACAAGCAGATCCTTACTTGGAGGATTTTGTTTATCGTTAATTTTAGTAGCGTAATCAAAATAATACGACATACCTAAATAAAAGCTATCATAAACGATGGTTTTTGATTTAGGATTTTTTACTGCAAGTGCATACATTTCTGCCGCCTGATCGTATTGTTTCGCACCAAATAACGTTTTACCGATATCGCTCATTACTTCTGCATTGGTAGAATCAATTTCCACAGCCTTCCTCAGGTTATTGATACCTAAAGAATCTTTACCGGTTTTCATTTGCGCACGGCCAAGGAATAAATAATCCTGACCGATAAGACGTGAAGTATCCACTTTAGCCATGAAATCGTTCAATGCCTTAATACTGGCATCGTAGTTTCCATTCTGAAAAGCAGAATAACCTAGATAACGATAAATACGAGGATTAGCTTTATCTAATTTTGCCATTTCCTGTGCTTCCTGCTCTAAAGCTTTATAATCCTTAGCAAGAATTAAGAAGTCGGCATGGCGCATACGGGATTCGAAAGAACGGTCTGTTAAATCCATGTACTTCTCATAATACTGCAGGGCCTGCTTTATTTTGGCATCGTAAGTCTTCTCGTCTGAGTTCGCCCACAAATAATATGTTTCAGCTAGTTCACGATATGCAGGACCATAATTAGGGTTTAACGCAATCACGTCATTAAATTCCTTTACAGACTCAGGGAACGCCTTTGCCATTTTATTAATAACGCCCAGCTCAACTTTAGCACGTAATAAACTCTTGTCCAAATCAAA
The DNA here is from genome assembly GCF_047272945.1 of Rubrilithobacter danxiaensis. Taxonomy (NCBI): domain Bacteria; kingdom Pseudomonadati; phylum Bacteroidota; class Sphingobacteriia; order Sphingobacteriales; family Sphingobacteriaceae; genus Rubrilithobacter; species Rubrilithobacter danxiaensis. The sequence goes on from NZ_JBKOPS010000004.1 coordinate 255,814, forward strand.
TGCTGTACGGTAAGCACTAAATGCTTCGCTGTTTTTCATTTGGCCGCGGTAAGCATCGCCCAGGGCCAAAAATATTTCAGCATCTTTCGCATTTTTCTCTTTTGCTTTATCAAGATATTGAATTGCCTGTGCATAATCTGGTTTTGGAGCATACGTATATGCTTTTCCTATGTATAAATAGGCATCGTAATCTTTTCTTTTAAGAAGGGACACGGCCTTATCAAAATTAGTTTTAGCACCTCCAGCATTATTGTTCTGCAACTCTACAGCACCTAAACCAACGTAATTTAGAGGAGCTTCAGCATCGGCAGAAACACCTTTCTGAAAAGTGGCCTTAGCTGAATCAATATAATCAGTCTTGATATATACATTTCCCAGGAAAAAGTAATTCTGAGGCTCTTCCGGTTTCGCTGCAATCATCGACTTCAGGGTAGTTTTAGCTTTCTGATACTGCTCCGCATCTATCGCCCTTTTTACTTCATCGAGATTTTGAGCAAGAGCAGCAGAAGTAAGCAAAACGAAAGCCAAACTAACTTTCATTGTTTTTTTTATCATATTCATTTGTTCTAGGTTAAAAAATATTACTTTTTAATAATTATCTCCCTGGACGGAATACTATCAGGAAGCAAGCCAGATTTTAATACGATCCGTTGTCCTCTTTCGCTGGCCAGGAAAGATGCAAATCCCCAACCCAAGCCAGGCCTTCCCTGACAATTGATTATATAAAGGTCTCGTGTAAGAGGATACAAGCCTAAAGCAAGGTTATCCTGATTTGGTTTGAAAAACTTATCATTTTCTTCCTTCCTCTCTGTATCCTTTACTCCTAACACTTTCAAATCAGCGACGTATTGTTCTAAATCCTCATCCGGCTGTTCTATCCAGTTAAATCCTATAACACCAATTGTACCCGGATTATTGTGTACATACTTAATTACTTCAGGATTGGACTTTAATGCATAGACACCTTTTTTAGGTAAAAGTTTAATCCCTGATAACTCCATCAGGTAACGCACCGTACTTGAATTTGGATTATCAAACACCAAGCTTTTTATCCTACTCGGTTTTCCCTGCATCAGATCTTTAATATCTTTTACAAGTACTCCACTATCAGGGGAAGACTTATGCGTAACCAAAGAGATGGCATCTATAGCAAAGCGATTAACACGAATTTTAATATGAAGGTTTGTAAAAACTTTCTCTTCCTGCTTATTCAGCTTTCTTGAAAGGATAGCAACTCGAACGCTGTCATTTAAAAAAAGATTTAACAATTCCTGTTCGGGCTTATACAGCATATTGATTTTTGCCTGCGGGTAAATGCTCTCGAAAACATATAATTGGGCATCCACAATGGGTTCAAAACTTTCGTCGGCTATCATCGTAGTTGAACCGCTTGTATAGCTTTCCTGAACAGTTTTTGTATTATTCTGACAGCTGACTGCAAATACTGCAAAGCAAAATAAAACGATACCTAAAACAGACTTTTTCATAAATCAATCCTTCCTTACCTGTACCAGGCGGACAAACCGGAAAAAGGAATAAACAATTATCAGTACTCCAAAAAGGATCCGGTAGGTTTTGCTTAAGGCGAGCGGAAAAGAATCCCAAAAGATAATAAACAAGCCAAGCACAAAATAAAAGGCAAACATTACAAGGCCTAAAATAAGCAGAAATCGCTTTTGGGGCGATTTCTGCTCTCTGTTATTTGTATGTAACATAATTTATTCCGCTAACTGGAATACAATCGGCATTACATAAGATACCCGTACCGGACGACCGTTCTGGATACCTGGTTTCCATTTAGGAGCTGTTTTTAATACGCGAACCGCTTCTTCATCGCAGCCCCCGCCAATTCCTCTTAATACTTTAATATCTGTAACGCTTCCGTCTTTTTCAACAACGAACTGCACGGTAACACGGCCACTGATGCCGTTTTCACGGGCGATAGCAGGATACCGAAGATTATTACCTAAGTACTTCGCCCATCCTTTTTGTCCGCCCTGGAATTCAGGAGCAACCTCAATAGCAGCAAAGTTATAGATGTTGTTATCTTCTGTAACTGCAGCCTCTTTCGGAGCTTCACCAACCGGCTCGTCAATACGAATGTCTGCATTCGGGTCACCTTCAATTGTTTTCTGACCAGGATCCGCTGTTTTAAGTTCCTCTACTGTAGGAGGTTCCTCGTCACGCACCTGCTCTTTAGGTACAACTACCGGAGGTGGAAATTTCACCTGGTCAACCTTTGGTTTCGGAGGTTCTGGCGGAGGTGGCGGAGGTGTTTTTTCATCCACCGGAGGGGGGGCAGTTAAAACAACTTCTGTCGCAATTACTTTCTCCTTTTCTTCCGGTACAAATCCGGAAATGTATTTAATTATTATAGGAGAACTTACTGCAAGAACGAAGAACACGCTTCCAATCAGTAAAGCTCTTGATGTTGTTCTCGGATTTTCCTTTCGTAATTCATACGCACCATACGCTTTATTACGGCCGGAAAATATTACATCAATCCACTGTAAATTATATAAATCTAATTTTGCCATTTTTAACGGATTATATTGTTATTTCCTTGCCTAATAAATTCCATCACGCTTCATCAGGTCTATCTCCGCAGGAGTGATATCCACAATCGCGTACTGCTGAATATTGGTAATTTTTAATTCATCCAGAATATCTACGAGATTCTTATAATTGGATTTATCACTCGGTTTTATCAATACGATTAATCCTTTTTTAGGATCGCCTGTTTCTGCAAGAACCTTTTTATTGTTTTCGATAATCGCCTCACGAATGCCATTTTTACCGAAATTATCAACGGTTGGAGGGGTAAGCGGCTTATCTACTAAACCTATATACCATTCCAGTTTGTTATCCTTTCCGATCAAAATTGTCATTGAACGGTTATCAGCTACGTCTAACTGGGCTTCTTTATTGGTTTCATCTTTGTCGGGCATTGCCAAGTCCATTGCTTGCGGCTTGGCCAGAGTAGTGGTAAGCATAAAGAAAGTGATCAGAAGGAATGCAAGGTCAACCATCGCAGTTAAATCAACACGTGTTGCCTGTTTCTTGCTTCTTACTTTCCCGCCCTTTTTCTTACCACCACCGGAGGTGTCTAATTCTGCCATTGTTTTTTATCTTTAATGGTTACCTATTTCTTCTCATCGCCACCTTCTAAAGAAGTAATCAAACTGAATTTGTTTACTTTTTGCTTTTGAAGGATGTCAATTATTTTCTTCATTACAGGATATTCTTCCTGCGCATCGCCTTTGATGCTTACCCGCATTTCTTTATTGTCAATTTCTTTTGTGGCATAGCGGGCAGAAAGAATCCATTCGTTTAACTGATTGTCGGTAGAATCGGTAGGTATGCCCGGCTGAACTCCCGGCTTGTTACGCTCTTCGCTTGACATTGCAATCAATTGTTTTAAGTTAGCAATAGGAACCCCGAAAGATTCCATTACTGAAAATCTTTTCTTTTCTTCCGGAGTGAACTGAATCTTATAGCGATCGGCCATACGTTCCAGCATCCGTTCGCGGATTGATTGTCCTGCTACACCAAAGAAAACTTTTCCATCCCCTACTGTCAGTGTACCAATATCGGTTGAAGGCAATTTAATTTTTACCGTAGAAGAAGGTGTATCAACCGGTAAAGGTTCTGGCTGACGTGCAGTTGCTGTTAAAATAAAGAATGTTAACAGCAGGAAAGCAACATCACACATTGCCGTCATGTCAATTGTGGTACTCTTTCTTGCAATTTTTACTCTAGGCATCTTTTTATTTTAAATGATCCTTTAAATATGTTTTCATTAATGATGAAAAAGTCCCGAACTTTCCATAAATCCGGGAGCAAAAACTTCACTAAATTTTTTTTATTCTTTATTTATGCGTGCTGGCATAGGTTTGTACAATTGAAAATCCGGCTTCGTCAATTGAATAAGTTAATTTATCAATTTTAGAAGTGAAGATATTGTACATGATGATAGCAAGTGCAGATGTAGAAATACCTGTTGCTGTATTGATCAGGGCCTCAGAAATACCATTTGCAAGCTGAGCCTGGTCAGGAGCACCTGCAGTGGCTAATCCGGCAAACGCCTTGATCATACCTGTTACTGTACCTAATAGTCCCATCAATGTACCAATTGATACCAATGTTGCAATTACAGTAAGATTTTGCTCAAGCATAGGCATTTCTAAAGCAGTAGCTTCTTCAATATCTTTTTGAATAGCAAGGCATTTTTGTTCTGTGTCCATTACCTGGTCAGATTCCATTTCCCTGTATTTTCTAAGGCCTGATTTAATTACGTTGGCTACAGAACCTTTTTGTTTGTCGCATTCAGCAATAGCTGCTTCGATATTTCCTGTTCCAAGTAAGCTTTGGATCTTTTTAACGAAAACATCCATGTTGCCTGTTCCGGTAGCTTTGTTAATAACAATAAACCGTTCAATAGAGAATACAATTACCATTAATAACATTCCGATAAGTACAGGTACAATGTAACCGCCCTTGTAAATCATACCAAAATAGTTCCCTTGCAGTGGGTGCCCGTTTTCCGGATCGCCGCCCTCAAAGTTTGACGGATTACCCATTACAAACTTCCATAATAAAATCCCGATGATGATGCAAATAACAATTGTAAGACTTGCAAAAATACTTGACCCAGTGCTCTCTTTCTTCGCTGTTGTCGGTTTTGGTGCGTTTGCCATTTTTTTAAAAATTTAGATTTAGTTTTTGATTAAGTTAAATAATATAAATTGATTGTTTGATGTTACTATATTATAAATAGCAAATTAAATTATTAGCATTAAAAATCGCTTTTGTATTTAATAACAATTCCGTTACCCAGTTTCCTTATTAAGAAGTGCGGCTAAGGTTTATAATTGTTTAAGCTATACGTCCTAAACAGGAAGCCAATTTTTTACAATGAAAACTATTTTTTTTTTCAAATGCAAGAGCCAATTAAAAATTTAATGTTTGTTGCACGCTTAATTTGATAAAAAGTTTCCGGCGTAAAGACGCTGTAAGGGCGTGTTACCCTCCGATTTTCTTTACCTTGTATCCTTCTGTTTTTAATAAGTCTATAATTTTTTCAGTAAAATTGCCCTGTATCAGTATATTTCCATCCTTCACAGTCCCTCCTACTCCGCATTTCTGCTTTAGTTTTTTTCCAAGTATTTCAAGATCTTCGTCAGAGCCTCTGAAACCGGTAATCAGTGTAACAGGTTTTCCGCCTCTTTGTTTTTTATCTAACTGAACACGTAAATCCTGATAACGGGGTTCTAAAGTTTCCTCCTCCTTTTGGTCCTCAGTTTCATATTTGAAATCCGAGTCTGTTGAATAAACAACCCCCGTAATTCCTTTATTTTTTTTTGACATACTTTTAAAGTTAAAAGCTGAAAGCTAAATTAATATCCCAACCGAGTGGGGTATGACCTCTACATCAATTTCTTTACCCATTTGCACGGGTTCACCGTCTAAATGTACTGCATCTGCTTTTTCCCTTACAATGTGTAGCTTTCTTCCTTTTATTATTTCTACATAACGTGAATGGTGGGCTGTTTTACTGAACATATGCCAGCCCATTAACGGGAATTTATAAAGTGGGAAAGGCTTAATGATGCATACATCAACCAAGCCGTCAAATAAAGATGCTTTAGGGGAGATATGCGCATTATTTCCAAATTGCGAAGAGTTTGCGATACTTAGCATAAAGGCTTCCCGCTCTATTTTCTTCCCATCAATTTCTATAAGATAATGCTGCGATTTATAATGAGCAATTTCAGTAAGGGTGGTTTTAATATAGCCTTTAAAGCCCCGGGTTCTCTCACGCGAAAAAACAGAACTTATGTGCGCATCGAAACCTATCCCCGCCATATTGAAAAAATTTCTGCTATTGAACGTTGCCGAGTCTATATATGTTGTATGCAGGTTATTTAATTTTTTAATGGCATGCTCTTTTTTTAAAGGTATCTTCAATGAGCGGGCTAAACCATTGCCGGAACCGCAAGGAATTATACCCATCACTTTCCCTGTACCTGCTACGGCTGAAGCTACCTCGTTGATTGTCCCGTCTCCACCCACAGCTACTACTATATCTGTTCCGGCGTGCAGGGTTTCGGAAGCCAGCTTTTGTGCATGGCCAACATGTTCAGTAAAACTGAAATGATAATTAAACTTATCCTTATTTAAATAAAGCTTTACCAGCTGGGGAATATTATTTTTCCCTTTTCCGCCCGAAATGGGATTAATAATAAACTGGATTCTTTTCTTTTCTAACATGCAGATGTAAAAGTAGCGGTAAATTTCAGAGAAATTAAAAATTGTTGTATTTTCGCAATGCAAGTGGATTGATTTGCTTTGCCTGTTCGTAGGCAGGATTGCAACCACGTAAAAAAATTGCTAAAACAATGTCTTTTTTTACTGTCCTCTCAAGTATCAATCTTTCTGTTTGCTTACAAACTAATTCTAAAAATTAAACTCTTATTATGGCGTATTTATTTACTTCCGAATCCGTATCAGAGGGACATCCTGATAAAGTTGCCGACCAGATTTCCGATGCACTGATTGATAATTTCCTTGCCTGGGATGCAGATTCGAAAGTTGCATGTGAAACACTGGTAACTACCGGACAGGTTGTATTAGCTGGTGAAGTAAAATCAAAAGCTTATCTGGATGTACAAAAGATAACCCGGGAGGTAATTAAAAAGATTGGATATACCAAAGCTGATTATATGTTCGAAAGCAATTCCTGCGGAATCCTTTCTGCTATACACGAGCAATCGGCAGACATTAACCAGGGAGTTGACCGCAAAGAAAAGCAGGAGCAGGGTGCCGGGGACCAGGGAATGATGTTTGGCTATGCTACAAACGAAACCTCTAACTATATGCCATTGGCGTTGGACCTGGCTCATAAAATATTGATTGAACTTGCCGCCCTCCGCCGCGAAAATAAAGACATCACTTATCTACGTCCGGATGCAAAGTCGCAGGTTACTATTGAATACCAGGATGACCACAAACCTGTAAGAATAGATGCAATTGTAGTTTCAACTCAGCATGATGACTTTGATTCGGAAGAAAACATGCAGAAAAAGATCAGTAGCGATATTATTAATATATTAATACCACGCGTTAAGGCACAGCTAAGTCCGGAACTACAACAGCTTTTCAGTTCTGATATTAAATACCACATCAACCCTACCGGAAAGTTTGTAATCGGTGGTCCGCACGGCGATACCGGATTAACCGGACGGAAAATTATAGTGGATACCTACGGTGGTAAAGGTGCGCACGGCGGCGGCGCTTTTTCCGGAAAAGATCCTTCTAAAGTTGACCGTTCTGCCGCATATGCTACCCGCCACATTGCAAAAAACCTGGTGGCTGCCGGCCTTTGCGATGAAGTTCTGGTTCAGGTATCCTACGCAATTGGTGTAAAAGACCCAATGGGTATTTATGTAAATACTTTCGGCACATCTAAAGTGCAACTTACCGACGGGAAAATTGCGCAAAAAGTAAGTGAGATTTTTGATATGACTCCATACGGTATTGAAACTCGGTTAAAACTGCGTAATCCAATCTACTTAGAAACCGCTGCTTACGGACACATGGGCCGCGAAAGCAAAGTTGTTAAAAAAGTATTTGAAGCTTCTCATGGCGAAAAGAAAGAAGTAGAGGTAGAATTGTTTACATGGGAGAAACTGGATTATACGGATAAAATCAAATCAGTTTTTAACCTGTAAAACTTATTAATAACCGCCTCCTGTTGATCAAACAAGAGGCTTTCCGTCAAAAACGCAGACAGTCCCGAACTTTGTCTGCGTTTTAATATTATAAGCTATACGACTTTAAAACCATATGAGTCTCACAATCTTTTTTATTACTTTGTACCAGGCCAAAAAGAAATAAATGGTATTGCTGAATATATGACTGAGTTAACAAGGAATCCCTGGAAAACCTTATCATCAGAAGAGAAATACGATAATAACTGGATTAATGTCACCGAATATCAGATAATTAATCCGGGAGGCGGAAAGGGAATCTATGGTAAGATTCATTATAAGAATAAGGCAATTGGCATTGTTGCCCTCGACGAGAATTACAATATATGGCTGGTAGGCCAATATCGATATGTGCTGAATCAATATACCTGGGAACTCCCCGAAGGAGGGGGACCTCTGGGTATAGATCCTTTGGAATCAGCAAAAAGAGAGCTCTTGGAAGAAACAGGATTAACGGCCACAAAATGGCAGGAGATACAGCGAATGCATTTATCCAACTCTGTTAGCGACGAGGATGCCTATATTTACCTGGCTACAGGTTTAAAGGAAGGAAAAGCCGAACCAGAGGAAACAGAAGAACTTCAGGTTAAGAAAATTCCATTTACCGAGGCTTTTCAGATGGTTTTATCCGGCGAAATAACTGATTCTATCAGCGTAGCAGCCATTTTAAAAGTCAAAATCCTTTTGGATGAAAATAAAATCGAAGTATCATAGAACATATTAAGAGGAATTTTAACTTCAATGAAAAAACTGTTAGGATATATCTTTTCACCAATTCATTACTTATTTTTCGGACTCTTTCTTCTTATCTTTCACCCCATACAATGGCTTTCGCTAAAACTTGGTGGATATAGCGCTCATAAAAAAAGCGTTGATATCCTGAACTTCTTCCTGGTGTCAACTTATTATCTTGCCGGTGCAAGCGTCAGGTTTGAAAATAAGTTCAACCTTCCTCAAAGCCGTTCGATTATTTTTATTGCAAACCATCAAAGCCTGTTCGATATTCCTCCTTTAATCTGGCATTTAAGGAAGCATCATGCAAAATTTATTTCCAAAATAGAGCTTACAAAAGGTATCCCCAGTATTTCTTTTAACCTTAAATACGGCGGTGCTGCCAATATTGACCGTAAAGATCCTAAACAATCTATCGGTCAACTTTTGCAGCTTGGCCAGCGAATGAAGCAGCATTGCTGGTCTGCAGTAATATTCCCCGAAGGCACCCGCACCAGGAATGGAAAGATGAAAGCATTTGCTACAGCAGGCGTTGCAACATTGTTGAAAAAAGTACCGGATGCCTTGATAGTTCCCGTGGCTATTAAAGGCTCATGGGAATTCACTAAGTACGGTTCTTATCCTTTAAATTTTGGTGAAAAAATAAGTTTTACAGTACTTCAGCCAATAGAAGTCCCTTCGCATACCGCCGAAGAGGTTGTCAAAGCTGCGGAAGGGGTTATCCGGAACTTTTTAGGCGAATCAGATATTCCGGTTGTCGATTAATTTAAAAAAAGAATCTCGGTAAGTATCGCCAATCGGAATAATCTTATCTGCTATCTGAATCCGGCTCCGTTCAATACACTCAATTTTGTCAAGAGAGATAATATAAGATTTATGAACACGGATAAACCTGCCTGCAGGCAAAGATTCTTCCATCTTTTTCATATTCTGCAGGGTTATTATGCGTTCTGCAGGTGTAAAAATGGATATATAATCTTTTAATCCTTCTATATAAAGAATATCATCCAGGTAAATCTTTTGGATTTTATGTTCTGTTTTCACGAAAATAAAATTGGAGGCGTTGCTTTGTACCTGAACTTCAGGAGCAGCAGGAATTTTCGCTTCTACTTTTTGCACCGCTTTGTAAAACCGGTCAAAGGCGATTGGCTTTAACAGATAATCTTTCACATCCAGTTCATATCCCTGCAACGCATATTCCGGATAAGCGGTTGTAAGAATTACGGCACATTTACCGTTAATTATTTTTAGAAACTGTATGCCAGTCAGCTCGGGCATCTGCACATCCAGAAATACCAGGTCAGCCTGATTTTCCTGTACCAGGTTAAGTGCCTCAAAAGCACTGGTTGTAGCTTTAACTAATTTTAATGAAGGAACTTTCTCAACGTAATCGGTAAGAATATCAAGAGCAAGGGGTTCGTCATCAACTATTAAACAGCGAATCATTTTATAAAACTAAAGATAATTTGCAATTATATACTGTTGCCGAATCATCAATTTGCAATTGATATTTACCTTTATATAATAAATCAAGCCGCCGTTTAACATTCTGTAAGCCAATGCCGCTTGTTTTATCTTTATTCAATGTAGTTTTCTTATTAACTACTTCAAACTGCAACTGTCCGGGTTCAATTTTCATGGCTATTTTCACAGGGCATAAGGGATCATAGACATCGCCGTGTTTAAAGGCATTTTCAAGAAAAGCTATCAGAATAAGCGGTGCTATCTGCTGTTCTTTAAATTCATTACCGGTAACTTCAAAATTTATTATCGCGTGCTCCCTGTTCCGTATTTTTTGTAAACTAATATAATCCTTTAAGTAATTGATTTCATCAGAAAGACTTACGAGACTTTCATTACTTTCATTCAGCATGTATCGCATAATGCCAGAAAGTTTCAGAATTGCTTCCGGTGCTTTATCTGATTTTTGATAAGCCAGCGAATAAATGCTGTTAAGAGAATTGAACAGGAAATGCGGATTAATCTGTGATCGCAAAAAGGCAAGTTCGGCAACCAGTTTTTCTTTCTCCAGGCTCTTCCGCAAACGATCATTTAAAAACCAGTCTGCGGCAAATTTTATAGCCGAACTTAGAAAAATAAAAAAGATACTTATTAAAACAGCACCGGAATAATATTCAGAAAAGCCAACCGTGCCCTCGTGACGAACTGTTTTTAACAATATAATTTCTTTATAATATAAAGCCAGGCCGTATTTGACAAGTCCGGAGATAGCAGCAAGAAGGATTATTGAAATTGCAAAGCTCCCGTATTTCTTTTTACTCAGCAACTGAGGAAAAAGCAGCAGGTAATTAATATAAAAAACTGCAATATTAATGAGACCGAAGTAAACAATGATTACAATAAGATTGTAATTCAGCTTTGAATTCCCGCTTCCTGCATACAGAAGAAAAACCAGAATGAAAAGCCAGATCACAACATGTAATAAAATTCTTCCGGACCTGTTCATGCTTAAAGATAAAAAGCAGAAATATAAGTTGTAACTTGTTTCGACCAACTGCCATATTTTATCTTCCAATAGGTTAATCGAAGTATTTTGGGCATCCCTTTTCAAATAGCCCGTTTATCTATTTGTGCAGCCTGTTAGTCTAATTAATTTTTTGCTGTAAAAAATATCCTGTTGCTTTGATTCATCAAAACCAACAACAATGAAAAAGCAACTTAACTCTGTTTCTCCTTTTATCATATTACTGATACCTATCTTTTTAGGAATGGCCTTGATCTTTGTGAATTCAGATAATACGATTCCGAAAGAAAAGTACAATGCAAGCACATCTTTCAGATTGCCAACCTTAAAAGTAGCTGTAAAAGCGATTTTTTAGTGAGAAGTAATTCTGTTATTCGAACTCAACCTGCTGGTGCTGATAGGGGATTTCTACGTCAGCAAAGCCCTTCTCTAAAATCTTTTCGCGAAAACGCTGCTGCGTTTCATATTCGCCGTGAACAAGAAAGACTTTTTTAACCTGTTGAGGATCCTGACAAGACAGAAAATGTAACAGGTCTTCATAATCTCCATGGGCACTCATTGATTTAATTGCACACACTTCGGCAACAACATCGTATTCATCGCCGAAAATATCAACTACTTTATCGCCTGCTATTAAGCGGCCGCCTAAAGAACTGGGCTCGCAATAACCCACCATCAAAATGGTATTCTTCTGGTTTGATATATTGTTGCGGATGTGATGTTTTACCCTTCCGGCTTCTGCCATTCCAGATGCGGAAATAATTACACAGGGACGCGGGTCATCTTTCAATGCCCTTGACTCTTCAACTGTCTGGATAAATTTCAATCCCTTAAAGTGAAACGGATCCTCGTCCTTTTTCATAATTTCTTTAACACCGTTATTATAAACTTCCGGGTGATCTTTTATTACCTGCGTGGCTTTATCGGAAAGCGGGCTGTCAACATAGTACTGAACATCCGGCAATGTACCCCTTAACTCAAGTGCATTTAATGCAAACAGAATTTCTTGTGTGCGGCCCACGCTAAAGGCAGGAATTATTACTTTTCCTCCTTTTATATTACAGGTATTATTAATCACTTCCTGCAAGGAATCTTCAATTGGACCAATTTCTTTATGAAGGGAGTCGCCGTAAGTAGATTCAAGAATTATGTAATCAGACTGGGGAAAAGTTTGAGGACTTTTTAATATCAGGTCTCCATACCGTCCTACATCGCCGCTAAAAGTTAGTTGTCTGAATTTTCCATCCTCGAGTATGGTCAAATGCATAGCTGCACTTCCTATAACATGTCCTGCATCTGTAAATCGTAAGGTAACACGCGGGTCTATCTCAAAATCCTCGTTATACTCTACAATCTTAAATAACCTTAAAGCCTCCATCACATCTTCGTCCGTATATAGCGGCTTAATCAAAGATAATCCTTTTCGTTCCCTGTTCACATTGGTATCTTCTGCATCCTGAACCTGAATTTGTGCAGAATCTGTCAGTAATATTCTTGCCAGGTCCATTGTCGGAGCAGTGCAAAATATATCTCCTTTAAATCCTTCGGCTACCATTCGTGGTATTAAACCACAATGGTCGATATGTGCGTGTGATAATATCAGGTAGCTAACTTTTGCAGGATCAAAACCGAAATGGCCATTCAGCTCATCTGTTTCAGAACCCATGCCCTGAAACATTCCACAATCCAGGAGGATTTGCAGTCCATTATCAAGCTTTAATAAATGCTTGCTGCCTGTTACATTTCTGGCAGCGCCGTGAAAAGTTATTTTCATTTGAAAAGATTTAAAATTTTGGTAGTACCCTGATGAGATTTTAGAGATGTAATAAACGTTGCGTTCTGAATATGATACGCTAAAAATGTATATATCATCAATTAATGGATACTTTAATTTAACAAGTGAAGGAAGAACACTAAAGAAAGTAAGAAGTTTAAAAAACATTTAACTAAAAAAATAGTTGTAAAACTAAAATATTAGTTTTAAATTCGATTTAATGTTTTTCGATCAATTCAAATACTTTCAGTTTTCCTGCTACAATACAAGTGGCTGGAATGCCGAAAACAGCAATAAAGCCTAAAAGGCAAGTCAGTTATAGAATAAAATTAAAAGAGTGATAATGGAATTAAAAGAACTTACAAAAGCGGAAGAACAAATAATGCAGGTACTTTGGGAACTAAAAAAAGCATTTGTAAAAGATGTTATTGATGAACTTCCCGAACCAAAACCCGCTTATAATACCGTTTCAACAATCATCCGTATTCTTGAAACAAAAGGCTTTGTGGATCATGAGGCTTTTGGGAAAAGTCACCAATACTTTCCAATAGTGAGTAAAGAAGACTATAAAAGCTTCGCGACAGGCAAATTGTTAAGTAATTATTTCAGCGACAGTGTTCAGAATATGTTCTCGTTTTTTATGAAAGAGAAAAAAATAGACCTGAAAGAAGCAGATGAAATTTTGAAAATGATTGATAACCTAAAAAGTAAAAAGTGATGAACGGTTTAACTTATTTATTTCAGGCAAATCTGTACCTCGCAGTATTTTACCTGTTCTATGCAGCTCTGCTCAGAAACGAAACCTTTTTTCGGATGAACAGGTACTACCTGGTTGGGAGTGCATCTATTTCACTACTAATACCGGCACTTCAGTCAGAGTGGGTTCGATCGCTTTTTGTAAGTGAACAAGTTTACCATGCTGCCCAAACTATTAATACCGTTATAGTAACTCACACTGGCACTTCTCCAAATGATTCTACAGGTTTTACTACATGGAAAGCAATTTCTATAATATATGTCGTAATTACGCTGGTCCTGAGTGCGAAATTTGCGTGGCAGCTTCTGACAATAAAAAGGTTTGTGAATGATAGTAAGGAAATAAAAGCATTCTCATTCTTTTCCCTGGTAAAAGTAGATGAAGATTTAAATAAAAGAGAAACCATCAGTAAACATGAAATGGTGCACGTAAGAGAATGGCACTCGGCAGATGTCCTTTTTTTCGAGATCCTTGCCATAATAAACTGGTTCAACCCTGTTATTTATGCTTACAGAAAAGCCATAAAAAACATTCATGAATACATTGCAGATGAAACTGCTGCCGCAAATGAAGAAAGTAAGTCAGACTATGCCCTGCTGCTGCTGAGCAATACATTTGGCTTAAATCCCCATCAGTTAACCAATAACTTTTTCAATCAATCACTCTTAAAAAAAAGGATTTATATGCTTAATAAAACCAAGTCGAAAAGAGCGGCGGTATTAAAGTACGGGCTTTCTGCACCACTCTTTGCAGTTATGGTAATCTTTTCATCTGCCAGTTTATCCGAGCCAATAAACCTTACAAAAATTAGCAGCATTTATCCAACAAGCATTACTCAGTCTAATTATTCTAAGGACGACAGCAATTTTAAAGAGTTGAAAGACTTTTTCAAAAATCAGATAAGATACCCGGAAGAGGCAAGAAAAAATAAAATACAGGGAACAACAATAGTAAGTTTCAGGGTATCAGAATACAAAAAGATCGATGAAACAGAAATTATCAGGGAACTGGGAGGTGGTTTAGACAGAGAAGCTGAAGAAATGCTAAAAAGATTTGATGCTGATATTGATGCAGAACCCGGAGTTTACACATTAGCAGTAAAATTCGAATTAGCGGGTCTGCCAAAGGATAATTACAAAATTGATGAAAGTAAACTTGAAAACTATGCAGGTGAAATTGTTGTGGTAGCCTATGCAGCAGAAGAAAAGCCATTAAAATCATCGCAAAAAGAAGAGTTTAGTCCCTCATCTGATTCTGATTCCACACATAATTTTGCAGCAGTAGAAGTTACACCAGAGTTTCCCGGCGGCCAGGAAGGTTGGTCTGAATACCTCTCAAAGAATTTACGCTACCCAAAAGAAGCCAGAGAAAAAAATATTGAAGGAAGAGTAACCGTTCAATTTATTGTACGGGAAAACGGAAATTTATCAGATATAAAAGTATTAAGAGGAATTGGAAGCGGCTGTGATGAAGAAGCGGTAAGGGTTCTTGAAAATTCGCCCACATGGAACCCTGGAATAAATAACGGCATAAAAGTTAAAGTTTCTTATGTTATGCCCATCGTTTTCCAAATTGACAAGAAAGCGGTTGCTCCCGTTCCACCTCCGCCGCCAATAATAAAAACAGTAAAGGCACTTCCTCCTCCGCCCCCACCACCTGTACCGGTAAAAGCCATGTTCATCCTGGATGGAAAGGAAATCAAGTATGAAGATTTTCAAAAAATCCCCACCGATGAAATTAAAGAAGTGCTGGTTTGGAAGGAGAAAGAGGCTATTGAAAGATATGGAGAAAAAGGAAAAAACGGCGTGGTAGTAGTAGCTACGAAAACTGCACAGAACAATAAATAAATATTAATTATGATGAACAAATCAAATTTGAGAAAGAGGGTACTAAAATTTATTACCCCTCTTGCCGGAGCAATACTGTTTGCATTTGCATTACCGGCACAAACTGCTTCAGCGCAGCAAACTACCAGTAAAATGAAAAAGTCCGTTCCACCGCCGCCACCGCCCGCTCCTCCAGGCCCGGTAAAGATGGTAAAACCTTTACCTCCACCACCACCACCGCCTGCTTTGCCTAAAGCTGCCTTGTACATTATTGACGGTAACAAAGCCACACGAAAGGAAGTTGATAAAATACCCGAAGACCAAATTGAATCGGTAATGGTGTGGAAGGGAAAAGAAGCTGTTGAAAAATATGGAAAGAAAGGTAAAAAGGGAGTAGTTGTTGTTACAACTAAAAAATAAGAACCTGCTTTTTAAAAACACCAGCGCCCTTTATGCAGTGCATAAAGGGCGCTTTATTTCCTCCTTGCCTCGTGCAACAAAATTAATCTATTTCTTCTTCTTTAAAGAATTTGGCAGTAAAATAATCACGACGCAAACGATTAATATTTGACATGGAAATCTCTTTCGGACACTCCACTTCGCAAGCACCGGTATTGGTACAGCTACCAAAGCCTTCGGCATCCATTTGTGCCACCATAGACTGTACCCTGCGGTATCTTTCTGCCTGTCCCTGCGGCAATAAAGCCAACTGAGAAACTTTAGCCGATACAAACAACATGGCAGAGGCATTTTTACATGCTGCTACGCAGGCACCGCATTGAATACAGGTTGCAGAGTTGAATGCTTCGTCGGCAATGGGTTTAGGAATCGGAATTTCGTTAGCATCCGGAACCCCACCCGTATTTACCGATACATAGCCACCTGCCTGCTGAATACGGTCAAAAGCAGAACGGTCCACAGCCAGGTCTTTTACTACAGGAAAAGCTTCTGCACGCCATGGCTCGATGGTAATTGTTTCACCATCACTAAAGCTTCTCATATGTAACTGACAGGTTGTAATAGCCCGCTTAGGGCCATGCGGCCTTCCGTTTATATATAATGAACACATTCCACAAATGCCTTCACGGCAGTCGTGATCAAAGTGGATAGGATCTTCTCCTTTTTTCACAAGGCTTTCATTCACCACGTCCAGCATCTCAAGAAATGACATGTCCGGAGAAATTCCTTCTGCATTATAAGTAACAAATCTTCCCTTATCAGCAGCGTTTTTCTGCCTCCAGACTTTTAGGGTTAAATTCATGTTTCCGCTCATCTTATATTCGATATTAGATTTGAGATATTAGATTTGAGATTTTTTCTTTAGCATTTCCTGAAAAGCATAATTCATTTTCTGCAATTCCTTAATCTCATTCAAAAGATTATCTAATAAATCATTATTTAATAAATTCAATTTGTTCGATATTACCAATTGCGTTTGCAATTCATAAGAAGACCCATTAGCAATTCCTAAAAAATTAATAAATTCTTTTGAAGAATTTCTGCCTGCTCCTTCAGCTATATTTGAAGGAATAGAGATAGCAGATCTTCTGGATTGACTGATTAAGCCGAATCGTTCATTAGCAGGAAAACCGGCTGTTGCATCATAAACTTTCACAGCAAGTTCTACAGACTTATTCCAGATTTTTAATTCTTTTAAATTATTCATTCTCTTATTCAGAAGAGAGAACTGTTATCTGTATTCTCAAATCTCATATCTCTCATCTAACATCGCCTTATTTATAGCTCCTTTGGGTTAACTTTACATTTTCAAATACCAGTGTTTCCTTATGAAGCTCTTCAGGCTGATTTTCACCTTTGTATTCCCAGGCTGATACATAAGAAAAGTTTTCATCGTCCCGTTTTGCTTCGCCTTCTTCAGTTTGACTTTCTACCCTGAAATGTCCGCCGCATGATTCTGAACGATTCAATGCATCGTCAACCATTAGCTCTCCAAGTTCAAGAAAATCAGCAACACGGCCGGCTTTTTCAAGGGATTGGTTAATCTCGCTGTTTTCGCCTAACACAATTGCATTATTCCAATAGTCTTCCCGCAGCTCTCGAATCAAACCTTTTGCCTTGGTCAGTCCTTCGGCAGTTCGTGCCATACCACAGTATTCCCACATAATATGACCCAATTCACGATGGTATTCGTCAACTGTCTTGGTTCCGCGAAGTGAAAGTAATTTTTGAATGCGTTCCTCCACGCCTTTTTTTGCTGTAACAAAGGCAGGATGTTTATCATCAACCGGCTTCGGCCCAATAGTCGCAAGATAATCTCCCAGCGTATAGGGTATTACAAAATAACCATCAGCAAGGCCTTGCATCAATGCAGATGCACCAAGACGGTTTGCCCCGTGATCGGAGAAATTACATTCACCTAAAGCATATAAACCGGGAACAGTGGTCATGAGGTTGTAATCAACCCACAATCCACCCATCGTATAATGCACTGCCGGATAAATCCTCATTGGAACTTTATAAGGGTTTTCGTCTGTTATCTGATAGTACATATCAAACAGATTTCCGTATTTAGCCCGTACTGTATCTTCACCCAAACGTTTAATAGCATCAGCAAAATCGAGGAATACAGCAACACCGGTGCTACCAACACCCCGGCCGTCATCCACCGCTTCTTTTGCATTTCGTGAAGCAACATCGCGTGGAACAAGATTACCAAAGGAAGGATATTTTCTTTCCAGGAAGTAATCTCTGTCTTCCTCTTTTATATCGTTTACCTTAATTGCACCAGAACGAAGTTTTTGAGCCATTTCCTGTGTTTTAGGAACCCAAACCCGGCCGTCATTCCGAAGGGATTCGGACATTAGGGTCAGTTTCGACTGATGTTCACCAGTAACCGGAATACATGTTGGGTGGATTTGCGTAAAACAAGGATTACCAAAGAAAGCACCTTTTTTGTGTGCTCTCCAGGCTGCTGTAACATTACAACCCATTGCATTGGTAGAAAGGTAAAAAACATTCCCATAACCACCAGTACAAAGTAATACCGCGTGACCGGCGTGAGTTTCAATCTCACCTGTTACCATATCACGGGTTACAATCCCCTGTGCTTTACCATCAACAACAACCATATCAAGCATTTCATGGCGGTTGTACATTTTAACTTTTCCTTCATGAATCTGCCTGTTCAATGCTGAATAAGCCCCTAAAAGAAGTTGCTGACCCGTTTGACCTCTGGCATAAAAAGTACGTGATACCTGCGCACCGCCAAAAGAACGGTTATCCAGCAAACCTCCGTATTCACGCGCAAAAGGAACACCCTGAGCAACGCATTGATCAATAATATTAACCGATACCTCTGCCAACCGGTGTACGTTTGCTTCTCTTGAACGGTAATCACCGCCTTTAACAGTATCATAAAAGAGCCGGTAAACGCTATCTCCGTCATTGCGATAATTTTTTGCCGCATTAATACCACCCTGAGCCGCAATAGAGTGCGCCCGGCGGGGGCTATCCTGATAACAAAAAGCCTTTACATTGTACCCAAGTTCAGCTAAAGATGCTGCAGCTGAAGAGCCTGCAAGCCCTGTACCTACAACTATTACGGTATATTTTCTTTTATTGGCCGGGTTTACCAGCTTCAAATTGAATTTATGTTTAGACCATTTTTCGGCTAAAGGGCCTTCCGGAATTTTAGAATCTAATATCATCTCAGAAACTATTTTATTTTAATCCCCAAGGGATAATCTATTTAAAAAAGAAGTAAAGCGGCATAGCTGCAAAAAGCAAAGGAATCAGTATGCTAAATACCCAAATGCCTAAAAATTTGATAATTGGGAAATATTTTTTGTGATCCCACCCCAATGTTTGAAAACCACTTTGAAACCCATGAACCAGATGGTAAGACAAAGCAACCATTGAAACTACATAAAGCAGTACATACCACCATTGGTGGAACGCCGAAACTACAATGCTGTATAAATCTTTGGCTACCAGCACCTGAACTCCCCGCTGAGCATCTACGTAATCTGAATAAACAAGCTTCTCGCCTGTTATAGGTAAATGGGTTACTTTAGCAACCTCAGCTTCGTTATTCAGATTTACTTCATACTTAGTATAAGGCAATCCTCCCCAATGGTACTGAGCCCAGAAGTTAGACATGTGTATCACAATGAAAATAAGTAATACTGTTCCTAAAATTCCCATGTTTCTTGAGCTCCATGAACTGTTCTTCTCTCCGTGATAAACAGCATATCCCTGTGGTCTCGCCTTCTTATTTCTTGTTGTAACTATTAAAGCATAAACCGCATGCAAAACAATGCTCAGATAAAGAACATAAGAGATAATTTTAATAGGTAAAGCATGTGTCATGAAGTAGGAGTAAGCATTAAATGCCTGACCTTGATCATCTTTAAAAAGCTGAAGATTTCCTATTAAGTGTACTACCAGAAACACACACAGAAAAAGACCCGTGAGAGCCATGATTAATTTTTTTCCAAGTGTTGAAGAGAATGTGGTTGTGAAACTACTCATTATCTTTTCGAATATTTATTTTGGATAGCAAAAGTATTTAATAAATGGCACAAAATATAAAGCGAACAATATTTGCAAAAGGTTTTTATTTATTTAGAAACATTCTAAAACTATAGCTTAACCACGTTAGATCCTGAGATTCCGAATATGGCATCGCCTTCTTTAATTCGCAGGCAGTAGTTTCCGGTAAATTTTCCAAAAGCAGGCAAAACAGCTTCTTTACTTCCAAAATAAAAGCATGGAAGCGAAACTGCCTGGCGGCCTTTGCCTTTCAGTCTGACACCCGGATGTATATGCCCGCTTATAATATAGGCTGAGCCGCTGTTTTGTTTCGAATTATCATGAATAAAAAGAAAAGGCCCGCACGTGTACTGATCAAATACCTCAAAGCCGGCTTCCTTGTATATTTCGGGATTTAAAATATCGTGGTTACCTTCAACCAAAATCATCCTGATGCCGGAGAAGAGCTGCCTCCAGAGAATGAACCAATGCCAGTCGTTGTTCATTTCACTGTGGAAAAGATCCCCGAGAAAGATCAGTGTGCCGGGCTTATATTCCTGTATAAGATCTGAAAGTACTGCAAGGTCTTCCTGTTCCATTGCTTTAGGAATAGCAATTCCTGCTTTTCTAAAGTGTCCGACCTTTCCAAAATGCACATCGGAAACAATTAAGCAGTTTTCTTTTTTCCAGAAAACAGCTTTTTGAGGCAACAGTTCGAGATGCTGTTCCTGTATAAGAACCTGAGCATGCGTGGCGACGGACATCCTGCAAAAATAAAAGCCCCGCGAAGAATTTCGCAGGGCTTTTAAAACTTATTAATTAAATTATCCTATCTGGAAGTTATAACTGATTCGTGCACCATCAGCGGCTATTCCCATAATGCGTATCATGTTATCCTTTAACGCTCCTAAAGCCGCATCAATATCATCAATACTATTTACAGTTTTTCCATTGATGCTGGTAATTATAGTTCCTTCAGGAATTTCAAACTGATCAAAGAACCCGCCCTGACGCACATCAGAAACCACTAAGCCAGAATTTATCTTATACTTTTGTTTCTGTGCACTGCTTAACGGAGCGAAACTTGCACCTAATTTATTGTATAACTCTTCAGAAGAACCTTTTACATTTTTAGCAGTTTTCAGTGATTCTTCGCCTTTAAGAGTAACACTTATATTCTTTTGCTTACCCTCACGCACATATCCAAGTTGGATTTTGTCTCCCGGACGATGACGTGCAACCCTTTCTGAAAGTTCGGCAGAAGAACTTACTACATTACCATCTATGCTTTGAATAATATCCCCTTCTTTTAAACCTGCCGCATCAGCCGCACTTCCATCCTGAACACCTGTTATATAAACGCCCTTAACAGAACCTGGAGTGATTCCTTTTTCTTTAAGAATCTGATCTTCTGATGCAGGAGTAGGAAATGAAACCCCTAAGAAGCCGCGTTTAACCGTACCAAACTCTTTAAAATCTTCCAATACCTTTTTTGCCAAATTTATAGGGATCGCAAAACCGTATCCTTCGTAATTTCCACTCTGAGAGGCAATAGCCGCGTTTATTCCAATTAATTCTCCTTTGGTATTAACCAAAGCTCCGCCGCTGTTTCCCCTGTTAATAGCAGCGTCTGTCTGAATAAACGATTCGATGGCAGTGCTTGCACGCGGCCCTTCGTTCCGTTGACTACTGCTGGGGCGGGCAGGTTGGTCGAGAATACCAATACTGCGGCCTTTCGCACTTACAATACCGGCCGTTACTGTTGTATTTAATGTAAACGGATAACCCACGGCTAAAACCCATTCGCCTACCTGCACAGCATCTGAGTTACCAAGCTTTACAACCGGAAGGTTTTTGCTGTTTACCTTAATTAAAGCAAGGTCTGTGTTTGGATCGCGGCCGATTACTTTTGCCTGAAAAGACCTTTTATCAGGAAGAATAACGTCAATCTTGGTGGCATCTTCAACTACGTGATTATTGGTTACGATATAACCATCGTCAGATATAATAACTCCCGACCCGGACGCCATCATTGGCACCGATTGCCTTCCCCTGCCGCCAAAAAAATCATTAAACATATCTTCAAAAGGATCGCCACCCTGATTTGATGCTGAAGACCCTGAATAAGTAGTTTTAATATGCACTACCGCCGGGGTAACTGCTGCAGCTGCCTGAACGAAATCAACATCGCCCGCCGAAGAAGTTATATTTAAAGGATTATTGGCGAAATAAACTTTTTGTTTCTCCTCCAGACTTGCGCCGTCAGCATATTTAGTTTCAATTAACTTATAACTTCCAACAGCAACCGCACCACCAACAAATGCAGTAAGGAGAGTGATACCGATTTTTTTCATATTTAATTTCCTTTATTATACTTTTTACGTTTTCAAATGTAATACCAGTTAGAGCGATAATGCAAAGAAGGTTTACTTCAAATCATGTTAAAAAATGTTAAAACAAGCATTTTCATTTATTAAACAGCTGAATCTGATAAAGTTTGACGCTAAGCAAATAAAACTGTAAAGGGTTTTAGGGGCATTTTTTGTAATCTTGCGTCTGTAAATCATGAAAATAAATTTCAGTAAATACCAGGGTGCAGGAAATGACTTTATTCTTGTCGATAACAGGAATTTAAATCTTGATCACCAACAACCCGAACTAATCAATCAACTTTGCGACCGTCGTTTTGGCATTGGTGCCGATGGAATGATGTTTTTGCAGAAAAAAGAGGGTTTTGATTTTGAAATGATTTATTACAATGCCGATGGTAAACCAAGCAGCATGTGCGGCAATGGTGGCCGTTGCATTGTTGCTTTTGCAAAACACCTCAACTTAATTGAAAATGAAACGAACTTTCTGGCAGTAGATGGACCACATTATGCCAGAATATCCGAAACGGGCAATTGGGTTAGCCTGCAAATGATCGATGTAAATATCATTAATAAAGATGGAGACACTTTTGTGCTCAATACCGGCTCACCTCATTATGTAACTGCAGCTGAAAATTTGCAAAATAAGGATGTTTTTTCCGAAGGAAGGAAAGTTCGCTACAATACACGCTATTCAACAGAAGGCATCAATGTGAATTTTGTTGAAGACAAGGGAGACTATTATTTTGTAAGAACATACGAACGTGGTGTGGAAGATGAAACTTTTGCCTGCGGAACAGGGGTAACAGCCGTAGCACTTGCAATGGCGAAACAGAAAAATGATACCGGAACCTTCAGTACAAAAATTAAAGCGCTGGGAGGAGACCTCAACATCCGGTTCAATTTTGATGGTGAAAAATTTACCGATATTTTTTTAGAAGGGCCTGCAGATTTTGTATTCAAAGGAGAAATTGAAGTATAATCGCAGAAAGACTAGTATCAACTGGAAATGTTGTATTTCTTGTATTTGAATTAAGATATTTTTAAATCCAGAAAAAGTAAATGCCTTATCTCAAATCGTCAGCTTATCCTTATAAAATCATTGAAAATTAATTTTTTAAAAACCCTATTGGATTTATTAAAAATAATGCAGTTTTTTGCAGCGTAAAAATCTATTAATTCGCTGAAAGTCAATAAAACAGAAATGAACGTTAATGCTTACATAACAACTGTTGCTTCATTAGCCAAAACAGGCTATGCAGGTATAGTGAGTGAGAGAAAAAGCAACGCTATATTTGTTTTAAGACAACGACGATCATTTATGCCACGAGTTTGATTTAAAACGGCATATTCTACACAAACAATCCCGGTATTCGCCGGAACAATAATCCACTTTTTATTTACAAATTATTAAAGATTTGTCTTTTTCCGTGCAAGCGGGATACATAATAAGATGAAAGAGAACGAATTTTCAGTACTCGTGGCAAACGAAACCCATGTAGGTTACGCAGCGGAGATTTGTGATGAAATGGCTGAATCAGCTAAAGCCAGGGGCACAGGTATTGCCAGAAGATCGCCTGAGTATGTTGCAAATAAAATGCGGGAAGGGAAAGCTGTTATCGCTTTACACGATGACGGTACCTGGGCGGGGTTTTGCTACATTGAAACCTGGAGCCATGGAAAATTTGTAGCCAATTCCGGACTAATTGTAAATCCGAAATTCAGGAATTTCGGACTGGCTAAAAAAATCAAAAAAAGAATTTTTAAACTTTCCAGGGAGAAATATCCGGAAGCAAAGATTTTTGGACTTACAACCGGGCTGGCAGTAATGAAAATAAACTCTGAACTGGGTTATGAGCCGGTAACGTATTCTGAACTTACTCAGGATGAAGACTTTTGGAAGGGCTGCCAGAGCTGCGTTAATTACGAAATATTAATGAGCAAAGGCCGCAAGAACTGCATGTGCACAGCTATGCTATTCGATCCGGATGATATTCAGAAAAAACTGGAAGAGAAACTTAAGGCGCTGGAAGATCAGAAACGGGAAATAGAAGAGCAGCTGCATCAGGAGCATTTAAATAAAATTTCCCGCAAATCATCGTTATTACAACGCCTGGAAGAAAAGCTGCGGGGCTCGATAAAAGTGTTTATTACATTTGCGGCACTTATTACTAAAATTGTACAGAACTAAAGATGAAGGAATCAGCCGATCTGCTCAGGCATCCTCATCATTTAAACTAAATAAAATGAAAAAGAAAGTTGTTTTAGCCTTTAGCGGAGGTCTTGATACTTCATACTGCGCCATTTATCTTTCAAAAGATCTGGGGCTTGAAGTTCACTCTGTAATTGTAGATACCGGTGGTTTTACCAAAGATGAATTAGCCCATATTGAAAAGCGTGCTTACGCTTTAGGTGTTGCTTCTCATCATGCCGTAGATGCAGTTAAAGGTTATTACGATAGCTGCATTAAATATTTAATTTACGGAAATGTGTTGAAAAACAATACATATCCGCTTTCTGTAAGTGCTGAAAGGGTAACACAAGCCACTGCTATTGCAGAATATTCCAAAGAGATAAACGCTGATTTTGTTGCACACGGATCAACAGGAGCAGGTAACGACCAGGTTCGTTTTGACATGATTTTCAATATCCTGATTCCAAACGTGGGAATTATCACTCCTATACGCGATTTAAAATTATCCCGCGAAGCGGAAATTGAATACTTAAAATCTCACGGAGTGAAATTCAATTTCGAGAAAGCGGCTTATTCCATTAATAAAGGAATCTGGGGAACATCTGTTGGAGGGAAAGAAACACTTAAATCAAGAGGAGTTTTACCGGAAGAAGCATGGCCAACCCAAATAACTAAAACAGACGCAGAAGAGGTAGTTCTTGAGTTTGATCAAGGGGCACTGATTGGAGTAGACAATCAAAAATATGAGCATCCTGCAGACGCTATAAAAGCTTTACAAGCCATTGCAGGCCCGTTTGGAATCGGGCGGGACATTCACGTAGGCGATACCATTATCGGCATTAAAGGCCGTGTAGGTTTTGAAGCAGCGGCGCCAATGGTAATTATTAAAGCGCATCATGCTTTAGAAAAACACACCTTAACAAAATGGCAGCTGAGCTGGAAAGATCAACTTTCCATGTTTTACGGAAACTGGCTTCATGAAGGACAATTTCACGACCCGGTGATGCGCAATATTGAAGCTTTTCTTGCCGATACGCAAAAAACGGTAACCGGAAAAGTATTCGTTCAGTTAATGCCTTACCGTTTCCAGGTTACCGGAATTGAATCTAAACACGATTTAATGGCCAGCAAGTTTGGAAGTTACGGCGAAATGAATGAAGGTTACACCGGTGAGGATGTAAAAGGCTTTTCCAAAATTTTCGGCAACCAGGTTAAAATTTACCACAGCGTAAATGGCAATAAGGAGTAGAAAATGGCAGATAAAATAAACGAATCAAACAATAAACAAATAAGAGCAGGCATCATAGGCGGAGCAGGTTATACCGGCGGCGAGCTTTTGCGTATCCTGGTTAATCATCCCAACGTTGATATTTCTTTTGTCCACAGCAACAGCAACGCAGGGAATTATATTTACGATGTCCACACTGATTTGTTGGGCGATACCGATTTAAAGTTCACCAGTGAATTATCTCAGGATATTGATGTTTTGTTTTTATGCGTGGGCCACGGAGATGCGAAAAAGTTTTTAGACGCAAATCCGGTAAGTGATAAAATTAAAATTATTGATTTAAGTCAGGATTTCAGGTTAGCAGATAGCTCAAAGCTAAAAGCTAAAAGCTTTATCTATGGTTTACCCGAACTCAATCGTGAAGCCATTAAATCAGCCCAAAACATTGCTAACCCGGGTTGTTTTGCTACTTGTATCCAACTTGCGCTGCTACCTTTAGCAAAGGCAGGTTTTCTTGATAAAGAAGTGCATATTTCTGCTACAACGGGCTCAACGGGGGCAGGACAAAGCTTATCTGCTACTTCTCATTTTAGCTGGAGGAACAATAACCTGTCGGTTTATAAGGCTTTCGGGCATCAGCATTTGAAGGAGATCAGGCAAAGCATCCTGGAATTGCAGTCTGGCTATGACCAGGAGATAAACTTTATCCCATACCGGGGAGATTTCACCCGTGGTATTATGGCTTCCATTTATACCGAATGTGATCTATCGGAAGAGGAAGCTGTAAAACTATATACGGATTTTTATCAGGGCCATTATTTTACTCACGTAAGTAAAAAGAATATCGACTTAAAACAGGTAATAAACACAAACAAATGCCTGTTGCATGTTGAGAAACACGGAAATAAAATTTTGATCCTGAGCATTGTTGATAATCTATTAAAGGGTGCCTCCGGACAGGCAGTACAAAACATGAACCTGCTATTCGGACTGGAAGAAACAGCGGGGCTGAGGCTGAAAGCGACGGGGTTTTGAGGGGAAGTTTTAAGTTTTACGTGGTAAGTTATAGGTATGCAGAATTATAAAGATTTAAGAGTATGGCAAAAAGCCCATGAGTTAACTTTGCATATTTATATGGAAAGTAAATTTTTTCCAAAAGAAGAACTTTACAGTTTAACAAATCAACTAAGAAGGGCTATTGCCTCCATTCCAGCTAATATTGCAGAAGGGTGCGGTAAAAATACTGCTTCTGATTTTGCCAACTTTCTTAATATCGCTTTAGGTTCAGCAAACGAATCTGAATATTTTATCTTATTAGCGAAAGATTTAGACTATCTGTCGTTAGAAAAGTATCAACTATTAAATGATCAAATCAATGAAATTAAAGCAATGCTTATTTCATTAATTAACAAGGTTAGAACACCTAAAACTTAAAACCTATAACTTATAACTCTCCTCCAATGAAACTATTCGACGTATATCCATTAAATCCAATTACAATTGTTAAAGGCCGGGGAAGTTTGGTGTGGGATGAAAAAGGGGAAGAATATCTGGACTTATACGGTGGGCATGCTGTTATTTCTATCGGGCATACACATCCAAGATATGTAGAACGGGTAACAGATCAATTAAACAAAATCGGTTTTTATTCCAATTCCGTTCCTATTCCTCTGCAACAGCAGTTGGCAGAGAAGCTGGGAGAAGTTTCGGGAAAGGAAGATTATCAGTTATTTTTAGTAAACTCAGGTGCAGAGGCTAATGAAAATGCCTTAAAACTGGCTTCTTTTTACAATAACCGCAAAAAAATAATCGCTTTTAAGGGCGCATTTCACGGAAGAACATCTTTAGCGGTTGCAGTCACTGACAATCCTAAAATTGTTGCCCCGGTAAATCGAACAGAGAACGTTGTTTTCCTTCCTCATAATGATGAGGCTGCTCTGGAGAAAGCTTTCGCCGAATTCGGAAATGAAATTTCTTCAGTAATTATTGAAGGAATCCAGGGGGTAGGCGGAATAAGAGTTGCTTCTGAATCATTTCTGCAAAAAATACGCTCACTCTGCAATCAGTACAATGCCGTTTTCATTGCCGATTCGGTTCAATGCGGTTACGGAAGAACGGGAAAATTCTACTCGCATGACTTCGCCGGAATAGATGCCGACATTTATACAATGGCAAAAGGGATGGGAAACGGATTTCCTGTAGCCGGAATTTCAATAGCGCCAAAATTTAAACCATGGCACGGAATGCTCGGAACAACTTTCGGCGGAAACCATTTGGCCAGCGCAGCTGCTCTGGCAGTTCTAGAAATCATTGAAGAAGAAAATCTGCTTCAGAATGCAGCAGAAGTGGGTTCTTACCTACAGGCAGAATTAAGGAAATTTGATAAGGTAAAGGAAGTTCGCGGCAGAGGTTTGATGATTGGCATTGATCTTCCGGAAGAACTTGCACACGTAAAAAAGGATTTATTATATAAACATCATATTTTTACAGGCGAAGCAAAGCCAAATGTTATCCGTTTGCTTCCTGCTTTAAACTTAACGAAAGCTCATGCCGACAGGTTTTTGGAAGCATTTGCTTTAGAGGTAAAAGGTTAAAGGCAAAAGCCGAAAGGTTGTAAATTTTGATATTAATTTAATAATGGTAAAAATAAGAGGGCTAAGGGTAATCCCTTCTCACTTTATCCTTTTACCTCTTAGCTTAAAAAAATGAAACTCTTCTCTTCCGTTCACGATGTGGCTGATGTACCTGCTATGGTTAACGATGCATTAGCTTTGAAAAAAGACCCTTTTTCTTTTCAGTACTTAGGGAAAAATAAAACAATCGGACTAATTTTTCTGAATCCCAGCCTACGTACGCGTTTAAGTACTCAAAAAGCAGCGTTGAACCTTGGCATGAATGCCATGGTTATGAACATGGATAAAGAAGGCTGGGCCCTGGAAACACGTGATGGAGTTATCATGAACGGAACTACTGTTGAGCACATTCGCGAAGCAGCAGGAGTAATGGGACAATATTGTGATATCTTAGGAATCCGTTCTTTTCCCGGACTGAAGAACCGCGAAGAGGATTACAGCGAAGAAATATTCAATAAGTTTGTTCAGTTCAGCAAAATTCCGGTAGTAAGTTTAGAAAGCGCAACACGCCATCCTTTACAAAGCCTGGCTGATTTAGTTACGATTGAAGAAAATAAGCTGACACTAAAACCGAAAGTAGTTTTAAGTTGGGCTCCGCACATAAAACCTCTGCCGCAGGCTGTACCCAATTCATTTGCCGAATGGATGTGCAAAGCGCAAGAACTCGGAATGTTGAATTTTACCATTACTCACCCCACAGGGTACGAGTTGAAAGAATCCTTTACTCCAGGTGCTAAAATCACTTATAATCAGGATGAGGCGCTGCAAGATGCAGACTTTGTTTACATAAAAAACTGGTCCAGCTACCAAGATTATGGTAAGATTTTAAGCGATGGAAAAGGCTGGATGTTAACAAAAGAACGGTTAAAGGCCACTAATAACGCAAAAATTATGCACTGCCTGCCGGTTAGAAGAGATCTTGAATTATCTTCAGAAATATTAGACAGCGAAAACTCTCTGGTAATTGAAGAAGCTGGTAACCGGGTATGGGCTGCACAGGCAGTTCTTAAAAAACTTCTGGAGGGCCTGCAATGAACAAATTATCCGTTATAAAAATTGGCGGTAACGTTATCGATAATTCTGAAAATCTTCACTATTTTTTAGAAGATTTCACTGCTCTGGAAGGAGCCAAAATATTGGTTCATGGCGGTGGTAAAATTGCTACTGACCTTTCTAATACCTTAGGAATAGAGCCTAAAATGATTGACGGCCGACGCATTACTGATATTGATACCCTTCGTGTTGTTACCATGGTTTATGCCGGTTTAATTAATAAAAACATAGTCGCCCAGCTACAACGTGTTCATTGTAATGCCATTGGACTTACCGGTGCGGACGCAAATCTAATTAGGGCGCAAAAACGTCCTGTTAAAGAAATTGATTACGGCTATGTAGGCAATCTGCATGAAACATCTGTAGCTTCGCATAAATTGAGCGCTTTACTTGAGGAAGGCCTCATTCCTGTTTTTTCTGCCATCACGCATGACGGGAACGGGCAACTGCTGAACACCAATGCCGACACTATTGCTTCGGCAATTGCGGTAGCGATGTCTTCATTATATGAATTAAGCTTAATTTATTGTTTCGAGAAAAAAGGGGTTTTAAGAGATATTAGTGATGAAGGTTCTCTTATCCCCGAAATCAGCTCGGAGGAATTTGAAACGCTTAAAGCGGATAATATTATTGCCGGAGGGATGCTTCCAAAACTGGAAAATGCCTTTGCCGCAATTAAAAACGGAGTTAAGGAAGTTTATATCGGAAAATCTGATGAACTTAATCAATTGAAAGAGTCTTCTTTCGGAACAAGATTATTTGAATAATATGGAATCACCAGGAAACATTGCGATTTTAGGGAGCGGAAATATCGGCCTCTCTCTTGCAAACGGATTAGTGAAATCTAACTACTGCCGGCCTGAACAAATTGCATTAACACGCAGAAGTGTTCAGCATCTTGACGGACAGAAAAAACAAGGATTTGTTATAAGCAACGACAATAAAGCAACTGTTGAAACTGCTACAGTTGTAATTTTAGCTGTACTGCCTCAACAACTGGATACAGTTTTAGAAGATATCAACCCGGTTATTGTTCCCGGAATTCATCTGGTTATTTCTGTAATTTCAGGTGTCAGCTGTGCTGCAATACGGGCTAAGCTTGGAGAGGATGTTCAGGTAGTACGTGCCATGCCGAATACAGCTATATCCATCGGACAATCCATGACCTGTATCGCATCCGATAACGCCAGCGAAGAAAACATGGCGCTGGTAGAAAAAATGTTTGAAACTGTAGGTTCAGTAGTACGCATCAATGAAGAGCTTATGACCTCTGCCACCGCTTTATGCGCCTGCGGTATCGCGTTCTTTTTACGGGCTATAAGGGCGGCCTCGCAGGGAGGAGTGGAAATAGGATTCCATGCCGAAGACGCTTTAAAGATGGCTGTACAAACAGCAAAGGGAGCAGCTGATCTGCTTTTGCAGCATCAAAGTCACCCCGAACATGAAATTGATAAGGTAACTTCACCTAAGGGATGCACTATCGCCGGTTTGAATGAAATGGAACATCAGGGCTTTAGTTCGTCCTTGATAAAAGGAATAAAACTTTCAGCGGTTAAGGCAGGCGAATTATATACTAAGGAGTAATCGGTATGATTGAAAAATTAACCGAAGACAGCATCGGGTTATTAAAAAAATTGATAAGCACTCCTTCATTTAGCAGGGAAGAAAATCAGACAGCCCAGATTATCGAGCTTTTTCTGAAACAAAGAGGCATCCGGACTTACACCAAGTTAAACAACATCTGGGCTTACAACAAGCACTTTGATGCAGCAAAGCCTACCATCCTGTTAAATTCTCATCACGATACAGTAAAGCCTAATTCAGGTTATATACGTGATCCGTTTGCCCCTGATGTGGAAGACGGGAAACTCTATGGGCTCGGCAGCAATGATGCAGGCGGCTGCCTGGTATCCTTAATTGCCACTTTTCTTTATTTCCATGATAAAGAAAACCTGAATTATAATTTTTGTCTTGCAGCTACTGCAGAAGAAGAAATTTCAGGAAACAACGGTTTGGAGCTAGTCATTCCGGATTTAGGGCCCCTGGAGTTTGCATTGGTTGGAGAGCCGACTTTAATGAACCTTGCTGTCGCCGAAAGAGGTTTAATGGTTCTGGATTGTACCGCTCATGGAAAAGCCGGACATGCCGCCCGTGAAGAAGGCGAAAATGCGATTTACAAAGCATTAAACGATATTGAATGGTTCCGTAATTATCAATTTCCGAAAGTTTCCGATGTGTTCGGGCCGTTAAAAATGTCAGTAACGATTATTAATGCAGGTTCGCAACACAATGTTGTTCCTGCAAAATGTGAGTTTACGGTCGATGTGAGGGTAACCGACGCTTATAGAAATGAAGAAGTCCTTGAAATTATCCGGGAACATGTAGATTGTGATGTAAAACCACGTTCCATCCGTTTAAAACCTTCTTCCATTGATAAAAACCATCCGATTGTTCAGGCGGGCCTCGCTTTGGGAAGAACAACTTACGGCTCGCCGACAACGAGTGATCAGGCCTTGCTTGACATCCCGTCATTAAAAATCGGACCCGGAGAATCAGGAAGATCACACATGGCTGATGAATTTATTTATCTGCATGAAATAAGAGAAGGGATAGAACTATACGTAAAGCTGCTGGAAAAAATCGTTTGATTTACGAATTACGATTTTTGATTTACGATTTTATGGACAAGGAGATTTTAAAACAAAGAACTAAAGCATTTTCGATATCCATCGGAAATCTGGTTCCTGATCTTCCATATAATATTATCAATAAAAATTATTCAAATCAGATAATACGATGTTCAAGTTCAGTAGGTGCAAATTATAGAGCAGCTATACGGGCCAAATCAACAGCAGATTTTATCAATAAACTTAAAATTGTAGAAGAGGAGCTTGATGAAACGATGTTTTTCTTAGAGCTTTTAAAAGAATTCAACGCGGATAAACACAACTTATAGTCACAAATTAGAAAGAAGCTAACTAACTTCTTTCTATAATTGTAGCTGCATTAGCAACTTTATGTAAAAACAATCCAAAAAGCCAAAGCGCTTTTCCGGAAATCGTAATTTGTAAATCTAAAATCGTAAATCCCCATGAAGCTTTGGCAAAAAGATAAACAGGTAGAGGCATCCGTAGAAAAATTCACGGTCGGCAAAGATCGCGAACTCGACGAACAAATGGCTGCATTTGACGTCTTAGGATCTTTGGCTCACACCCGGATGCTTGAAACCATTAACCTTTTAAGCAAAGAAGACCTGGAAGCAGTTCAAAAGGAACTTAAAAATATTTATAGAGAAATTGTTGAAGGAAAATTTTCCATTCAGGAAGGAGTAGAAGATGTACACTCGCAGGTAGAACTTTTACTCACCGAACGAATCGGCGACGCAGGAAAGAAAATACATAGCGGCCGCTCCAGAAATGACCAGGTTCTTGTTGACTTAAAATTATTTTTCCGGAGCCAGATCCAGCTTATTGTCGAGAATACAACCGAACTGTTCCGGCAACTTATAAAATTAAGCGAAGAGCACAAGGACAAATTACTCCCCGGATATACCCACCTGCAAATTGCGATGCCTTCATCTTTCGGTTTATGGTTCGGCGCTTATGCCGAAAGCCTGGCTGACGATTTAGAATTGATGCTTGCCGCCTGGAAGATCACCAATAAAAATCCCTTAGGTTCTGCTGCCGGATATGGTTCTTCCTTCCCCTTAAACCGCACGTTAACCACCCGACTATTGGGTTTTGAAAGTTTAAACTACAATGTAGTTTATGCGCAGATGGGCCGTGGAAAAACCGAGCGTATTGTTGCCCAGGCGATGTCGTCAATAGGAGCTACACTGGCTAAATTTGCTATGGATATTTGCCTGTTCATTAATCAGAATTTCGGCTTTATTAGCTTTCCGGATGAACTGACAACAGGTTCAAGCATCATGCCTCACAAAAAAAACCCGGATGTTTTTGAGCTAATCCGCTCGCGGTGCAATAAAATCCAGGCGCTTCCAAATGAAATTGCCATGATGACCGCCAACCTTCCTTCAGGTTATCATCGCGATCTTCAGTTATTGAAAGAAAACCTGTTTCCCTCATTCATATCTTTGAACGAGTGTTTGCAGATGAGCACTTATATGCTGAAACACATCCGGGTAAAAGATGATATTTTAAAAGACAAAAAGTACGCTTACCTGTTCAGTGTTGAAGTAGTAAATAATGAAGTTTTAAAAGGAGTACCGTTCAGAGAGGCTTACAAGCAGGTAGGAATGGACATCGAACGGGGTAATTTCACCGCTCCCGAAACAGTTAATCATACACATGAAGGAAGCATCGGGAATCTTTGCAATGAGCAGATTACCCAGGCTTTCCAGTCAGTATTATCTGATTTTAACTTTGAAAAAGTGGAGGAAGCTTTAGCATCTTTGCTTAAGCAATAAATATTTTTTAAGCTGTGGCAAAAGTAGAACCAAAACTTATCGGTGAAGCCTTGTATTGGTCATATGCGAACTTAGGTATGGCTCATAAAGCTGTGAGTGATAATGCAGAGAAGTATACTCAACTTCATTATATTATTAGAAATAAGCTGTATCATGGATTATTAAAAGGCAATATGGATATACGTTCCTTATTTCATGAGGAAAAATCAAAACTGCACGCAGATAAATGTTGTGTGTATTGTGGAAACATTGAAAAACTTACCATTGATCATATTATACCACAAAATATGGGAGGCCAAGATAGCGGTGACAACTTAGTTTTAGCTTGCAGAAAATGTAACTCTTCAAAAGGCGATTTGGATTTACTTGAATGGTTTTTCAGAAAAGACAGCTTTCCCCCTTTACTCAGAAACTACCTAAAATTAGTAATCATTTACTGTAGAGAGAATGATCTGATGGGTTATGATTTAGAAACGTCCTGCGAATTAAATCTTCCGTTTTCTATCGTACATTTACCATTTAGTTATCCAAAGCCCAATTTACTAACCAAGAGAATAACAATTAAGCAGATAGAAGCATAATAATGAGTACATCCATATTAGCACAAAATCTTAAAGGATCTGAAATAATCAAAATAGCTGGCGAAATCAACGAACTGAAACGTCAGGGCCAACAGATCGCGAACCTCACCATTGGTGATTTTGATTCAGGGATATTTCCTATTCCGGAGGCCTTAACAGCTGAAATAAAAGCTGCTTACGATGCGCATCAAACCAATTATCCACCAGCCGATGGAATTCTGGATTTAAGAGAAAGTGTCAGCGCTTTTATGAAAGAGCGTCACAACCTGAATTTGACAACCAACGAGATTTTAATATCCAGCGGCTCGCGGCCGATTATTTACGCTACATACCTTGCTTTGGTCGACCCGGGCGATAAGGTTGTATTTCCGGCTCCTTCCTGGAACAACAATCATTACTGCGATTTGACGGGCGCAAACGGAGTTGCTGTTCCAACTAAAGCAGAGAACAATTTTATGCCGTCAGCTGATGACCTTCGTCCACATCTTAAAGGAGCAACTTTGATTGCCTTATGTTCGCCGTTAAATCCAACCGGAACCATGTTTTCGAAAAAGGACCTGGAAGAGATTTGTGATCTGGTTATTGAAGAGAACAAAAGCCGTAAAGCCGGCGAGAAACCTTTGTATATTCTATACGATCAGATATACGCCATGTTAACTTTTGGCTCGCATACGCACTTTGATCCGGTTTCACTTCGACCCGAATTGAAAGAGTATGTTGTTTATATTGACGGCGCTTCCAAATGCTTTGCAGCAACAGGAGTACGTGTGGGTTGGGGTTTCGGACCTGAAAAGGTAATTAATGCCATGCGTTCTATCGTTGGCCATATGGGTGCATGGGCTCCGAAAGCAGAGCAGGTTGCCATGGCAAAATATCTTAAGAATAACCCGGAAGTAAATTCGTTCCTGAACAGCTTTAAGGAAAGAATCCAGAAGAGCTTAAATGCGCTGTATGCCGGGTTTCAGTCGCTGAAATCAGAAGGATTTAATGTAGATGCCATTGAACCGATGGGAGCGATCTACCTGACATTAAAGATTGATGTAGCCGGTAAAACCACCCCCGACGGACAAACTTTAAAAGACAGCGCTGATATTAACTTTTACTTAATTAAGAACGCAAAGGCTGCTTTCGTACCTTTTTCCGCATTTGAAACAGGACACGAAGTAAGCTGGTTCAGAGCTTCGGTAGGAGCCTGTTCTTTAGAAGATATTGAAAAGATGATTCCAAGAATCAAGGAAGCTTTGGCAGGACTGAAGTAATTACTAGCTTCTCCTGATTATTTTTAAATTTATATTAATTAATGGGAAAGCTTCTGATTCTTGCAAAATACATCTTCCTGATATACGGGTCTGATATTTATGAAATAAGAAAACATATACATGTTACCTATTCTTATCGGGGATTTAAAAGATCTTGTAAGTTTTGGCTGGAGCCCTTAATTGAATTAGATAAGAATAAAAAAGGCGATTTTTCAGATAAAGAATTACTGGAAATCGAAAATTTAATAATGGAGCATAAAGAACTTTTGTTGAAACAATTGGAACTGTTTTATAGTAATCAATCAGTAAAGGCAATCCGGAAATGAGAACAGCATTAAAAGCGGTAGAGATAAAAGATGTTCAGTTTATAGGAAGCAGTGCCATGTTGCTGGCACTATCTAATGACCGCACTTTTATTATTCCTTTAGAGAAATTTGAAGATATAGCCGGTTTAACTCCAGAGGAACAGAAGAACTTTGAAATTATCGATGGTGATAATCTGACTTTCCTTGCTATTGATGAAATTTATAATCTTCATCAGCTTATCGGTATTTAGTTTTTAGCGAATCTTTCCCTACGCCGCCGTAGAAATATGCTTCACCAAACTTCTCTTGGCCAACGGCAGTAAAGTCTGCTCCAGTGGAAATCTTATATCACTTTCCACATGATAAACAGCCGGATTAGGAAGTTCCCTGCGGGTATGAATCAGTTCTTTTCGGATAGCTTCAGGAGTATAGATAAAATTACGTTCGAAGTTGCTAACAAAGTGGGTGTTAATGCCGCGGTATTTTTCGTCCTTATTTTCAAATATGGTTACCTGATATTGATAAACATTGGTCCCGCGTTCATCACCGTTTCTTAATAAAAGATATCCATGATACGGATAAAGCGGAACTACTCCAATGGCTTCAATTCTCAAACGGCTTTCAACAAAATCATAGATCTCTTTTCCTTCCTGCAGCGCCGGATCCATCTTATTTAGCGAATAAGAAATAATATGTTCTATCTCCTGCATCAGCACATCATCCTCAATCATTTTCTGGTAAGTAAGCTTAACAGCTTCAATATCTGCATGTGTTAAACGCTCTGGAAATGTTTTTTGAATTCCTGATTTGTTTTCTTTAAACTTCAGCAGATTGTTATAATGAAAAATCAGGTCGTTCAGATCGGGATAGAGCTTGTGCTTATGAAAGTGTGCGTTTATCTGCTGAAGGTAATCCAGTAAAATGTACTTTTTATGTTCGAAATCAACAGATCCCTCAATAAACCAGTTTACACTTAATGACTTCATAAATCCTCCTTTTGAGAATACAATAAATAAAGAAAAAAGATCAAATTTGCAACAATGGCTTTTGGATCCTTGTTTTTAATTCCAGTTCCTCTTGCTGAAGGGACTTCTGCACAAACTATTCCTGCTTACAATACAGAAGTAGTAAACAGCATAAAAACATACATCGTAGAAAATGAAAAAACAGCCCGGCGCTGGCTAAAAGAGATGGGATTGCAAACTCCACAGAACGAGCTTACAATTTTACCGTACGGCAAACATTCAGACAAAACGGATCTTTCTGCTTATCTGAAAGCTCTTTTATCAGGTGAAAATGTGGGGCTAATGAGCGAAGCCGGTTGTCCGGGAGTTGCAGATCCGGGTTCGGAAATTGTAGCCTTAGCACACGAGCATGGAATAAAAGTACAGCCTCTTATCGGACCAAGTTCCATTCTGCTGGCCTTAATGGCTTCGGGATTTAACGGACAAAGTTTTACTTTTCATGGCTACTTGCCTATTGATAAATCGCAACGGACAAAACGTTTGAAAGAACTCGAAAATTTATCTGAAAGATTTAATCAAACTCAGATTTTCATTGAAACTCCTTTTCGCAACAACCAACTCCTGGAAGAAATAGTACGTTCATGCCAGTCAAAAACTCATTTGTGCGTTGCTTGCAATATTACAGCTAAAGAGGAACAAATAAAGACCCATACCATTGAACAATGGCGAAAAATAAAAGTTGATCTTCATAAGAAGCCCACGATTTTCCTTCTCTGTAAATGAAGTTTCCGGTTACAGCAAGCGTACTAATAGCAGGAGCTGGCCCTTCTGGCTTAATGATGGCAGCTCAGTTATTGCGCTATGGTATTCAACCTGTAATTATTGATTCAAAAACTGCACCTAGTCAGCATTCAAAAGCATTGGCGATCCAGGCGAGATCTATGGAGATTTTCAGCCAGATGGGAATTGCTGAGAGCTTTATGAGCGAAGGAAACACGGCTAAGAATTTTGTTTTACAGGAGGGTGAAGACGAAATAGCAAGGATAGATCTTTCAACCATAGGTGCAGGAAAAACTCCCTTTCCGTTTGTTCTCATTCTGGAGCAGAATAAAACTGAACGTATTTTGCTTGATTACCTCACTAAAAATGCCTGCCCGGTTTTCTGGAACTGCTCATTAACTACAATTGATCAGCATGCAGAAGAAACCATTGTTACTGTTAATTGCAATGGTAAAAACCAAACAATAAGCTGTGATTGGATGATAGCAGCCGACGGAGCACACAGCACAGTCCGAAAGAAATTAACCATTCCTTTTACCGGAGGAACTTACGAACAAAAATTTTTCCTGGCAGATTTAGTTATACAGCAAAGATTAAACAGCAATGCCATCCGGTTATTCCTAAAAGAAGAAGGTTTTACCGGTTTATTCCCTTTGCAAAATAATACGGTTCGTTTTATCGGAGTGCTCCCTAAAACTTTGAGAGAGCGAGAGAATTTACGTTTTGAAGATATTAAACCTTATCTCACGTACTCTCTTGATTTTCCTTTGGAGGAGGATAAATGCAGTTGGTTTGCTACGTATCAGCTTCATCATCGGATGGCTGCACAGTTTAAAATGCAACGTTGTTTTTTAATTGGTGATGCAGCCCATATTCATTCCCCTGCAGGTGGGCAAGGAATGAATACAGGTTTGCAGGATGCATATAATCTTGCGTGGAAGATTGCCGGTGTTATAAATAAAGAATTTGATCCGGCTATCTTAAATACTTATGCTGAAGAACGAATTCCGGTAGCCCGAAAGCTATTAAAAACAACCGACCGGCTATTTTCTCTTGCAGTAGCACAAAGCTGGTTTATGAAAATTGCAAGAAGATTTATCCTTCCGTTATTGGTAAAACGAATATGGAAAGGAGAACGAATTACTGAAAGAATATTTTCACTAATATCCCAAACTGGTATTAGCTATCGCGACAGCAAACTCTCCGTTCATCATAGTTTGGCTACAGGATATCAGGCAGGAGACCGGCTACCCTATATTAAATTTTACGACGAAAAATTAAAAGAGGAAACAGATTTACATGCTTGGTGCAATAAGACCGGTTTTACATTGATAGTAATCGGCAAACTATCTGAAAGAGATATTTTAGCTTTGGCGAAATGGATTAAACAAAGCTATGTTTTCACATTAAATTTTTATTATTTACCCTATTCAAAAAGAAATCAGTCAGTATTTGATTCTTTTGAAATAAGAAAAAACGGGAAAAAAGCAATTATAGTCCGCCCCGATCTGCATATAGGTTATATGAACGATATTGTAGATATTGAACTGATTGACGGGTATTTTAAGGAGATTCTTTGAAGCAAGTACTCTATAGTAATTACCAGATTTGCTTTTAATTTAATTTATATGGGGCAATCAGGTGAAATTCCGGAATATGAACTTTAAATGCTTCGTCATCAACCAAACGCTTCATCGTGTAAGTGCCTTTCATGCTGCCTATATCCGTTTTCAAATTGCAGCCTGAAACATATTCATGGCTATTGCCCGGTTCTATAACCGGCTGCTGTCCTACCACTCCTTCTCCTTCCACTTCGCGATGAGATCCGTTTGAATCAAAAATCTGCCAATAGCGTGTTAATAACTGTACACTGTAATCTGTCAGGTTTTCAATGCTTATTTTGTATGCGAACATGAAATGCTCGTTGGCAGGATTAGAATATTCAGGCTGATAAATAGTTTCGACAGAAACTTTAACTCCCTCTGTAATTTGTGTTATCATTGCCGTTCTTAATCTACGTAAATATAAATTCCTAATCCCAAAAATCAAACCAAAACATTCTCAAAGTTCTCTTTGATTTCCTCTAGAACTTCCCTTATTGCATCGAGATTTTCCAGCGATACCAGTTTCATCCGGTAATCCTTAAAATTTGGAATCCCTTTAAAATAATTCGAATAATGCCTGCGCATCTCAAACACGCCGGTTTTAGCCCCCTTCCATTCAATCGATTTAAGCAAATGGGTTAAACAAACCTCTACACGTTCATTAATGGTTGGCCCGTTTAAAATTTCACCTGTTTTGAAAAAATGTTTTATTTCCCTGAAAATCCACGGATAGCCAATAGCAGCCCGGCCGATCATAATTCCGTCCACTTCATATTCCATCCGCCAATTGGCAGCTTTTTCTACACTATCCACATCACCATTCCCAAAAATGGGGATTTTAATCCTCGGGTTCCTTTTTATCTGCCTTATAAGCGTCCAGTCGGCCTGTCCCTTATACATTTGTGCCCGAGTGCGTCCATGGATGGTGAGTGCCTTTATGCCTACATCCTGTAACCTTTCGGCAACTTCGTACACGTTTTTTGTAGTATCATCCCAGCCCAGTCGTGTTTTTACAGTTACCGGTAAATGCGTGGCTTCTACAACGGCTTTTGTCATTGCCACCATTTTATCTATATCCTGCAGCAAGCTTGCACCAGCGCCACGGCAGGCTACATTTTTCACCGGGCAACCGTAGTTAATATCTATCAGATCAGGATTTACTCTTGAAGCTATCTCAGTAGCTTCCTTCATAGAGTCAATATTACTTCCAAATATCTGGATACCTATCGGACGCTCGTATTCGAAAATGTCAAGCTTCTGTACACTTTTGGCAGCATCACGAATTAATCCTTCAGATGAGATGAACTCCGTGTACATCATATCCACGCCGTTTTGTTTGCAAACAAAACGAAAAGGCGGATCGCTGACGTCTTCCATCGGAGCAAGTAAGAGTGGAAAATCCCCTAAATCTATATTTCCTATGCGAATACCCATTTCTAACTCAACAAAACTATCTTTGCATAATTGCGGAGTAACAAAATTACAAATAAAATTATGCCCGGCCACATTTCAAATGAAAGACAACCGATAGTTTCGCTGATTTACCTTCTTTTACTGGTGCTGGCCGGAATAATTATCTCATCGCTGATTGCGGTTATTTCCGGGATTCTTATTTTTTTAGGACCACAGGGCCTGATGCAACTGATTTCCGGCCTGGATCTTGAAAACATTAATTTCCTGAAATATGTACAAATAATTTCTGCTGTAGGTACTTTTATTATCCCTGCGTTAATTTTTGGACGTTTAGAAAATACCGATCCGCTAACTTATTTTGGTTTCCGCAAGCAGATTAAACCTCTCCTGTTTATTCTGGCTGTTGCGGTAATGATAGCTAGCACACCCTTTCTGGAAGGAGTTATCCTCTTAAATAAAGAAATGCACCTTCCGGAAGCCTTTCAAACGGTTGAAAGGTGGATGAAGCAAAAAGAGGATGATCTTGCCAAATTAACTATGCAACTGCTTTCGATGAAAACGGCAGCAGAATTTGCAATTAATCTGTTCATGATCGCCATAATTCCGGCTATAGGAGAAGAATTATTTTTTCGCGGCTGTTTGCAAAAGGTTTTTATCCGGATATTTAAAAATTATCATACCGCCATCTGGATTACAGCAATTGTTTTCAGTGCCATTCATTTGCAGTTTTATGGTTTCTTCC
This sequence comes from Rubrilithobacter danxiaensis, assembly GCF_047272945.1. Classification (NCBI taxonomy): domain Bacteria; kingdom Pseudomonadati; phylum Bacteroidota; class Sphingobacteriia; order Sphingobacteriales; family Sphingobacteriaceae; genus Rubrilithobacter; species Rubrilithobacter danxiaensis. The sequence goes on from NZ_JBKOPS010000004.1 coordinate 297,200, forward strand.
CCCGAATGCTGCTTGGAGCCTTGTTCGGTTACCTGTATGTATGGACAGGCAATATCGGGATTCCGATCCTGGCTCATTTTATAAATAACGCATCTGCCGTAATTTCTGCCTATTTTTACCAGCAAAAGGGTTTATCTTTAGATAAAATCAATGAGGAAACTTATAACGGAAATCTTTTAATCTACATGGCCAGCTTCGTGTTAACTGCCGTCCTATTATTCCTGGTTTATAAAATAGCGCAACCCAAAATAAAAGAAAGCCCCTTATAGTATGGAGAACGATTGGGTTAAAATCTATTCCTCTAATGACTTCTTTAAATCTGAATTAGTACGGCAGGTACTTGTAGATAACCAGATAGAAGCGGTTTTAGTAAACAAACAGGGCTTTCCTTATAATATAGGCGATGTAGAAGTTTACATTCATCATACTGATTTTAATAAGGCAATCGAAATAATTATCCGGAACGAACTATAGACATGAAAACAAGAGCAATCACAGGATTTTTCTTTGTGCTGGTGATGCTGGCTTCCGTACTAACGGGAGCATATACCTTCAGCTTTTTTTATTTAATAATTGGATTGTTGTGTTTAATTGAATTTTATAAGCTTGTAAAGCAGGAAAATGTTAACCCTGGCCGGATATCAGGTTTACTGCTTGCCCTGGCAATTTATTTACCGATAAGCCTGCATTTTTTAACAGGAACATCGCTGGTAAATATAGTGGTAGCAGTTCCGTTTGTATCTGCCGTATTTATTGCAGAACTTTATTTCAAAGCACCCAAACCATTTCACAATATTGCTTATACATTCCTCGGAATAATTTTTTCATTTATTCCTTTTTGTTTCTTTCAGGCTCTTGGCTTTACAGTAGGTATATATAACTTTCATTTTCCCCTATCATTTTTATTACTGTTGTGGGCAAACGATACAGGTGCTTATTTGTTTGGAGTTAAATTTGGCAAAAACAAGCTTTTCGAAAGGCATTCTCCGAAAAAATCATGGGAAGGCTTTTTCGGTGGTATGATAACAAGTCTTTTAGTTGCATTTATCCTGGGCACTCAGTTTACAGATATTCCTCTTGTTCACTGGGCGGTTATTTCCCTGATAATAGTAATTACAGGAACTTTGGGTGATCTGATAGAATCTATGCTAAAAAGAAGTTTAAATGCAAAAGACTCGGGAAGTCTACTGCCAGGGCACGGAGGCGTTCTCGACAGATTTGACGGTTTACTCCTCTCTGCCCCGCTTGTTTTTGTATATTTATATTTGGTTCAAATTTGGTAAATTAAGCTATGGCAAACGGATCTCCGGAAAGTGAAAACGAAATAAAACACGAACTTCTTATAAAGAAAGACAAGTCATTGCTTTATATGCTTATCGTTCTGTTAGGTATAATTTTTATTATGGGATACCTCACTTTGTTTGTTGAGGATCCATGGAAATTTATGCACAAAAAAGAAGTTCCTGTAACCGTAACTGAAGAACCTGCCAAATCGCTTGATGAGAGTTCTTCCATGAACGATGAAGAAGTAAGACAATCGCTGGTAAAATTTATTGAAGCCTTTTATTACGATCAGAAAAGAGGATATTTTGACCCGCCAAGCTATTTTACACCCATTACAAATACGTTTTACAACTACCACAATCTTACCTACGAACGTTTAAAAGAACTTTATTGGAAAAGAATGGAAGATATGGAGAATTTTAAACGTAACTGGATTGTTTCTTCCCTTGAATTTGAACGCCGAGATTCTAAACTGGTTGCAACTTACTGGGCAAAAGAAAGTTTTTTTAAGCCCTCTTTAAATGAGGATCATACAAGGCATATAAAGTATGAAATGATTATTGATGAAAGCGGTAAAATCAGTTCATTGAAAGATATTGAAATAAAAAACCTGGAAATAGTAAAACATAGCCCTGACTCAACTGCCGTGGGAGAGATGTTGAATCAGGATGTAAATTCTGCCGGTAGTTCAACCAACCAGATCTATGATTACAGCGTGGTTGAGGTAGTTCCGGAATTTCAGGGAGGACAGAAAGAATGGCAAAAGTTTATCAGTTCCAATTTGCATTACCCCTTAGCTGCAAAAACCAAAAATGTACAGGGCAAAGTAATTGTATCTTTTATTGTTGATAAAGATGGTTCTATCAGAGATGTGAAACTTCGTCAGGGAATTGGAAGCGGCTGCGATGAAGAGGCAATCCGAATCGTTCGATCTTCACCTCCATGGAAACCCGGAATGGTAAAAGGAGCACCCGTTAGTACCTATTGCGTTTTACCTATTACTTTTCAGCTGTCCACGCAGTAGCTTATGAAATTAATTCAGGTTCTGCAATCTGTTGCAAAATTTCAATAGCCTGGTTTATTGTAAATACATTATCAAACGCTATCCGTAATGTATTTTTAACTTCTTTCATATTACAGGCCCAGGGGTTTTGCTGTACATACTGCAACACCCTGCTAAATTGATCACTCTCAAAATAGGGTGATTGTTTATTGGCGATAAAATAGCCTTTCAGTGAATTTTTCTTTAAAGAAATCTTTTCAAAACCAATGGCTTTTCCCAGCCACTGAAGTCGCAGTGTATTTAATAGCTCGGTTACCTGCCGGGGAACAGGGCCAAAACGGTCTTCAAGCTCTTTTGCAAAATTTTCCAGCTGTGTTTCATTTTCAAGCTTTGATAGTTCTGTATATAAATTATACCGTTCGGTTATGTTTGTAACGTAACTATCCGGAATCAGTACTTCAAGGTCAGTATCTACTTGAGTAAAAGGAATAAACGGCCGTGGCTTTTCATCCTTGAACAAGTCTTTAAACTCGTCGTCCTTAAGCTCCTGGATGGCTTCATCCAGAATTTTATGATACATTTCAAAACCTATCTCTGCGATAAATCCGCTCTGCTCGGCGCCAAGCAAATTTCCGCTTCCGCGGATATCTAAATCCCGCATTGCAACGTTGAAACCACTTCCAAGATCAGAAAACTCTTCAATTGCACTCAGTCTTTTGCGAGCTTCGGGAGTTAATGTTGAAAGCGGCGGACTAAGAAGATAACAGAAAGCTTTTTTATTTGATCGCCCAACTCTTCCACGCATCTGGTGCAGATCACTTAACCCGAACATGTGAGCATGATTTATTATAATGGTGTTTGCGTTTGGAATATCAAGGCCCGCTTCAATTATGGTTGTGGCAACCAATACATCTGCTTCCCCGTTAATAAATTTCAGCATTACGTCTTCAAGAGCGTCACCTTCAAGCTGACCGTGGGCAATTCCAATCCTCGCCTTTGGAACCAGTTTCTGTATCATCCCCCCTAATTGGGGTAAATCCTGCACACGGTTATGAATAAAAAATATTTGCCCGCCCCTGTTTATTTCAAACTCTACGGCTTCTTTTATCAGCTTTTCATTGAATACATGCAACTCTGTAACCACTGGCTGCCTGTTTGGCGGAGGTGTTGATATAATGGATAAATCACGGGCGCCCATCAAAGAAAAATGCAGCGTTCGCGGAATTGGCGTTGCAGTAAGTGTAAGGGAATCTACATTGGCTCTTAGTTGTTTTAATTTTTCTTTTACGCCAACACCAAATTTCTGCTCTTCGTCGATGATCAGTAAACCCAGGTCCTTAAACTTTACATCCTTGCTAACCAGCCGGTGAGTACCAATAATGATATCCACTTTTCCCTCGGCAAGTTTTTGAAGTGTTTCTTTTACTTGCTTGCTCGATTTAAACCGGTTGATATAATCAATATTGCATGGAAAATCTTTTAAACGCGAACTGAAAGTTTTATAATGCTGCAATGCCAAAATGGTTGTTGGCACCAGCACCGCAACTTGTTTACTGTCTGCCACCGCTTTAAATGCAGCTCTGATCGCGATTTCTGTTTTTCCGAAACCCACATCACCGCAAACAAGCCTGTCCATTGGATGCGGAGATTCCATATCTTTTTTTACATCCGCAGTAGCTTTTTCCTGATCGGGAGTATCTTCATAAATAAAAGAAGCTTCCAGTTCTGTTTGAAGATAAGTGTCGGGATGAAAGGCATTGCCGGTTTGTGATTTTCTGACTGCATACAGTTTGATCAGGTCGCGGGCGATGTCTTTAACTTTTTTTTTAGTCGTTTTTTTAAGCTTTTCCCAGGTATCGGTTCCAAGCTTGTTCATTTTCGGAATCGTCCCTTCTTTTCCCGAATATTTAGATATCCGGTTTAAGGAGTTGATGTTGACATATAACAGATCATTATCCGCATAAATAAGCCGGATCATTTCCTGTGTCTTTCCATTCACCTCTACCTTTTCCAGTCCCGCATATTTTCCTATTCCATGATCAATGTGAGTAATATAATCTCCTGGCTTTAGCTCCCGAAGTTCTTTCAACGTTATTGCCTGCGAGCGGGCATACCCCTTTTTTAACTTGTATTTATAATACCGGTCAAATATCTGATGATCGGTATAGCAAGCCAGCTTCTGTTCGTAGTCTACAAACCCTTCGCGTAAGGAAACGTTTACAGGGGTAAATTTTACTGTTTTGTCAATATCTTCAAAAATGGTGTACAGCCTTTCCGACTGCTTCACAGAATCTGTAAAAATCAGGTTTTGAATTTTTTCGGATTCATTCTGTTTGATATTATGGATCAGCAGATTGAAATCTTTATTAAAAGAAGGCTGTGGCCGGGTATCAAATGTTATGGTGCTTTGCGCCTGGTAAAAATATTGCTTTCCAAATTCAATTACCGGAAAATCGCGAAGTTGGTCGGCAATAAGCTTCTCGTCTGTAAAATTGAACTTCGGATCAATCCATTCCGGGTTTTTCTGACGTTCATCTGCAGGTAAGGCCCGCCATAACTCTGTCGATTTTTTATACCCGTCTTTTACAATATCCAGTGTAAACTGAACATCTTTAAACCAAACAACGGTGTCTTTATCTACATACTCGAGCAGGGAAATATTATGATCAGTTAAAAACTTAGACTGAACATTAGGAACAATGGTAATGCTTTTAACCTGTTCTACCGATAGCTGGTCCTCTATTTCAAACGTTCGGATGTTTTCTATAAAATCGCCAAAAAATTCTACCCGGTACGGCAGGTCATGTGAAAAGGAGAAGATGTCCACTATTCCGCCCCGAATAGAGAACTGGCCGGGTTCATACACAAAATCTACCCGTTCAAAATCGTATTCTATTAAAAATTCATTAATAAACTCAATGCTCAGTTTTGCCCCGGTAGCAATTTCAAGTGTATTTTTTTCCAGAGCATCGCGGTTTATTACCCGTTCTGCAAGTGCTTCCGGGTAGGTTACTATCAATTTACCGAATTCAGAAGCATGAATAAGTTCGTTCAGAACTTCAGCCCTTTGCAACACATTGCTACTATCTGTTTGTGTAAAATCAAAGGATTTTCTGTAAGAGGAGGGGAAAATAAGCACCTCTGTACCTATCAGACTCTCCAGATCGCTTTGAAAATAAGAAGCTTCCTCCCTGTCGGGCATAATGAAGAGCATATGCCTGTGCTGCAAAAAATACAAAGCTATCGCAGCCATCGCATCGCTTGATCCGATAAGTCCTTTTAAATGAATACGAGGTGCTCTGTCGGAATTTAATGCTTTTGACAGGTTTTCAATCCTCGCATCTTCTTTGTATCTATCTAATATGTCCCTTACGTTCACTCCGGTAAATTCAGTGCAAATATACGGCCTTACAATCAAGTTTTTAAAAATGTATACAATTGACAGTTCACATTTGCTAACCGATTTAATTAATAGTATAGAAAGATTTCGGATAGGCTGGAACAATTTTTATGAAAGGATGTTAAAAAAGCAGTACAAAGCTTAATCTATACACTATGAAAAATGCTATTAAATTTGGAATACTTATTGGCATTGCCAGCGGAATCTGGATTGTTATAATGCACTTTGCGGGTGTTTATAACCGTGCATATCCAATTTCCGACCGGTCCATGTCGAGCAGTATAAACTGGCTTGAATACATTTCCACCTTCATTCCTTTTTTAGGTTTATTTTTTGGGATAAAAAATTTCAGGGACAATATAAACGGGGGGAGAATGGAATTTTTTGAGGGCATTTTTGAAGGGTTCAAGATTTTGGTAATAGGCGGGGTAATTGCCGGCTTTTTTATTGCAGTTTATACCTCGTATGTTAATAACAACATCGGTATGGATTTTATGGGACGCATTGGTTATGCGGGTTTATTTGGAATTTTGTGCACCATAACTATTTCGCTAATTTTGATGAACAGGCAGCGAAATCTATAAATGTTACTTAAACGGCCGTATTTTGAATTAACTTTCTGGTTTACAGCGCTCATACTACTGATAAGTCTGTCTCCTGAAAAAGAACAGCACTTCAGCTTATGTCCCCTGGCTAATCTGGGCACTACCTGGTGTCCGGGCTGCGGGTTAGGAAGGTCCATTTCCAGTTTTCTTCATGGCGATATAAAATCTTCACTCCATTTTCATTGGTTCGGAATTCCTTCTTTATTTATTCTGATACATCGTATATTTATCTTAACGAAAGTATTTTTCAGTAAGTAAACCTAACTATCATGTATCAAAATCCATTTATAAATCTTAAAGGGATGACTCCTCAGGAGTATCAATACCTTCAACAGGCAACACAGGGGCTTAATAATGAACAGCTTCAGCATTTTGTAATGTTTTATTCGGGTAAAAGAAGAGATCCGAGTGAAATTCTGTTATTTACAATTCTTGGTTTTATAATTATTGCCGGTGTGCAGCGTTTCATGATCAATCAGATCGGCATGGGTTTGCTATATTTATTTACAGGCGGACTTTGTTTTATAGGAACCATTGTTGATGCTATAAACCACAAAACACTTGCTTTTGAGTACAATCAGAAAGCTGCATTTGAAAGTGTTCAAATGGTAAAAATGATGTTTCCTGATAAAGGGGAATCAAGCACTGAGTAGATTTTAACATGAATAACGAAACGGGGAAGTATATTATTCTGGCCGGTACTTTTATAGCTATCATTGGAATAATCATTTACTTTTTCCATGATAAATTAAGCTGGATAGGAAACCTGCCGGGAGATATTAAAATAAAAGGAGAAAACTTCCGATTTTATTTCCCTATTACCACTATGCTGCTTTTAAGTTTACTGGTTAACCTTATCATTCGTATTTTCAGGTGGTTTAACTAATTGTTACTTTTACAGGTAAATATACTTGTATGCAACCTCAATTCGGATTAGTTGGAGTATCATTAGTTATAGAAACTATTATAAATATTCTTTTTTGCCTTGCTTTGATCCGGGCACTTAAACAGGTGAAGCCGCAAAATAAAGTAATCAACGAAGGTTCTGTCTGGCTTTATCTTATTCCTGTTTTTAATTTATTCTGGCTTTTTAAAATAGTTAGAGATATGGCTGCTTCACTAAGTAATGAGCTTCTGCATCGCAATTATGAAGTAGAAGAAAAACCAGGCTATAACATTGGCTTTGCAGCTGCGATTATGCCTTTTATAACGTTTGCCTTTATGGTATTTGGCCAAAAGCAGTTTACTATTCAAACGCTTTCATTAATAATAGGCGTTTTAGGAATAATAAGATTAATCCTTTTTATTCAATATTGGGTTAAAATCAACTGGTACAGGAAAGTGCTGGAGAATGAAAGCAAAGCAGATACTATTGAAGAATAACGATGAAGATACGAGAGATTACTTCTTTACTGGAAACTATTGCCCCCTTATCCCTTCAGGAAGATTATGACAACGCCGGCCTGATTACCGGCGATCAAAATACAGAAATTAATGCGGCCCTGATCTCACTGGATTGTACCGAACCGGTAATAGATGAAGCTATTGCAAAAGGATGCGGATTAATCATATCCCATCACCCGATTATATTCAGAGGCTTGAAAAAATTAAACGGCAAAAATTACGTAGAGCGGGTAATCATTAAAGCCATTCAAAATAATATCGCCTTATATGCTATTCATACCAACCTGGATAATATCATTGGCGGAGTAAATTCAAAAATCGCTGAAAAAATTGGTTTGGAAAATAGCACCATTCTTTCTCCGAAACAGGGAATACTCAAAAAACTGGTTACTTTTTGTCCCGTTTCACATGCCGAAAAGGTAAGAAATGCTTTATTCAGCTCCGGGGCAGGAGAGATAGGAAATTATTCTGAATGCAGCTATAATACAGAAGGTTTTGGCACGTTCAAAGCAGGTGAAAATACCCATGCTTATGTTGGCGAAAAAGGCCTCCGGCATCATGAACCTGAAATCAGAATAGAAGCTATTTATCCCGCTTATCTGGAGAGAGCTATTCTTGTTGCACTGCATGAAACACATCCTTACGAAGAAGTCGCCTATGACCTGTACCCATTAACCAATACTTTTTTCCACGTGGGTTCGGGAATTATCGGATCGCTAAATCAGGGAATTTCGGAAACAGAATTCCTCCGGGTGGTAAAAGAAAAACTTGGTGTAAAAGTAATCAGACATACCAGGTTGAGAGAGAAAACCGTTAAAAGAGTAGCCATTTGCGGAGGCTCGGGAAGCTTTCTGTTAAATCATGCCATTAACGCCGGTGCAGATGTATTTATAACGGCAGATTTTAAATACCACGAGTTTTTTGATGCAGACGGAAAGATTATCATCGCAGACGTGGGACATTTTGAGAGTGAGCAATTTACGCAGGAATTATTATTAGAAATAATTCGAAAAAAAATTCCTAATTTTGCACTCCATTTAACAGAACAAAATACAAACCCAATAAATTATTTTATTTAATGGAACAAACTGTAGAACAGAAATTACAAGCCTTATACGACCTTCAGTCAATTCATACACAAATTGATAAGTTGCGTCAGGTGAGAGGAGAACTTCCTATGGAAGTAGCAGATTTAGAGGATGAAGTAGCAGGCCTTGAAACCCGTATTAATAAAATAAAAGCAGAATTGGACGATCTTGAGGATAGCATTGTTACCCGCAAGAATATGATTAAAGAAGCCCAGGCTGCAATTAAAAAATATGAAACTCAGCTTAACGAGGTAAAAAACAATCGCGAATACGACGCAATTTCGAAAGAAATTGAAATTCAGGGATTGGAAATTCAGGTTTGTGAGAAAAAGATTAAAGAACACGGTTTTGAAATAACAAACAAAACTGATATTTACGAAAAGGCCGTTGAAAATTTAGAAGAACGCCGCAGAGACCTGGAAGCCAAAAAAGCTGAACTGGATAATATTACAGCAGAAACTCAGAAAGAGGAAGAAGAACTTAACCAGAAAGCAGAACAGGCCGAAGAAAAAATTGAAGAACGTTTATTAATTGCTTATAAGCGTTTACGTCAAAATGCTAAGAACGGACTTGCCGTTGTAACCATCGAGCGTGATTCATGTTCTGGCTGCTTTAACCAGATTCCGCCTCAGCGCCAGTTAGATATCCGGCAAAGAAAGAAAATCATCGTTTGCGAACATTGCGGTCGTATTTTATTGGACGAAGGTTTTTCAATGGAACATGCAGTTGTGTAATTTAAATTATAAAAATAAGAGCGGCTTAAAAGCCGCTTTTTTTATTTACAGACAATCCTTATTAAAATAAGCCTAACTGTTTACCGGCTGCCGGAGCAAAATGACTAAGCTTTAAGGGACGAAGCGATCTTCCCTGTAGAAAACGATTTACAGATATTCGAAAAAGCTGGTGAATACTTTCAGCAACCTTTCCGTCTCCCCGCATTCGCTTTCCCCACCTGCTGTCATTTAAATTACCACCATGACAGTCGGCTATCCGGTTTAAAACTTTTTCTGCACGGTCAGGATAGGCTTTATGAATCCAATCAGAAAAGATTTCAGCAATTGCTCCGTTTAATCTTACAATAGTAAAAATTGCGGCCGAGATTCCTTCATCAGCTGCTGCTTTAATCAATGATGGAATTTCCTCACTATTTAAACCAGGAATGATTGGAGCCATCATCAGCCTTACAGGGATATTTTCTGAAGCTAAACGGTTAATTACCATTAAACGACTTCTGGCCGTTACTGTACGCGGTTCCATTTTCTGTCTTAAGGTTTCGTTAAGCGAGTTAATAGTAACAGTAACATGCACCAGGTCAAACCTTGAAAGCTCCCGGAGTAAATCCAGGTCACGCAGTACCAGATTATTCTTGCTTATAATGCTTACAGGATGTTTATATTTAAGAAAAACTTCCAGCAACGAACGTGTTATTCTTAACTTTCTTTCTATTGGCTGGTAGCAATCTGTATTTCCCGAGAGCATAATAGGAACAGGTTTATATCCTTTTTTATTGAAAAACTCTTCAAGAAGAGGCGCTGCATTCCTCTTAACAACAATCTTGCGTTCAAAGTCAAGTCCGGCGCTAAATCCCCAGTATTCATGCGCATTACGGGCATAACAATAAATACATCCATGCTCACAACCCTGGTAAGGATTTATCGAATACATAAAAGACAGGTCAGGACTATCAGAAATGCTGACAATTTTCTTAGGGTACTCCTCAAAAATTTGTGTACCCGTGTTTTCAAGTAATTCTTCATCCAGGCCTTCAATATGTTCTGTAATATACCGGTTCTTTAAAAACTTATTATGGGTATTTACCTGAGCACCTCTCCCTTTAAAATATTCTTTATTATCCTCAAATGGCATACGCAAATTTGCTAAAAATATTAGCAAAAACACAAGTAAAACAAGAATTATTTTTTATACCATCTTACCGTTTTTTTGTAAATTAAAGTATGCGAAATTCTCTGCCTTTTATCCTGTTCGCTCTTTTTTTCTCCGCTGCCTGCAGGGTAATTTTAATAAGCGGGTATGACCCTGTTATAGACGAAACATGTACCAAGATTAAACGGGAATTTAACCTTCATTTTATCAAACTTTCCAGAACACTGCAGGATACTAACCCCGATAACCAGCGGTTTGAAAACTTTCAGGATTATTATGACAATGTGGAAACAGATCTTTTAATACTTGAAGACCGGGCAAAATTTCTGGATAATAAATCAGCGCTTGTAAGAAAGCAGATCAGTAACATGGATTCTGCCTTCCATGTTTTTATATCCTTGCATAAAAATGGATTAAAAGATACTCCTGCTGATGACAGAAGAGATATCCGCAACGGAATAAATTCATCAATAGATGCCGTAATAAAGCTGCAGGAAGAATTGAAAACGACTGGAAGATTTAAATCACCGAAATAATTATGGGAACTTTAAATTTCGAAAAGATAATTCAGGAAAGTTCAGCGATATCGAAAGAGATTGTAGGTAAAGCCTGGAAAAACTTAAAACCTTATGCAGAACATGAATTCTGCCAGTTTGCTGAGAATATCGAATTTCTTACTCAGCTAAAAATAAAAAATCAAATTTCAGATGAAGAATTTAAAGCCAGGATAGAAATTCAAAGGCTATCATTAAAAAACGTTCTTCTTGCTATTGAAGGTATTGGATTAATTACAGCGCAGGAAGTTGTAAATGCAGTGATAGGAATTGTATCAAAATTTGTTGAAGAAGCTTTACATATTGCCATTTTAATTTAAGAACTTCATCCCTCAATTAAAAAAACCATTAGCTCTTTGGGACCATGTGCTCCCAGAACCAATGTTTTTTCAATATCGGCAGTACGGCTGGGCCCCGTTATGTTTGAGATCATGGTAGGCAACTGATCCTGGTATTTTTCCTTTAGCTTTTTAAAGCCATCCTTTAAATCCAGTACAAGTTGTGAAGTATAAGCAAGTACAATATGATAGCTTGGATAAATGCTTAACCTTCTTCCCGCCTGATTTCCATTTGATATAAGAATGCTGCCGTTTCTCGCTACCAATGACTCGCAGAGCGTTATTCCTACTTCGGCCTGAAGAAAATCAGTATCAGTGCTATAATACGGAAATTCATAGGTAGTTAATATCTGCTGCAATTTCGGCTCCCAGCAATATATCTTTCTCCAACCTTTTTCATCTGCCAGCGAGAGGAGATTCTCGATAAAATTAATTTCATCCTCACAAAAAATAAATTTTCCTGCTACAGCCGTAAGTTGTTCTGCAAAAAGTATTTCGAGGTAATCATTGTACTCTTCATAAAGAGGAGCTTCCTCCAAATTCGGATACGGATTGTCTCTTTTTTCAAGTAATGCTTTTCTTATTTTTTTAAGCATTCGCTCTTTTGAAGTAGTTTCTTTCATTGGTCCCTCTCTACAGTTGAACAAAAGTCGGTTATCGGGCAAACAGTTCCAAATAATAATAAAAAAGCCCCGATTAACGGGGCTGATAATTATTTTAATTCTTCCGATTTTTCTGTCGGTCGCACTTGTAAAGGTTCGGTAGAATCACCTACCGGCTCAGGATGTATGTTTTCAGCAATAACTCCCTGATCACCGCCTTCACCACCATTTACAAACTCATCATATGTAGTGCGATGTTCAAAAGGACGTTTTCCTAAAATTTCCTCCAGGTCGCTTTGAAACAAAATTTCTTTTTCCAGTAATTTCTGGGCCAATTTTTCCAAGCCTTCTCGTTTATCAGTAAGCAATTGTTTTGTCCTGTCGTAAACATCACTTATCAGGTTTCGGACTTCCTGGTCAATTAACTCTGACGTTTTTTCTGAATACGGGCGGTTAAACTGGTATTCACCCTGCTGATCATTAAAAGAAACATTTCCAACTTTAGGATTCATACCATAGATGGTAACCATTGCATAAGATAATTTGGTAATCCGTTCAAGGTCGTTTTGAGCACCGGTTGAAATTTTTCCAAATACAAGGTCTTCGGCTACCCTTCCACCCATAGTCATGCACATTCCATCAAGTAATTGCTCTGTAGTGTACAAAAACTGTTCTTTTGGAAGATATTGTGCGTAACCCAATGCAGCAACACCGCGGGGAACAATTGACACTTTAACCAGCGGGTCGGCGTGTTCAAGAAACCATCCTGCTATAGCATGCCCGGCTTCATGATAAGCCACAATTCGTTTCTCTTCAGGAGATATGATCTTATTTTTCTTTTCCAGTCCACCAATAACCCTGTCAATAGCATCCTGAAAATCCTGCATATCAACTGCTTCTTTATTTTTACGTGCGGCAATTAACGCTGCTTCGTTACAAACATTAGCAATTTCAGCACCGGCAAAACCCGGTGTTTGAGCAGAAAGTTTTTTAGGATCAACATCCGCAGCGAGCTTTATTGGCGTTAAATGTACTTTAAAAATTTGTTCACGCCCTACTAAATCGGGTTTATCTATGGAGATTTGCCTGTCAAAACGTCCGGGACGAAGTAAGGCTGAGTCTAAAACGTCAGGACGATTGGTAGCGGCCATTATGATAATCCCGGAATCGGTGCCAAAACCATCCATTTCAACAAGAAGTTGGTTCAGCGTGTTTTCACGCTCATCATTACCTCCCACAATACTATTTTTTCCACGGGCACGCCCAATGGCATCAATCTCATCAATAAAGATGATACACGGAGCTTTATCTTTAGCCTGACGAAAAAGGTCGCGGACACGTGACGCACCCACACCAACAAACATTTCAACAAAATCAGATCCTGACAAGGAGAAGAAAGGTACTTGTGCTTCGCCTGCCACAGCTTTTGCAAGCAATGTTTTACCTGTTCCGGGAGAGCCTACCAAAAGAGCTCCTTTAGGAATCTTACCTCCCAGGTTGGTGTATTTTTTAGGATTTTTCAGGAAATCAACTATTTCCATTACTTCCTGTTTGGCTTCTTCCAATCCGGCTACGTCATCAAACGTGACGTTTACCTGCGATTCTTTATCAAATAAAGTAGCTTTAGATTTACCGATATTAAATATCTGGCCACCGGCACCGCCACCGGCACCGCCGCCCATCCGGCGCATAATGAAAACCCAAAAGCCGATAAGCAGTAACACTGGCAAGATAAATGACATAAACCAGCCAGCCCAGGGGCTTTCTCTTGATTCTATATTAAGGGCAGGACGCTGATCCACCGGCATATTCTTTTCCGCATCTTTTAATTTGGCCTGCAATGCATCAAATGAAGCATCTGTAAATTTATACTGCGGACTTTCTGAAGACAGATTAAAATTGTCCTGGCTTCTTACATCCTTGTATTTAGGCTGGGTTAACCTGTCTTTCTTTATGTAAACCTCAACTGTTACGAGGTCGTTGTTTTTATATGCAACAAGCTTGTCCACATCACCGGGAACAAGCATTTGCGTTTCAAACTGCTGATAATTAATTGATTTCGCGTTTGTACCGCTAAACAGGTATTGTACTGCAAACAGGCCGATTATAATGGCGGCATACAGCCACATAATATTAAACCTTGGCGGTTTAGGTACAATTTTTTTACCAGTAATCTTTTTTATCGATTTTCTTTTTTCTGGTTTAGTATCTTTCATCTTAAGTTATTCCAACTAAAGTAAATTGTTAATTTAAAACAGATTAAGCACTTTTATAGTACTTCATTTCTGCGTCTCCCCACAACTCCTCAATGCCATAATATTGCCGTTTATCTGTTTTAAAGATGTGCACTACAACATCAATATAATCCAGGATAACCCACTCTGCATGTTGAAGGCCTTCAACCCGAACGGGGTCTAATTCCATTGCTTTATAAACTTCGTGTTCAATACTGGATGCTATAGCTTTTATCTGAGTGGATGATTCAGCATGGCAAACCACAAAGTAATCTGCAACTGAACTGTGTATATTTCTGAGATCTAATCTTACTATTTCATTGCCTTTTTTTTCCTGAATGCCGTGAATTACCAATTCGGAGATTAAGGCAGATTCATTAATTACTTTGTTTTTTACCATTAAAAAAATTTAGTTTTGAAAAATTTTTTAGCTCTTCTCTACTTTGCAAAATAACACTTTTTCCGGATTATTTGTTGGACAAAATTTAGTGCATTTACCCCGTGTAGATTCCACCAATAATTATTTAAAATATCGATTGTCAAATTCTGAGCCATTACCCGAAGGTACTGTAATATTGGCAGATGAGCAATATGCGGGACGTGGGCAAATAAATAACAACTGGCTTTCTGAACCCGGCAAAAATTTAACCTTTTCAATCCTTTTTACTCCTTCTTTTATTCCCCCTCAACAGCAGTTCTTATTAAATAAAGTGATAAGTATCGGTATTAACGATGCATTATGTAAAATTATTGGCGATGACCTGCGTATTAAATGGCCAAATGACATTTTTATGAAAAATAAAAAGTTAGGTGGCGTTTTAATTGAAAATATAGTTCAAGGCAGCCGCTGGAAATATGCAATAGCGGGAATCGGCATCAATGTTAATCAGGCAGTTTTTCCTGAAACTATCCAAAACGTTACCTCAATTTCCCAAATCTTACAAAGGGATTATGATTTAAAAACATTATTAGGAGACCTTTGCAAGGCAATTGAAGTGAGGTATCTGCAACTGAGATCCGGAAAGTTTGATTTACTTCATCAGGAATATGTTGAAAAATTGTACCGGTTTGGTGAAGATCAATTATTTCGGATAGAAGACAAAGAAATTAGCGGGAAAATTATGGATGTTGATGAAGATGGCTCGCTAAAAATCCAATTTGACAATAGTATTCGTAAGTTTGGATTTAAAGAGATAGCCTTTGTAATTTAATTTAAATGAAAAAGTTAATTCTGATATTTAATCTGCTGTTTTGGTCAGCATTTGCAAATGCACAAATTGAAGATCCGGTTAAATGGGCATTTTCTTCTGAAAAGATAAATGATAAAGAAGTTTACCTGGTTCTTAAAGCAACAATAGAACCCGGCTGGCATGTATATTCTCAATTTATTGAAGAAGGCGGCCCTATTCCAACTTCCTTTAAATTTACCCCGTCAGCTGATTATTCCCTTCTGGGCAGGGTAGCGGAAAGTCCTAAAGCCATTTCGGCTTTTGACAAGAACTTCGACATGCAGATTTCCTGGCATGAAAAGCAGGTAATTTTTAAACAAAAAATAAAACTAAATACAGCAAAAACGTCGGTTAAGGGAGTTTTAGAGTACATGGTATGTAACGATAAACAATGTCTGCCACCTACTGAAGTGGAATTTACTATACCCGTAGCAGTATCTTTAACCAGCCAGGCTGAAAATCCAGTAAAAGCAGCAGAAAAAGCTCCTGCTGTTGCAAGCCCTGTAACTTCTGCAACGCAGCCTTCAATTTCCGATTCTGTTGCAAAACCCGAGACAGATTCTGTAGTAAAAGAGAAAAAACAGGAAAAAATAACTGAGCATACATCAACATCAGATAGTTCGTTCTGGGGAATTTTTATCGCCGGCTTTCTTGGAGGCCTCGCCGCATTTTTCATGCCGTGTATTTATCCTATGATCCCCCTAACCGTTTCATTTTTTACAAAGAAAGCTGGTTCAAGGCAGCGTGGAATTTTAAGCGCATTAACCTACGGAATATCAATAATTGTTATTTATGTAGCATTAGGATTGCTTGTTACAGCTATTTTTGGCGCTTCTGCTTTAAACGAGGCGGCCAGCAGCGCTACGTTTAACCTTGTTTTCTTCCTCATTCTTATAGTTTTTGCACTTTCATTTCTAGGAGCTTTTGAAATAACACTTCCATCTTCGCTGGTAAATAAAATGGATGAAAAATCAAATCGCGGGGGGCTGTTAGGCTTGTTTTTTATGGCTTTTACGCTATCGCTCGTTTCTTTCTCCTGCACCGGCCCGATAATAGGAACTCTATTGGTTGATGCGGTAGCAAAAGGGACTTTTCTTGGTCCTGCCTTTGGAATGTTAGGCTTCTCAGCAGCACTTGCAATTCCCTTTACCTTATTTGCAATCTTCCCATCCTGGCTTAAAGAAATGCCAAAGTCAGGCGGTTGGCTAAATTCAGTAAAAGTTTCGCTCGGGTTTATCGAGCTGGCTTTGGCCTTTAAGTTCTTGTCAAATGTCGATCTCGCTTATCATTGGGGAATATTTGACCGCGATATCTTTCTTGTGTTATGGATTGTAATATTTGGAATCCTGGCTTTTTATCTGTTAGGAAAGATCAGGCTTTCGCACGATAAGGAAGTGAGCTCCCTTTCCCTTCCTCGTTTATTTTTTGCTATCGTTACGCTTGCTTTCACCATTTATATGATCCCCGGACTTTGGGGAGCTCCTTTAAAAGCGATAAGCGGATGGCTGCCTCCTCAAGCTACACAAGATTTTGACCTCAATAGCCAAATTTCAACATCGGGGCAGGAAAATAAACAGGTTTCAGAAAAAAAATATTCCAACCTTTTTCATGCTCCCCACGGACTTGATGCTTTTTACGATTACGAACAAGGCTTAGCCTATGCAAAAAAAGTAAACAAGCCTGTAATACTGGACTTTACAGGGTGGAGCTGTACGAACTGCCGTAAAATGGAAGCAAGTGTTTGGTCGGATAAACAGGTACTTGACATATTAAAAAACGACTATGTATTAATATCTCTTTATGTTGATGACAAAACTGAGTTAGCTGAAGATGAAAAATATATTTCTAAATTTAGCGGCCGAAAAATTAAAACGCTGGGTCAGAAGTGGAGCGATTTTCAAGCTTCTGCTTTTAACACCAATTCGCAGCCTTACTATGTACTTGTAGATACAGAAGGCAGGAAGCTGGCAGAACCACAGGCGTTTAATTTGGATATTGAAAATTACGTTAATTTTTTAGACAGCGGAAAAGCAGCTTTTTTAAACAGGTAACATGAGTGACATCAAGAAAATCGGTGTATTTACTTCCGGGGGAGACGCTCCCGGAATGAATGCAGCAATTCGTGCAGTAGTTCGTACTGCATTATATTATAATCTGGAAGTAACGGGAATTATGCGTGGATACGAAGGGATGATTCACGGAGAATTTCTTCCCATGAACAGAAAATCTGTAGCAAACATTATTCAAAGGGGCGGAACTATTCTTAAAACAGCACGTAGCGACGATTTTAGGACCAAAGAAGGCAGAAAGATAGCTTACGAACAGTTAAAACAGAACAACATCGATGCTTTGGTAGCCATAGGTGGCGATGGAACCTTTACTGGTGCCAATATTTTTCTCGACGAATACGATATTCCGGTAGTAGGATTACCTGGCACCATTGACAATGACCTGATGGGTACCGATTTTACAATTGGTTACGATACGGCCATTAATACTGTAATAAACGCAGTAGATAAAATACGCGATACAGCAGAATCCCACGATCGGCTTTTTATAGTGGAAGTAATGGGTCGAGACTCGGGACTTATTGCATTAAGAAGCGGAATAGGAGTAGGAGCCGAAGCCATCCTGATACCGGAAGAAAAAACCGATATAAACGCCCTTTTAACTCGCCTGGAAAACAGCCGGAAAGATAAATCTTCCAAAATAATTATAGTTGCCGAAGGCGATACCGGTACCGGTGCTTTTGAGCTGGCAGAAATCGTAAAAGAAAAGTTTCCTAACATTGATACCAGGCTTTCTATTCTGGGGCATATTCAACGCGGTGGACGACCTACCTGTATGGACAGGGTGTTATCAAGCCGACTCGGTGTTGCGGCAGTAGAAGCACTTCTGGCAGGACATAAAGGTGAGATGATTGGAATAATACACGGTGAAATACAGTACACGCCTTTCAGGAATGCAATCAAACATATTTCTGAGGCAAACCCCGAACTTTTAAAAATTGTAAACATTCTTTCACTTTAATTGATGCAAACCATAAAAGCCCACTTTGAGGAAGCTTACCGGGTATTAGCCGATTTCCTTCAATCGGATGAAAACTTTGCTAAAATAGAATTGGCAGGAAACCTGTTGGTGGATGCAATAAAAAAAGATTGTAAAATAATTTCGTGCGGGAACGGTGGCTCCATGTGCGATGCTATGCATTTTGCCGAAGAACTTTCGGGCAGGTACCGTGACAACAGGCCTGCACTGCCTGCTATTTCAATCTCAGATCCTTCTCATATCTCCTGCGTAGGGAATGATTATGGTTATCCTTTTGTTTTTTCAAGAATGATAGAAGCAATTGGCAAAGAAGGAGATGTTTTATTAGCCATCAGCACCAGCGGAAATTCAGAAAATGTGATTAACGCTATTGAAGCTGCCAGGAAAAAGGGTATTAAGATAATAGGCTTAACAGGAAAAGATGGAGGTAAAATGGCTTCGTTATGCGATGTAGAAATACGGGCTCCGAAAAGCAATTATGCCGACAGAGCACAGGAAATTCACATAAAGGTTATACATTCCCTGATTGACTTTGTTGAGAGGAATCTATAAATCCTTCGTTTTCTTCCATATTATAGGTTTTTTGCACCATAATATGAATGACTTCATCCAGCTTTTGAGCGCTTTCCTTCAGTCCTTCTATTAATTTGACATTAAATGGGTCTGCAAAGTTGTTGGTATTAAACAGATTTACCATTCCCAAAATGGAAGCTACCGGCCCTCTGATATCATGTGAAGCATAAGAGGCAATTTCCATCAACTGCGTATTCTGGTTAAGTATTTTTTCTTCGGCTTCAACCCTTTCTGTTATGTCTCTTGAAAAACATCCCACACCTATAATCTCGCCCTTTGCATTATAAATAGGATTATATCTTACTTCAACCGTCATGGGGAAGTTTCTATAATTAACTTTCTCAGATATAGTGAAAGCAGCTCCTTTAAATGCTTTATCGTAATACTTTTTCCAGTGATATTTAATTTTATCAGGGAAACCATCCACAAAAACAGAATCGCCTTTATTAAGATCGTGGCTTGAAATAAATTTATAATAGTTACTAAACGCCGTATTGGCCGAAATAATTTTATAATCTTTATCAATGGACCAAATTAAATCATTGGTATTATTAATAAGTGCATCCAGATTACTTTTTGCAACTATTATTTCTTCTTTATTTTCAATTTCACTTGTAATATCGTTCACCATTACCATTTCTGCATCCCGTCCTTTATACAACACATAATGGCCTGCAACATTTACATAAATTACGCCACCGTCTTTTTTAAAGTGTTTCCAGTGTTTGGATGAATTATACAAGGCATTATCTTTTCCGATTCTTGCAAGTAAACGCATCTTCTCATCATCCGACCGGATATCGAGGATAGTCATCTGCAAAAATTCCTTTTTGCTGTAGCCATACTTTTTAACAGCGGCCTCATTAACGGCTAAAAACTGATACGTTTCTCTGTCGTATATCCAGGAAGGAATAGGGCTACGCTCGAACAGGTAACGATAGGTTCTTTCCGATTTTTTAAGATTTAATTCTGACTCTTTTCTCCGCGTTACATCACTAATAATAGAAATGAGCATAGCCCCCTGCTTATTTTCATCAGGCTTAATGACTTTTTTATCGCACAGCCACTTAACCTGTTGGTTTACTACGATCCGGTATTCAATTTCTATTTGTTTCCCCGAATAAAGCGATTCAAATTCCTGCTTTACAAATTCCGCATCGTCAGGATGCACTATTGTATCTGTTGAAAGAGGATTTTCAGTTAACTGATCAAGCTTGTCTTCGTAAATCTCTATTAATTTACTGTTGGTATATAAAAATTTCCTGGCCTGCAAATCATATGACCACACTGCATCATTTACTGCTGAAAGAAGTTCCTCCAGGTTATACATTCCTATATAAATCGGTTAATTAAGAGTGTAAGTTAAAAAATTATCGTATACATGACAAAGAAAAGGAATGGAATCTGTACTAAATTCTGACAATCAGCAGCATAAATAATATTTTCTGTTACACAAATTGCATGGATTCGATTTTATTTGTATTTTTGCACCCCCGCAGAATGGACTCCGGGAATATGTTGAATACATAAACAATTAAAAATGGCAACAAAAATCAGATTGCAAAGACACGGTAAAAAAGGGAAACCTTTTTACTACATTGTGGTGGCCGATTCACGTGCACCAAGGGATGGTCGTTTTATTGAGCGTTTAGGTGCGTATAATCCAAACACCAATCCTGCAACCATCGACATTAACTTCGATAAAGCTTTAGATTGGGTAAACAAAGGTGCTCAGCCTACAGATACTTGTCGTGCTATACTTTCCTATAAAGGTGTGCTTTACAAAAAGCACTTAGAAGGCGGTGTAAAAAAAGGTGCTTTTTCTGCTGAAGAAGCTGAAACTAAATTTGCACAGTGGCTACAGCAAAAAGATGCTAAGATTGAGGGTAAAAAGAGCGGACTTAGCCAGTCAAAAGAAGAAATAAGAAAAGCTGCTTTAGCTGCCGAAGCTAAAAAGAAAGAGGAAAGAGCTGCAGCCATAGCTGCTAAAAATACTCCTCCTGCTGAAGAAGCCCCTGCTGAAGAAACCGCAGAAGCAACTGAAGCTCCTGCTGAAGAAAGCGCAGAATAATAAAATTAACGAAATTAGTGTGTCATCCTGAACGTTAAAGGATCTTGAAAAGCTCAGGATTCTCTGATGTTCAGGATGCTTTTTTATGGGAAGATATTATGAAAATTGAAGAATGTTTCTACCTGGGTTATATTACCAAAACCCGTGGATTGAAAGGTGAAATTCAGGTATTTTTTGAGTATGAGGAGCCCGAAAATCTGGAATTTAAATCTTTTTTCATAGACATAAACGGAAAACTGATTCCTTATTTCATTTCTTCTTATAAACTGCAAAACAACCAAACCGGTTATTTCTTTCTGGATGATGTTGATACCATAGAAAAAGCACAAAAGCTTCTGCGAAAAAAAATCTATCTTCCTGAATCATTAAAGCCTGAACGAAATGAAGACGAGTTCTTTATAACTGATCTGAAAGGTTTTATTGTACACGATAAAACCTATGGTGAATTAGGAGAGATCATAGAAATACACGAATACCCGCAACAGTATGTTGCAGTTGTCCCCTATAAATTCAGAGAAATTATGTTTCCGCTTACAGATGACTTTATCAAAGAGATAGATGAAGAAAATGGCATTGTTTACATGTCATTGCCCGAGGGTTTAATCGATGTATATATAAATCAGTAACTAATATAGTTATTTAGTATGCGCTTTGACATTATTACAGTTTTACCCGGCCTGCTCGAGAGTCCGTTTGCACATTCAATATTGCAGCGGGCCCAGAAGAAAGGAATTGCAGAAATACAAGTGCATAACCTGCGGGATTACTCTACCAATAAGCACAAAAGTGTAGATGATTATCCGTATGGGGGAGGGAGCGGGATGGTAATGTCTGTTGAGCCATTTGCTGCCTGTATAGAAGCTCTTACAGCAGAGCGCAAATACGATGAATTAATTTTTATGACTCCGGATGGAGTAACTTTAAATCAAGGCATAGCGAATGAGCTTTCTGTTAAAAATAACCTGATCATACTTTGCGGCCATTACAAGGGAATTGACCAGCGTATCCGTGATCTGTTTGTTACCCGTGAAATTTCTATTGGCGATTACGTTCTTTCCGGAGGAGAGTTGCCCGCTGCAGTGTTGGTAGATGCAGTAGTACGGTTGATACCGGGAGTTCTTTCTGATGAAACTTCGGCACTTTCTGACTCCTTTCAGGGCGAATTACTGGATGCACCGGTTTATACAAGGCCTGCAGACTGGAGAGGAAATAAAGTACCGGATATTTTATTAAGCGGAAACCAGGCAGATATTGAAAACTGGCGTTACGAAGAAGCATTGGAGCGTACAAAACAAAGGCGGCCCGATTTGCTGAAATAGCTTAAGAAAATTTAAAATCACACTTTATTTATTCAAAATATTTCCCTAATATTGCACTCCGAAAAGTCGGGGCGGTTTTTACGGGTTAAGAATCAGCTTTAAATGCTTAAAATCATGGATTTAGTTAAATTTGTTGAAGAGCAGGCGGTAGTGAAGAAAGAAGTACCTGCATTCAAATCTGGCGATACTATCAGTGTACATTACAAAATTCGCGAAGGAAATAAAGAGCGTATTCAGATTTACCAGGGAGTTGTAATACAGCGTAACGGAGTTGGTACTACTGAAACATTTACAGTGCGTAAAGTATCTAACGGTATTGGAGTTGAGCGTATTTTCCCTGTTAACTCTCCTAATATTGATAAAATTGAAGTAAACAGCTATGGTAAAGTGCGCAGGGCTAAGTTATTCTACTTACGTAGTTTAACAGGTAAAGCTGCTCGTATCAAAACCAAAAGAGTTTAATTCAATAAAAGACATTTTATTTTTTTACCTTCCTATTTCTATAGGGAGGTTTTTTATTTTGTATCTATTTTGCAAATACTGTGAAATGGTAATAGCCGTCTGTTAAAAACAAGAGCGATACTAACTCTTACTCTGTCTGAATAAGACATCAAGAAAGTGCTTATCTGAAATTAATTTATTGAGGTTTAGGATTTAATATCTGCGAGAACAGTTATACCGCCTTTAACCGCGTCTCCTAAATTCACTTTCACTTCTGTTCCCAGCGGTAAAAATACATCAACCCTCGAACCAAACTTGATAAAGCCAAACTGATCGCCCTGCTCTACTTTATCTCCTTCTTTTACATACCATACAATTCTTCGTGCCAAAGCACCGGCAATTTGCCTGAACAGAACAGGAATTCCGGATTCTGTTTCTATTACGATCGTTGTACGTTCGTTATCGGTTGATGATTTCGGATCCCAGGCAAAAAGATATTTTCCGGGGTGATATTTGAAATATTTAACTATGCCTGAAACAGGGTTACGATTCACGTGAACATTTATAGGCGACATAAAAATAGAAACCTGTATCCGCCGGTCTTTTAAAAATTCCGTTTCCTGAGTTTCCTCTATAACCACTACCTTTCCATCGGCGGGGCAGATAACATGCTGTTCATTTTGTGTCGTTTTAATTTTCGGACTCCTGAAAAACTGAAGCACAATAACGAAAAGCAAAAAGGAGAAAAGATAGATTCCCCGTTGAAACCATATGTTATCGGGCAAATAATAATGCGTAAACGCGTTAATAATAAAAATGAACAGGATACAGATCGCTATGGAAGTATAACCTTCTTTATGGATGGTCATTTCAGAAATTTTTATAGGCTCAAAGATGCTAAATTTTTTTTTATCAGGTTTCAGAAAGTACAGGTAACGCCCGATAAATATCTTTCAGATTTCTTCCCAGTTCCTTATAATCTAACCCGTAACCTACTACAAAATCATTCGGTATTTCAAATCCTACATAATGAAGTTCATCAACAGGCTTTAATAGTGATTGTGGCTTAAATAAAAGTGTACAGACTGATACCGAGGCAGGTTCTTGTTTTTTTATTTCCTCCAGAATGCTGCTTAATGTTAAACCCGTATCTACAATATCTTCTACTATAATTACATCTCTGCCTTTTAAATCCAGATTCAATCCAAGCAGTTTCTTTACTTCTCCCGTACTTGCATCAGCATTATAAGAAGCTACTTTTACAAAAGTAATTTCCGATGCAATTTCCACTTCCTTCATCAGATCGGCCATAAACATAAAGCTTCCGTTTAAAACAGCTACAAATACCGGTACTGTTTTCTCGTAATCAACATTCAGCTGAATGCCAAGGAAACGGGTACGTTTCTTTATCTGGTCGTATTCCAGTAAGAGTTCAAAATCCTTATCATCAATCTGGATCTTCATTACTTCAATTAAAAAATATTTAAACCCCCGTTATTCTGTCGCCTTCTCTTTCTTCTTTCTTCCCTTCTTTCCTGACGTAACTGCTCGGGAGTTTTAACGGTATCAGCCTTTATTACTTTAGGTTTTCCATTAGAGGGTATCTGAAGCGTATCCGGCTTTTTTCCGCCCCCAAAAAGCCTTTCGAAGAAATTGCCGCCGGCTTCTTCTTCCTGTTCAAGTAACAGCGAATCTGTAATCAGCGTATCCGCAGGAGTGGCTTCTGTACGAAGGCTCTCTTTTAGCCGGACTCCATAAAAACCGTATGCATTCGTATCACGTTCTGTTAATCCTCTTTTTGCCATTAAATTTCCTATCAATTTGAAATATCCCCGAAGGCCGGTTCTGAGTGTTCCATCTCCATTAAAAAAGTACAGCCCTTTTTTTGGCCTGGGAACAATACTGGCAAGAAAAATTCCTTCCCCCAGAGTTATCTGCGAAGGATGTTTACCAAAATAGAATCGCGATGCTTCTCCAATGCCATAAACATTTCTTCCCCATTCTATCAGGTTCAGATATACTTCAAACATTCGCTGTTTAGATGCCAGGCGAGTATTTTCAATCAGCCATACAATCAGAATTTCTTCTATTTTACGAGCCATATTTTTTTCACGGCTGAGAAATACATTTTTTACCAGCTGCATGGATATGGTACTTCCTCCACGTTTAAAAGATTTCTCCTTAAAGTTGGTTGCAATGGATTTTCGTAATGATTCGATAACAAAGCCCTTATGACTAAAAAACGAAGGATCTTCGGCAGTTAAAAGGGCGTTTTTTAGATCAGGAGATATTTCATTGATGGGGGTATAATCAGGGTTCTTAGGGCCAATTACAATGTCACGCATCGGTTTTCCGTATTCATAGGGAGTATAAACAAAGGGGTGGTTAATTTTCTGAAAATCTGTTTTCCCCCAGTTCAGAACTTTAAAATCCCTCTTATTTAATCTCGAATCAAATTTTACAGAATCGGGATGCGAGCTGTCCAGATAAAAATTAAGGTCATATTGAAGTTTACCGCTTACCTTTATTCCTTCAAGTGATTCAAACAGGCCTTTTGGAAAAGCATCAAATAATTTCTGTGCATCCAGTTCATCTGTATGAAGTTTCAATTCGTATATTTTAGTTGGATTTAGGGTATATTTTATAAAAGGCCTTGCCTCTACCTGCTCGAGGTGAATTACAGATGAGCTATCAATAGAAACATAGTTTTCGCCGATAAACATATTGGCATCAATGGATCCGTCTGGGACAATAATATCATTAGATGCAATCTTTGGCTGATTTATAAGGAGGTTTTTTACAGCCCAGGTACCATAAAGTTTTAATTCACTACCGTCCTTTACCACTTCTTTTAATTCGGTACGTACGGTATCAAAGTTCAGCTTCAGCTCATACTTCTTTTCAAGAAAGGGAAGTTCGAGTTTTTTCCCTTCAGCAAATAACTTTACGTTTAATTCTTTATCGTCACCATCAACGTGACCGTTTAAATGCCAGATCGCGAAATTATTATTAACGGAAATTGAAGATTTGAGATCGCCGTTATCAATTATTGCCGATGTAGTTAAAAACCTCAGACTGTCGTTATCATCCTTAAAACTCACACTGAAGTTCTTCACGCTCATATCGTCAGGAATTTTGTCGAGCATTTCATTGAGCAGCTTATTAGCGAGTTCTGCAAGATTTACAGGGGTTTTTTTAGCCGTAGTATCCTCCTTCTTCTTTCTGAATAAAAAATCGTAATTCCTTAAACTGTCTTTCTTTATAAGACTGATTTTACTGTTAAACATTTTAAGTCCTGCAAGCCTGATATTTCCAACAAGCAAAGGCATCAGTTTAACACTTACGCTGAGGTCGGCGATGGTAGCCAGACTATCGCGATTCTGAGGAACAACTGTAATATTTTTTAATTCAACCGTTTTTAAACCCTGGAAGCTTGCATCCCCGATTTCTACATTCAGGTCATAATCTCGTTTAGCCTTTTTAATTGCTTTATCTATAGCCGCTTTTAAAAGCTGCTCACGTTTATTATATGCAATTATTCCGGCAACAAGCGCAATTACAATCAGGGAAAGCAAAGTGATACCAGCAATTTTAAGGTAACGTGGATGAATTCGCATGTTTAAGAGGGAGTTTTTTCTCATTAACTGATTCGGCTACAAAACGTTTTAATCTTGCAATTATTTCTGAAATGTAAATATCTGTAAAAAGCCTTATGAAACAAGAAGTTCAGGCTTGGGATTTGTATTTTTGCATAAAACACAATCGATAATGATTACAAAAGAACAGGTTTTAGATGCTTTGAGAAATGTGGAAGAACCCGACCTGAAAAAAGATCTGGTTACTTTAAACATGATCGAAGATATTCATATTGAAGGCAACAGGTTAAGTTTCTCCGTTATTCTAACTACTCCTGCCTGCCCGTTAAAAGGGTTAATAGAAAATGCCTGCCGTAATGCCATCGCTCATTTTATAAGCAAGGATGTTGAAGTTTCTATCAATATGACATCAAGAGTTACTACTCAAAAAAATCAACCCTTATCAAATATCCGAAACATTATTGTTGTTGCTTCGGGTAAAGGGGGAGTTGGTAAATCAACCGTTGCAGCTAACCTGGCGTTAGGGCTGCAAAGAACGGGGGCAAAAGTGGGACTGATTGATGCAGACATATACGGCCCTTCTATTCCCATTATGTTTGGTGTGGAAGGAGCAAGGCCAAAGGCAAGCCAGACAGCAGAAGGAAAAACCAAAATTGAACCGATAGAAAAGTTTGGCGTTAAGCTGCTTTCAATTGGTTTTTTTACTGATCCTAATCAGCCAATCCCCTGGAGAGGGCCCATGGTATCAACTGCAGTAAAACAATTGTTTAATGATGCTGATTGGGGAGAACTCGATTATTTAGTTGTTGACCTTCCACCGGGAACAGGCGATATTCATATCACACTTACCCAAACCTATCCGGTTGCGGGTGCCGTTATTGTAACAACACCGCAAAACGTGGCGCTTTCTGATGCCAAAAAAGGGATTGGAATGTTTATGATGAACACCATAAATGTACCCTTGCTGGGTGTGGTAGAAAACATGTCGTATTTCACCCCGGCAGAACTACCTGAAAATAAATACTATATTTTCGGTAAAAACGGGGGTAAAAAGCTGGCTGAACAATTTGATGCTCCCTTTTTAGGTGAAATTCCTTTAGTAAAGAGTATCAGTGAAGCCGGAGATGCCGGTATTCCTGTAATCCTTCAGGAAAATAATCCTACAGCCATTGCCTTTAACGAGATTGCACGAAAAGTGGCTCAGCAGGTATCAATCAGGAATGCGGAAAATAAACAGGTAATCTTGTCCTGATAAGATAGATTATTTGTAATTTTATAAAAATAATTTTATGGATTTATTGAATAAAGTGGAAAGTGCTTTAGATACTATTCGTCCGTATTTAGAAGCAGATGGCGGGAACGTTTCGATTGAGGAAATTACTTCAGACAATATTGTTCGTATAAAACTTCTTGGTGCATGTGGATCGTGCCCCATGAGTATCATGACACTGAAAGCAGGGATTGAGCAGGCTATTAAAAAAGCTGTACCCGAAATAACAGGCATTGAAGCTATCAACTTAACCGCAATGGATGATCCGAATGCGGTAATGCCAGAACGTTTATCATAAAAATAATCAGGAATACAGAAGCGGTTGCGGAATTACAGTGCCCCCAAAAAGTTAGACACTTTCTGGGGGCATTTTTATGATAAAGAAAAAGAAGCACAGTTTTGAATTTAAGCTGCACTGTGTAAAGGCAA
>NZ_JBKOPS010000005.1:0-199731 GCF_047272945.1 Rubrilithobacter danxiaensis
GTGTCCACCTCTTCCCATTCCGAACAGAGAAGTTAAGCCCGCCAGAGCCGATGGTACTGCGGTAACACGTGGGAGAGTAGGTCGGTGCCAAATTTTACTCCTTTAGCCCTTCATTTTAAATGAAGGGCTTTTTTATTTTAAAATAATCCTTTATTTGTAATATTCTTATTGCCGATTAAACGGATCAATCTTAAATAAGTCTCTTTACGTTAATTAGAATTATTAATTAAAATTTATGAATATAAAAATTAGAGAATTTATAGGTTTTCTTTTATTGGCTGCTTTGCCATTATTCTCAGTAGCACAGGATGAAAAGAGGCCACCTGCAAACTGGCAAAACCTGGATTTACCAAGTAATGGAGTATTTGGAATTAGCACAGAGAAGGCTTACTCCTTATTAAAGGGAAAGAAAAGTGTTCCGGTCGTAGTAGCTGTTATTGATGGTGGGGTAGATGAAGAACATGAAGATATAAAAAACGTTATCTGGATAAATTCAAAAGAAGTTGCTGGTAATAAAAAAGATGACGATAAAAATGGCTATGCAGACGATATTAACGGATGGAACTTTATAGGATCGGACATTGGTAATGTGCATTACGATAATCTGGAAGTAACAAGGCTGGTAAGAAAGCTTCGTCCAAAATATGCTTCAGTAGTGAATTCAACTCCTTTAGACAGTGCAGAAAGGAAAGAGTTTAATTTTTATAAACGTTTGGTTGAAGATTATATCAATAGTTATCAGAATGCAAAGAACGGAAGTGAGTTCTATACTAATCTAAAGAAATATACTGATCAGATAGTTGAAAAAATCGGTAAAAAGGAACCTTCACTGGCGGATTTCGAAAATTATAAAACCGAGGATGCAAATGAAAGTAAAGCCTTGAAGGTAATTAAATCAGAGTTGAAAAAGGATAAGACTTTTAAAGAGTTTTATGATGACCTGAAAGAAGGTGTTGAATATTTTAATACCCAGGTTAATTATGGTTATAATCTTGACTTTAATCCTAGGGATACAGTAGGAGACAACTATGCCAACAGCTTGGAAAGATTTTATGGTAATAATGACATTACCGGCCCTGATGCAGATCATGGGACGCATGTAGCCGGAATTATAGCGGCTTCAAGAAGTAACAATATAGGTGTAAAAGGGGTTGCTGATAACGTGAAAATTATGGGTGTACGAGCAGTTCCTAATGGTGATGAACGTGACAAGGACGTTGCTAATGCTATTCGTTATGCAGCTGATAATGGAGCAAAAGTAATCAATATGAGTTTTGGGAAGTCTTACTCCTGGGATAAAGCTATTGTTGATAGTGCGGTAAGATATGCAATGTCTAAGGACGTTTTACTGGTTCATGCAGCCGGAAACGAAAGTAAAAATATCGACAAAGAGCCTAATTATCCTAATCGCTATTACCAGGATTCTACTGGTTTGACAATGGGTACTGCAGCTGCGTGGATTGAAGTAGGTGCTTCAGATTTTACAAATGACGAAAACCTAGTAGCGTCGTTTTCCAATTATGGAGCGAAGTCTGTTGATGTGTTTGCCCCCGGCGTTAAAATTAATTCTACTGTTCCAGGTTCAAAGTATAAGGAAAATGATGGTACAAGTATGGCTTCTCCGGTAGTGGCTGGCCTCGCTGCTTTGATCCGGTCTTATTATCCTTCTCTGAGTGCTGTGGAGGTGAAGAATATTATCCTGCAATCTGTTACCAAAGTGGACCACAAGGTGAAAATTAAAGAAGAAGGAGACTCTAAAAAAGTAAATTTCGATGAAGTTTGTATATCAGGAGGTATTGTGAATGCTTATAATGCAATTCAACTTGCAGAAAAACAAGCGAAAAAGAAATAGAATAACTTTGGCTTCCATAAAAAAAGACCGGCATTAAAAATGCTGGTCTTTTTTTAATATTCCTGATTACTTTATTACTAAAAAGTGATTCCTGTTTTCAATCGTATGTAGCTTCCTTCTTTAGAAAAACCATAAGAGGAAGATACCAGTAACAGGTTATAGAGTTTAAACCATACACCTGGCCCATATCCAGTATGCCACATATTCCCTTCTGGATTATCTGAAAAAACTCTTCCCGCATCAAAAAAGCCAAATACCCCAAGGTTCCCGGTAAGGAAATAATTCCGGATATTGGTTACTTTAAATCGGAGTTCTGTATTTTGGAACAGGAATGATCTTCCACTGAAACGATTATTTCGATAACCCCGTAAAAAGGTATTCCCTCCCAGAGAATTAGACTGGAAAAATTTATAATCACCTACATTAGTAGCTGCACCTAAACGTATAGCCGCCGTTACCGGGATGCTTGTATTAGGTGTCGCGTAAAATGATAGGGTGCTGGATAATTGTAAAAAGTTGTAATTGTTGTTTTTTAATTCTTTAAAGTAATTTGCTTCATTTTTCCATCTTACACCGGAAGTAGGAAAAATGGCGTTGTCAACAAAATCAATATCAGTAAAGAACCTAAGAGTTCCAAAGTGGGATGCTGCGCTTATTTCAGACTGTTCAGGAAATGCAGGATCACTTACAAATCTGTTTTCAGGCTTTTCTACTTTGTAATATTCGAATCCCGGCCCCATACCTATTTTAAAGGCACTCGTAAATCGATGCTGAATGTAAGAGGTGATACTTAGGTTTTTGCTTCTTACTCTGTAATACTCCTTATTATCGCCGATATTTAAAGACGAATTTCCTTGTCCATAATAACTAAAAGTATATTTAGGTCCGTTAAGAGTGGCGTTAAGAGCAAGATCTGTGTTTCTTGAAAAGAGTGAAAAAATAGTTCCTTTATAATTAATTGTATATGCATTTGTTTTGGGGGCATAAATGCCAGATATACTTTGAATGTAGCTTGCAGGTTCTTTCTTAAAACCGAAATGTGTTATGGAATATCCGCCTCCCAGAAATATACCGTCTTCAGAATTGTAATCTACCGCGGGAGTAATAGAACGCTGGTCGTATTTTACAGAATTAACATCGTATTCGTTTACCCAACTTTTATCTGATAAAATGGTAGCAGTATTGGCTCCTTTTTTAATCTCGTTATTTTCGCTTTTACTGTCATAAATCAATACTCTTTTGCCTGTATTGGATGAATCGGTTATTAAATCATTACCCGGCCCCCCTACAATCCTGATCTTGAGAGGAGTTGTGCCTCTTTTGATTATCACACTGTCTTTTCCAGATAAAGCATATATATTTATCGCAGAGGTTTCTTTTGGCAGGAATGTTCGTTCATAGAGTTTATCTGTTATTTTCTTATCTTTTATCTTAAAAACAGATACAATTATACTATCCTTAAAAGGTGTTATTTTGAAGAACTCCTTTTTGTCAGATCCTGCAATAGTTACTTCTCTCGACAGATATGCATAATAGTTCATCGCTGCTTCCTGTAATTGATCTCTTCGCGATTTTAGCTTATCAACCAGTTCTTCGCCTGAAATTTCATATACTTCTTCAGGTAAATGTCCTACAGCTTTCTGAATTATACTGTCACTTAGTTCTTTCTGAAGTTCTCCACTGATTCTTTCCCAGTCCTGCCTGCTTAATTTATTTAAGAGATTTCTGTCAAGATTCCTTGCCGATTTTGATAAATTGACTACATCTTTTATCTCATAAGAAAAAGATTGGAAATCAGGAATGACGAGATTCATTAATTTCGGAAGTACTCCATCAAATTTAGAAAATGCCTGATCTCTGTCCCGGGGAATAGGCTTGTAAATTGATCCTTTGTCTTTTTTGAACTCAGCCCATCGCCATTGATCTTCGTGGCGATCCCAATCTCCTATGAGAATATCCAGCAAACGTGCTTTTAAAAACATTTGCTGATCAACTTCATTGTCATTATCGTCTTTTAATTTTTCATAGAGCTTATTTGTACTGATCGCATTTTTTGCGTTGCCAAAAGAGTTAAAGTCCGACACATCATCGTCTGGTCGGGCTTCAATAATTCCAAGTTTTCCTCCCACATCTTGTAGATAAGGGCCTAATAAACGACTAAAAGGCATATATACTAATTGAGGATTTGTATGATAAATGCCAATAGCTTTTGCTAAATCAGGCACAACTAAAGCTCCGTAAGGATGAGCAGATGAAATTTGATCCTGGAAAAAATCTTCAGCAAAAGTTTTTAGGAATCCTTCGGGAAGCAATGTTGAAGGATCTTTATTAATAGTTCGAAACTGATAGATATTACCATCTTTGCCTTTGAGCTGAAGTGATGTGGTTTGCTTGCCTCCGCCTATTTTGACAGGAGTTAAACCTCCGGCAAAATTAGCCAGATCTAAATATTCAGCTTTAACCGGAACTGCCCACGAAGCTCTGTAATGTTCCCCAAAAAGCCTTTCTTTAAACGGGCTTGCTTTGTATTCTTTGCCTGCGGCAATAGTCTTTACACTGTCACTATAATTTGTTTTTAATTCTTCCTGAACTTCTGAAGGCTTTTGCGGAGGAATAGCATACAATGGACTTCTGAATACCAGAGTTCCTTTCGATCCGTCATTATCAGGTTCCCAGAATTCTACCCAAACCTGTCCGTTTTTATAATAATTCAGCCGGGCAAAACCTTTTGTTCCGTGTGTAAATAGTGCACCGTTGCCTTTAACAAGCGAGCTGCGTTTGCTACCGGCTCCACTAATTATATGAGTTAAATCGTTGTACTTGTTTAGCTGTAAAGCATGTTCGTGCCCTGCCGCTATCACTACGTTTTTCTCGTTCTGCAGAATTGATAATAATCCCCTTTTTAGTTGTTGATAATCTTTATTCGAAATGTCTTCCCTTGAAATACCGTACTGCCGCATTAATGGATAAACAGAGCCAATAACAGGCAGTGGAATCCATAAATTATCCCTTACCAGTGTGAGGGGGAAAATATAATCTTTAAGAGAAAAATATCCTCCATGAGTGCCGTTACTAAAAAGCGGATGATGCTGTGCAAATAGAATGTTTTTGCCTTTATTCCTGTCAAGAATGTCTTTTACCTGCCTGATAACTTCTAATCTGCTGCCTGCAGTGCATCCATTATCAGGAGCTACAGGTTTTTTATATTTATAAAGCCACCACTCTGT
Source organism: Rubrilithobacter danxiaensis (assembly GCF_047272945.1). Lineage (NCBI taxonomy): Bacteria > Pseudomonadati > Bacteroidota > Sphingobacteriia > Sphingobacteriales > Sphingobacteriaceae > Rubrilithobacter > Rubrilithobacter danxiaensis. The sequence goes on from NZ_JBKOPS010000005.1 coordinate 5,080, forward strand.
ATCAAGTACGATGATAACAAGATTTTTATTTAATTGGATCTCTACCGGGCCGGGGCAACCATTACTGGGCAGGAAAACATCATTAGAATCAAGGTAGGCTTCTATAAAGGCTTCTTCTCTATTTACTGCAGCAAGCCCCTGAGGTTTCATTTCATTCCAATCGTGATTACCGGGGACAAAAATGCTTTTTCCTTTAAAGTTCTTAACAACTTTCATTTGTTCAATTATCCGTCGTTCTTTTTCTTTACGGTCTGCTGCATCTGATTCCGGTAATCCTGATTCATAAATATTGTCCCCAAGGAAGATTACCACATCCTGTGAGCGGGAATTGTTGAGAGATAAGGTATCAGAAATTGAATCGGTATTGAAAATTTTTTGCTGAAGTAATTTCAGTGTTGGCTCTTGCCTTGCAGCATCGGGTTTGCCAACATCTCCAACTAAAAAGACCGAATAATTAAGCAGGTTAGAATCGGGCGGATTAGCGCTGGCCCAGTTTCGCTGGCTTTTATCGTAAAAAGGTTTGGTGCTTGTGCAGGCAGCTGCAATTGCAAGGAAAAAAAGTAAACAAATAAATTCTACCGGCTTTTTAATTTTCATGTTTCAGCTTAATGATATTTGCTTTTTTGTCTCTTCCTTCATTTGAAACGAATAATTCTCCGTTTGGGTTGAAGCTGATTCCTTCCGGCTGAATAAATTCTTTTCCTTTCAATTCTATGATCCGTTGCAATTGCCCCTGTGAATTTAGAACAGCAATCAGGTTGTTTAACGATGAAAGAACGTATACATTTTTATTTTGCGGGTTAATTGTTATTGCAGATGGCCTGAATACTTCATTCAGATTTTTATTCCCAAACGCTTTCAAGAATTTTTTAGAGCTTTCTTCAATGGCGTCTCCCTTAAAATAATTCTCAATCTCTTTTAATCTGATAGCATAAACAGGGGTTGTGCTAAGCTGTTTCGTCTTAAGATCGAAAGCATAGATTTCTTTATCTTCGTCGTTATCAATTCCTTCATCTTTAGAAGCAAGTAACAGGCGGTTATGCACTGAATCATATGCCAAGCCCTCGATGTTGTTTTTTTCAGATAGCGGTGTCTTATAAATTTTTACCTCCGGATTCTGTGATTTATAATTAATTATTTGGAAAAGTTTTCCATCACTGCTTATAACGTAAGCATCTGCTTGTACAATTACTACATCTTCGTAATCACCCTTACCGGCAAACTTTCTCTTGTCAGTGATTTTTTCCTCTGATAGATTATAAAAATATAAAGTACCTTCTTCGTCCTGTACGGCAAGCAGGTTTTCCTGATCAATAAACGATATTCCAGAAATTTCTTTCAGGTCGGATGGCAGCTTAAATAGCTGATAATCTGGTTCTTCTTTCTTTTCTTTTTCGGCTTTTTTGGATCTTTTATCTGAGTTCATGCAAGAAGTTGTACCGGCAATAAATAATGGGAGTAACAAAAACAATAAAAATCTGTTCATTGTGTGTAATTAAATAATGTATAAGATAACAGACGGCTGGGTTCATAGTTTTTATTTAACATTAAACAGTTTTAGCTTGCATGAAAAACAATAATCCCATACTAAAAAATGCTTCCGCTTATGTTTTTAATCTTTTTAAAGAAAAGTTAAATGGTGAGTATGTATATCACAGTTACCGGCACACTGCAGATACGGTAAAAGCCTGTAAAGAATTGGCAGAAAGTTATAACCTGTCAAGCAGGGAATATGAAGTTTTAATGCTTGCGGCCTGGTTCCACGACACAGGTTATACTGACTGTTACAATGGCCATGAGGAGAAAAGTGTAGCTATATTAAAAGATTACTTGCAGGGGGAATACCGTACCGAAGATTTAGCCGAAATAGAAGCACTGATTCTCTCGACGAAATTTAATTCAAAAATTGAAGGGAAATTGCAGGAAATACTACATGACGCAGATTATATAAATATTGGTAAAAAGAAGTTTAGTGAAAGGGCAGAGTTGCTTAGGATAGAGTGGGAGCAGATTTTGGATAAAAAATTTTCAGATTCGGAATGGGCAGAAGAGCAGTTGAACTTTCTGATTGGTACCACCTTTAAAACAGAAGCTGCAATTTTAAATTATAACACGCAGCGTGAAATTAATATCCGAGAGCAGAGGAATAAAGTTGAGGAGTTGAAAATTGCCGACCAAAAACAGAAAGCGAAAATTGCGGTAAAAGAAGAATCGAAGCCAAAGAAAGAAGGACGTGGTATTGAAACTCTTTACCGTTCGGTATATGCCTATCATATTAATTTAAGTTCGCTTGCTGATAATAAAGCAAACATTATGATAAGCATTAATACAATTATTATTTCCCTGATAATTACGCTGTTTGGTTCAGGTTATACTTTTTCTTCAAACGACGGTGAGTTTGAGAGTATAAGATTCGTTTTTCCAATGGTTATTCTGCTTTTTTCAAGCCTTACGGCTGTTGTTTTTGCAATTCTTTCTGCAAGGCCAACAGTTACATCGAAAGAGAAATATGATTTAAATAATAAAAAAAGCAGCGTTCTTTTCTTTGGAAATTTCTCTCAGCTACAGCTGGATGAATTTGTGAGTAGGATAAAAGCCTTAAAGAAGGAAAAGGAAGAATTGTACGACAGCATGTCGATTGACATTTACAGTTTAGGGGCAGTTCTATTGAAAAAGTACCGGCTTTTGACCTGGTCGTATAATATTTTTATGGGAGGACTGATTTTAAGTGCTGTTGGATTTATTATTCTGATGATAGTTTCTTATGACGCCTGAGAATAACGGGTATTATCAACCGGCAAATATTCATAATGAATCTTGCCGATATGTTCGTATTCTTCCACTCCCTTTTTTATTTCAATAGCAGAAAAGATAGCAGGAAGGTTATGCTTAATCGTTTTCTTTAAATAATTCTCCGACAGCAGAATGTATTCATCTTCAACTACATTGTTTTTAAGGAGCCTATGAGCAACAATGACATCCTCCCCGATTAGTTTTATATGCCCCTTAATTTTCGTTTTTGAAATTTTTCCGTAATGAATAATGATTTTCAGGCCAATATTTCCTGATGAGAAATACTTAGTGTAATTGTCGGGGTCTGTCATCCGGATACGTTCAATATAGCCGTAGAAATTTTTGTAAAATAGATCGCATTGTTTTGCTACCATCTTAATTGAAGGTAATCTTCCCGTTCTATAAAAAAAGATGGCATCTCCTTCAATTTCGGCTACGTCCATTTTTAGAATGTTGGCGCTGATTAGTTTTGACAGCAAGGCAGGAATAAAGTTTTTGCTGAAATTGATATCAGCAGTAGCAATAAATCTTGTAAAGCCACTTATGTCAGGAACACAAAAAAAAGAAGGTATGATTTCATCTTTCAAACCCATCATCAAAAATTTAATATAATAGCCCTTTAAAGACGCTTAAAATATTGAATTAGTTTTAAATGGATTGGAAAATAGGGGATAGGTTGTTGAAAGTGCCCTTCTGGAATAAAAATCAACAGCAGTCATGAAGAACGCGGTCATGTACAATTACAAATGTCATCCATAACACGATTAGGATTGATAGTACATTAATAATTGTGCTGATTGTGTAATAATTTCTTTGAAAATCAGTGGACTTACTGATAATTTTTTTGATGTAAAATTTAGAAGCAATTGGAATCAGGGTTACTAACAATAACACAATAATTCCAGGATAAAAACCTGTAATTGTGATTCCAATAATACTTAGTACCGCTATCGTAAGGGTTAATATCAGGGACATAGAGGTAACAGTACTAAATGTTTTTGTTCCCATTTTGATAATAATTTAAGTTTTTAAAATTGTTTGTAATTAAAAGTAGTAAAAAGTACTTTTAATTACAAAGTTAATTGTGGATTTTGTCAGAGGTATTGAACAGTGAAAATTTTAAAATATTTAAGATTTGATTAGATGACTACAAGTTGAAAGTAATTGTAGACGGTAAACTAAGGCCAAATTATTTTAATATGCTTATCTGTATTCTTTTATTAAGGTAAAAATGTTTGTCCAAATAGACCTCTATAAAGTCTATTTTACACTCACTTTAAAGTAATGCATACACGTATGTTTGTATTATATAAACAATTTAATAATAATTGAGATGGCAAAAATGACTGTGATTTACAAAATACCTAAGGATAAAGAATTTTTTGAAAGACATTATTTTGATGTACACGTTCCATTAGCGAAACAATTACCCGGTTTGATCAAGTATGAAATAAATGATGGCCCAATTGTCTCAGCTACTGGACATTCAGAAACTTATCGTATAGCCAACTTGTATTTTGATACTCTTGATACAATGATGAATGCTTTTCGTTCAGAAATTGGACAAAAATGTGCTGCTGACAGAAAAATTTTAGCAAATAATGAAGATGTACAGATTTATTTGTATGAAACAAAAAACGTTTAATGGGCTAAAGTTTAGTTCCAAAAAAAAAATAAAAAAAAGTGAGGATTGACAAGTCTCTAACTTGGTATCATTTTCTTTCCTGCACGGACACCTTTTTCAAAAAGTGGTGATTCCATTTTTTTCTGAATTTTCTCAAGTTTATAGTTAAAGTTTATTTAAAAGCTGGTCTTTTTCCCCATTTTTGGGATGAAAGCGCTTTTGACGCATCTGTTGGCGAACAAGATGGGGATAAACGAAAAAAGCCGCATGGAGCGGCTTCTGAGGTAGCGGGGAGCAGGATCGAACTGCCGACCTTAGGGTTATGAATCCTACGCTCTAACCATCTGAGCTACCCCGCCAATTATATTGATCTTTTTACAGGAATTTATGCCGTTAGCTAAACTGAATATATCCTGTCCCTTCAAGGCAGCGGTTGGAACTGCTGAGTTACACGCCATCTTTTTAAAAGAGTTTGCAAATATAGTTTAAATTACTTTTCTTTAGAAAGAAAAGTTAAAAAACCTGTATAGGGGGTAGAAAAGGAACACAAAGAATGTCAGAAAAGAAAAAATTCCATTTAGAATATGAAATAAAATCATCTCCAAGAATATTGTTTAGTTTTTTAAATGAACCAAATGCCCTGGCCCAATGGTTTGCCGATGACGTAAGTTACAGGGATCAGGTTTATACCTTTACCTGGGATGGAGAAGAACATAAGGCTAAGCTTTTATCAGTTAAAGAGAATAAACTGGTGAAATTTAAATGGCTTGAAGATGAGCCTCACTGCTATTTCGAAATGGAAATTATACAGGATGAGCTTACCAATGATGTTGCCCTTGCAATAACTGATTTTGCAACAGAAGATTCATGGAACGACCGGAAACTGATCTGGGATAACCAAATCGAATATTTAATAAGTGTTCTGGGCGCTTAAAGGGAAATTTATCCCTAATTTTGTGATGTGAAAAAGATATACCTGCTGGTAATAAAAGCCTTTATCAGACCTTTTTTCGTTACCTTTTTTATCGTAATGTTCATTTTGTTGATGTTATTTTTATTCAAATACATCGACGATCTGATTGGTAAAGGTTTTGAATGGACCGTTATCCTGGAGCTTTTGTGGTATGCTTCTGCCACCAACGTTGCTATGGCACTACCACTCGCAATGCTGTTGTCTTCTATTATGACCTTTGGCAGCCTGGGAGAAAATTATGAACTTGTTGCTATTAAATCTGCCGGAATTTCTCTTCAAAAGGCCATGATGCCTCTTGTTATCCTTGTTGGAGGATTAAGTATAGGAGCTTTCTTTTTTTCGAATTATATGTTGCCCATTGCGAGTCTGAAAATGGGTTCTCTGTTATACGATGTCAGAAATCAGAAAGCTACTTTTTTAATTGAGGAAGGAGTATTTAATAATAGTTTTCCCGGTTATTCAATTCGGGTAGAGAAAAAAGACCCGGATGGGCAAACACTTCATAACGTGGTGATTTATGATCATAATACCGCAAGCGGTAGTAATGTTTTAATTGCAAAGGAAGGCAGGATGTATAAAACCGAGGATGAGCAGTTCCTGGTACTACGTTTAAAAGATGGGATACGATATGAAGAATCTGAAGGGGAAAAGGGATATAATCCGCGTGAGCGACTACTGCGGTATCGGTTTAAAGAAACAGAACAGAAGTTTGACCTTTCAGGCTTTAAGCTTCAAAGAACTGATGAGAGCCTGTTTAAAAGCAACTACGCGATGCTCAATCTAAAACAGCTGGATTATTATAAAGATTCAATAAAAACACAGCTGGATAGTACGAACAGATCCACCTTTAATACGATTAAAAGAAGTTTTAGGGTCATTTCTTCTCCTTCTCCTAGGATTGAAAACCCTAAGATTAAAACAGAGGATTTTAAAAAAAGTGTATTGGAACTCATACCCAGAACTTCCAGGATGTCCACAATTTCAAATGCACGTTCCGTAGTTAATAACCTGGAGTCGAATTTAACTTCATTGGGTGCTGTAACCGATGATTACAAAACCCGCATCAGAAGGTATGTGATTGAGTACCAGCGTAAATTTACACTTTCAGTTTCCTGCCTGATTCTTTTTTCAATAGGGGCTCCTTTAGGGGCTATAATAAGAAAAGGCGGTTTAGGATTGCCTGTTGTAATGTCTATCATCTTTTTTCTTATCTATCATATCATTTCAACTATTGGCGAAAAATCTGCTAAAGAGGGCTCATTGTCTCCTGTCTTCGGCATGTGGATCGCTATTATTGCCCTTGCACCGCTTGGTATGTTCCTTACTTACAAAGCAACGGTAGATTCTTCACTGTTTGATCTCGATTATTACAAGCAGCTTCTTTTCCGGTTCTTTAAAAGAAAGAAGAAATAGTCCTGATTTTACATACAGATTATCCTAATTATGATAATAGGAAGTAATTTTGTTCACTCAACAATGGAAATTAATCTTAATACAATAGAAGAAGCGCTTGAAGAAATCAAGGCAGGTAAAGTAATAATTGTAGTGGATGACGAAGATCGTGAGAATGAAGGCGATTTTGTAACGGCAGCCCGTAATGCAACTCCCGAAGTGATTAATTTTATGGCTACTCATGGCCGCGGCTTAATTTGTGCACCTCTTACTGAAGAAAGGTGTGATGAATTAAAGCTTGATTTAATGGTAGGAAATAATACCGCTCTTCATGAAACTAATTTTACCGTATCTGTTGATCTGATAGGTAATGGATGTACTACTGGTATATCCGCTTCAGACAGGTCGAAAACAATAAAAGCATTAGTAGATTCTTCAACTACTCCTGAAGATCTGGGCCGTCCGGGCCATATCTTCCCATTAAGAGCTAAGGAAGGAGGAGTTCTACGGCGTTCGGGTCATACTGAAGCGGTAGTAGATCTGGCTCGTTTAGCCGGAATGGAATCAGCCGGAGTTCTTGTGGAAATAATGAAAGAAGACGGAGAAATGGCCCGCCTTCCGGATTTACTTGAAATTGCAGAACGCTTTAATCTCAAGATCATTTCTATAAAAGACCTTATTTCATATCGCTTACGCACCGAATCACTTATAAAGAAGGAAGTGGCTGTAAAACTTCCCACTCAATGGGGAGATTTTGAAATGGTGGCCTATACCCAAACCAATACAGGCGATCATCACCTTGCCTTAATAAAAGGCAATTGGGAGCCGGATGAGCCGATATTAGTACGAGTGCATAGTTCGTGTGTTACCGGAGATATTTTCGGTTCCTGCCGGTGCGATTGCGGTCCGCAATTACACAAAGCAATGGAAATGATCGAGGCAGAAGGAAAGGGTGTAATTATTTATATGAACCAGGAAGGCCGTGGTATAGGTTTGATTAATAAATTGCATGCCTATAACCTGCAGGAAAACGGCTTTGATACCGTAGATGCGAATTTGCAGCTTGGTTTTAAAATGGATCAGCGGGATTACGGTATTGGTGCACAGATTTTAAGAAACCTGGGGATTAAAAAAATGCGTTTATTGTCTAACAATCCAACAAAACGTGCAGGCCTTAATGGCTATGGTATTGAAATAGTTGATAATGTGCCGATAGAAATACGCTCTAATAAACACAACGAACTGTATTTAAAAACGAAACGCGATAGAATGGGGCATTCTATTATGAAGAATTCGTAACCACACTTATCTTTTAGATTTTATTTCAGGTTCATCCGGTTTTGTAGCAATGGGCGAAGAAGGGTTCTGTGGGTTTTGTTTCCGACGTTCTTCTCTTCGCTTATTGCCGATCAATAGCCTAAGGAACTCATTTGCGTTATCAAACTCCTGTCGAAAAACCAATCCGATTGCACTTACATATTCGTTGTTATAAGAAAGATCAAGAAAGCTTCTGTTATTTAACCTGTTGGAAAATCGCAATACAAGACTTCCATCTCTTTTTAAAAGGTAAAGCGCTTCTACATCGCGGGCAATAGAATTTCCGATAAAGTTATAATCGTATAACTCGGCTCTTCTGTCTGTAACACCATAAGTGAAAACCAGGCGGTCATTTAAAAAACGAAAGGAAGCACTTGCTTCGTTAAATGACCGGATATTTAAATCCACGAAGTTAAGATTAAGCGATTGTGCGAGTATATTATTGAACTGGTTAAATAGCAGTTCGGTACCTGCACTTGCTAATGTAGAACTTGCTGCTCCTAAATTTAAGTTTAAGCCCGTGTTAGGAGAGAAAGAGCGGCGTACAATTAGGCTCAAAGCTTGCTGGTTTTTATTGTTTACATCGCTTAAAAATCCTTGAAGTTCGTCTTTTACATAGGCATCGGTAGGGAAGTTAAGATCGAAAGAAATATCAGGCTTTAGCAGATCGCCATTCAGGTTCATAATTGCTTCCGCCTGTACACGTTTGTCATCGTCGGAAGGAAGGCCGGCAGCCTGGTAAAGTGGCTTTACACTGGTACGTACACTATACACAGCTTTTAAGCTGATCTGGGCATGCATGGGGTCTCCTGTCCAGCGGATAGAACCTCCATGTCGTATGTCAAATATCTTATTTATAAAATCCTGTGCAGTAAATTCAAACTGTCCTTCTGAAATCAGGTAATCACCTTTCATTTCAAAATCGCCTAAACTGGTTATCCTTAAATTTAAGGCGTCAGACTCTCCTTTTCCGGTAAGTTTTCCAATATCTGTATAAATGTTCACCTCTGTATTCCGATCTACAGCGAGGTTAAAATCCATTACAAGCCCTTTAAATGTGTTTTGCTTTTTAGGAGGGGGAACATTGCTGGAATCTTTTGAAACGAACGTGATAAAATCATTCTCACTTACAGTTTCTGATGAATTGAGGGGAATATTAAATATGGTACCTGCTTCTGTTTTCGCATCAATATTAATATGCATATTATCCGTTGGCCCTTTGAAACTGAAAGTTCCGGTTCCGTAGGCTGTACCATAATACAGCGGATTGTCTTTTGCCCGTGTATTTAAAGCCATGAAATTCCGGGCAGTAATAATTACATCTATGTCAGGATTATTCGGGTTTTTCATGTCGACAGTGCCGTTAGCAATTGCCTCATGATTTTTTATATCCTTCAGTATCAGATTATCCAGTAAAATAACGCTGTTTTGTACAGTAACTTCATCATTAATATGATAAGGAGTTTTAAGGTAGTTAACGATGAGACCAGCGTTATTCAGCTTCAAAGTACCATCAATTTGAGGATTAAAGATTTTGCCTGTCAGTTTTAGATCTGCAGAAACTGTGCCTGTTAAATTAGATACCAGTCGCTTTAAAAATGGCTCAAAGATTATGAGTTCGCTGTTGTCCATACTCACCGTCATGTCTAAACTGTTTTCTTCGGCATTGGCGTTGTAAGTTCCGGCAATATTTAATGTTTTAAGATGCTCTTTCTGAATGTCGAGTACCACATTGACAAGTTTCGTTTCATTATCAAAGTCGGCTTTAAGCTGTAGGTCTCCTACTGAAGTATTATTCATTATCAGGGAGGATACCGAAAGATTGGATTCGATTCGGGGCGTTTTTAATACCGAGGCGATATCAATTCCACCATTAAGCTCTCCTTTTAAATCAATACCTTCTCCTTTGGTTAGGGGATTAAAAGTTTGCAGGTTAAACTTGTCGAATTTTACATTCAGTTTTTCTTTCGGATCCTGAGAAATTATCCCATCTATTGTTAGAATCTGCTCATTGTGCGATAATTCAAAGTCCTTAATGGTAGTTTTGCCGGCGTCGAATCCTATACGCACCTGCTCTTGAATTTTCCAGGTCTCCCTGTTAATTATCACATCAGAAGGCAAAATGCTGAAAAGGGCAGATGAATCTCTTTTAAATTGTACCAGTCCGTTTAAGTCTAACTGGTTTGTAGCATTTTTATCAGATAATTTGATGTTTAGGTTTAAACTGTCATTTTTAAGAACGTTCGCAATATTTACATTTTTAATGTATAAACTATCTGTTATATCAACCCTGTCTGAACTGATAAAGATGTTGAGCGCTTTATCTGTTGTTGTTTCGTCAATAATAATGTTGTTTACTTTTACGCCCTTATATTCGGCTAATTTAGCGAAGGCGTTAAAAGTAGCTGAGTTTTGATCTGACGTAAATTTTCCGTTCATTAATGCACCTTGCGGGAGCTTTAAATGCGGGAAGAACAAAGTGCTGAGCGGATCAAAATATTTCAATTCTAATTGAAAATCAAAATTCTGCGGAGAAGGCTTTACCGTTTTTGCCTGCAGGGAAGGAACGTATTTTTTTGCTACGGTTAAGAAATAGGAGGGCAGCGTATTGATATCATACTCCCCGTTAATACTCGCATCCAGGATGTCAGAATTAACAGTTAAAGACCGATTCTTGCCTGTTCCATTTGCCGATAATTGCAGCGTCTGGATAGCAAAAGTAGTTTTTGGGCTGGTAACTTTTATCTGCCGAAGAGCCAGGTTTCCTTGTATATTTCCAAGATTATTGCCTGTAAAATTTGTTTTAAAATCGGCATCTACCTGCAAAGTGTCTTTCGTTAAATTTAAAACATTAAGTTTTGCGTTTCTTAATTCTGCCGTGAAGTTAAATTCTGGCAAAGCAGGGTTCAAATTAATGTTCCCGTCAAAATCTAGCTTAATATTCGCATCATTTACTTTAATTTTCCCGGCAAATAAATTGCGCTTAAAGCTGCCGTCAACCTGAATGTTGTTGTAGCGGTAACCTTTATAGTCAAGATATGTAATATTGCTGTTTAGCTGTTCTGCCAACTGTTTTTTATCAAAACCTTCGCCTTTGATTTTAGCAGTAAGGGTAGTTCGGCCTAAATTTGCATCATTTAAAAGATCTCCTATATTGAAATCAACCGCCTTAATAGTTCCTTCGTATACAGGCTTTTTCAGAATTTTCATATTCACATCTGAGATAAGCCGGCCTAAACGCGTTTTAAACTCGCCATAGGCAATAAAATCTTTTGGGAACCCTGTAAATCTGCCTTTAAAATTGACGTTTCCGAATTTTTCAACTATTTCAGGAACCTGCGCTTGTTTGGAAGAAGTTAAGGCAGAAACGATGAAATCGGCATCTTTTTTATTGGTATAGATCTGGTCAAAATCCAGATCAAGGAATGTTTCACTGATTTTTGGTAAGCCTTTTATATTAAAATTACCCTTTAAATAAGTCGTCTGCCCGGCTTTTACCGAAAAGTTCCTTGCTTTAATGTTGTTTACATACCCGCTTAAACTTCCCTCAACACGCACATCCAATTTAATCTGCCCTACCTGTGGTGCGAAATAGGCAATATCCTGCGGATGTAAATACGTATCTTTAAGATTAGCCTTAACTCTTACCTTTCGGATAAAATGGCCGAAATCTCGAAATTTTTTATACGACAATTTTACGTAATCGGTAAGCCGTGTATCAGCAGTTTGGAGTAAAAGTTTTTTAAACTCCATCTGATTGGTATCAATAGTTGCGTTTGTGCTGAGGTTTTTAAGATAGAAACCGCTTTTTTCGTAAAAGGAGAGATGTTTTACATCAAATTTTGCCAAGTGGTTCCGGGTATCAAGATGAAGGAAAGTACCGTTCAAATTTTTAAGCAGGATGTCATCGAAATTGATCCCGTTAATAACAGTATCAACCCTGAAATTTTTATACCTGAAACCAATATTATTCAGTACGATCTTTTCCAGATTAATATCATACGGCTTCCTTTTCTTCTTTTTTTGAGTGCTTGGAGTTCCTGTATCAAAATAATTGATGATAAATTGCAGATTGGTCGTTTTATCTTTATAATCTTTTAAGTAAAACATGCTGCTATCCAGCTGCAATGTATTTATTGTGATTTTTCTTTCATCTAAAGAAAAATAGCCAATGTCAACAGTAAGTTTGGGTGCATAAAGCAGCGTGTCTTTTTGCAGATCCTGTACATAGAGCCCTTCCAGTACCAGTGATTTGAAGGGTTTAATATAAATACCTTCCAGATCAATACGGGTATGCAATTCCTTCGACAGGTATTTGGCGGCTTTTTTAGCTAGATGTGTTTGTACTGTTTTAAATTGCAAGGAAAACAGTAAAGCTGCCAGCAATAATATGATTGCTGAAAGAATCCATAGGCTTATTTTAAGTGTTTTTTTAATAATTTTGAAGCTTTAAATAACTCTGCTTTGGCTACTATTCTCGCTATTGAATCATCCTGTGACGAAACTTCTGCCGCGATATGTATTGACGGTAAAATCGCATCAAATATTATTGCAAATCAAACTATTCATCAAAAATATGGAGGTGTTGTGCCCGAACTTGCATCACGGGCGCATCAACAGCATATTATACCTGTTGTTCACGAGGCTGTAACCGTTGCAAAAATACACAAAAATGAGATTGATGCAGTAGCATTTACACGTGGTCCTGGCTTATTAGGTTCACTTTTAGTAGGAACTTCCTTTGCAAAAGGCTTTGCACTTGCCCGAAATTTGCCGTTAATAGAAGTAAATCATATGCAGGCGCATATTTTAGCTCATTTTATTGACGAGCCTAAGCCTCAATTTCCATTTTTATGTCTTACCGTCTCTGGAGGCCATACACAAATTGTGCTGGTAAAAGATTTTTTTGAAATGGAAATTGTGGGAGAAACTACCGATGATGCGGCAGGTGAAGCCTTTGATAAAACGGCCAAAATTTTAAACCTGCCTTATCCGGGAGGCCCGTTGATTGACAAATATGCAAAAGAGGGTAATCCCCATGCTTTTCAGTTTCCCGAACCTCAGATTACGGGACTCAATTTTAGTTTCAGCGGATTAAAAACCTCGATATTATATTTTGTAAAAGATCGTTTAAAAGAAGATCCGGATTTTTTAGATAAAAATATGGCTGATATTTGTGCATCGGTACAATATCGTATTGTAACGATTTTACTTGCTAAGCTGAAGCGGGCTGCCAAAGAGCTTGGAATCAACGATGTTGCTATAGCCGGTGGCGTTTCAGCAAATTCAGGATTAAGAAATACGCTGCTTGAGTATGCCGAAAAATATAAATGGCAGGTGTTTATCCCCAAATTTGAGTATTGTACGGATAATGCTGCAATGATTGCTATTGCCGGATATTATAAATTCCTTGAAAAAGATTTTGTGGGTCAGGATGTGGCTCCATTGGCCAGAATGATTTTCTGATAAATAAAAAAGTCTCTGATTTTTCAGAGACTTTTTTATTTAGTGATTCATTTTATGCTTTTTCTTCCAGCTTTTCACCGGTAACAGTTTCTTTAATTTTCTCTTCCAGTTCATCCATCAAATCGGGATTATCCAGCAACAGTTGTTTAACAGCATCACGTCCCTGTCCTAATTTTGTGGTGCCATAGCTAAACCAGGAACCGGATTTTTTGATGATGTCAAAATCAACGCCTAAATCTATTATTTCGCCCGCTTTTGAAATTCCTTCACCAAACATGATGTCAAATTCTGCTATTCGGAAAGGAGGTGCTACTTTGTTTTTAACTATTTTAACTTTTACTCTGTTTCCTGAAACTTCATCTGTATCTTTTATCTGTGAAATACGGCGAACATCCAGTCTTACTGAGGAGTAGAATTTCAAAGCATTTCCCCCAGTTGTTGTTTCAGGGTTTCCAAACATTACACCTATTTTATCCCGCAGCTGGTTAATGAAAATACAGCAGCAGCCGGTTTTAGATATTGTTCCGGTAAGTTTTCTAAGTGCCTGTGACATTAAGCGGGCCTGAAGTCCCATTTTTGAATCACCCATTTCTCCTTCAATTTCACCTTTGGGAACAAGTGCTGCAACCGAGTCGATTACAATAATATCAATAGCTCCCGATCGAATTAAGTTATCGGCAATTTCTAATGCCTGTTCGCCATTATCCGGCTGAGAAATCAACAGGTTTTCAATATCAACTCCCAGCTTTTTAGCGTAAAACTTATCAAAAGCATGTTCTGCATCGATAAAGGCGGCAATTCCGCCTTGTTTTTGTGCTTCAGCTATCGCATGGATAGCAAGTGTGGTTTTACCGGATGATTCGGGCCCGTAGATTTCGATGATACGACCTTTTGGCAATCCGCCAATTCCCAGTGCAATGTCAAGACTTATAGATCCGGTTGATATGGACTCTAATGGTTCAACTGCAGTGTCCCCCAGTTTCATTATCGTCCCTTTTCCGTATGACTTTTCTAATTTATCAAGTGTTAGTTGTAATGCTTTCAGTTTGTCCGGATTGCTCATTATTTTAGTATTTCTATTTGCAAATTTAACAGTTATATTTAATAATGCTAATAATTTTAACAATTAATTATCGCATCGCCAAATAAATGTAGTAAAATAAATCAAGTTTTTGACTGGTATTTTTTTAACTGTCGGGCTATTTTTTCGGGATTTTTTAATGGCGGAGTTCCCTGTTTAGTCAATTCTGTACGTGCTGTAGTTTTTAATTGCTGTTCATAATATTTGCAGAAATCACGTATAGGGCAGATTTCGCATTTTGGCCTTCTTGCCACGCAGATATACCGGCCATGCAAAATCAGCCAGTGGTGGGCATGTCTGATGGTGTTGGTTGGCAGGTATTTAACGAGTTGTTTTTCTACAGCCAGCGGAGTTCGGGCATTCTGGGTTAATCCTAGCCGGTTAGCAACTCTGAAAACATGGGTATCTACCGCCAGGGCAGGCGCCTCATATATTATAGAAGCAATAACATTGGCGGTCTTTCTGCCAACGCCGGGCATTTTTTGCAGGTCATCAATATCAGAAGGAACGACGCTATCGAATTCTGATACCAGTATTTTAGCCATGCCTACCAGATGTTTTGATTTATTATAAGGATAACTTACACTTTTTATAAATTCAAAAACTTCTTCCGGTGTAGCCTTTGCAAGTAGTTCGGGAGTCGGATACTGTTTGAAAAGTGCCGGAGTAATCAGGTTGATTCGTTTATCTGTACATTGAGCAGACAGAATCACTGCTACTAATAATTCGTATGGGTTTGAAAAGTTTAATTCCGTTTGAGCATTGGGCTGGTTTTCGGAAAAATAATCAACAAAAGCCTTAAAGCGTTCTTTTCGTAACATTAAAAGATCGGGTTAATTGAGAGAAAAATAAAAAAGAATTTAAACAGCTAAGTTACTGTTTAAATTCTTTTTAGACTCAAATTCTTTTAAGGCGCAGGCGCTTAGAATAATTTAGAATAGATGTAATCGTATCGCCGTGAGGTTGCTTTACCAATTTATTCAGATCCTCCTTTATTGAGGATAAAAATTGTTCGTCTTCTTCACTTATACTTTCCATAGATCCGTCTTTCTGAATACTTTCAGGTGCATTTGATGCAGGAGTAGAAGTTCTTACCATAAGCAATATTTTTACTAAAAATAACGATATTGCTTATGTTTTATTTTACTCTGTGAAAGTTTTTAGAAAAATTTTTCTAATGTTTAAGGCTTAACTCTTTTTCAGTTATCATCTTTCGAAGATTATTAAGAGCATAGCGCATTCTTCCCAGGGCCGTATTGATGCTTACATTGGTTATTTCGGCTATTTCTTTAAAGCTTAATTCTCCAAAATGACGCATTATTAAGACTTCTTTCTGGTCTGACGGTAAAAGATGAATCATTGCACGAAGGTCTTTATGCGTTTGTTCCCGCACCATACGTTCTTCCATGCTTTCGTCGTAGAATTTTAATACGTCAAAGATGTCAAATCCGTCTCCGTTTGTAATTACCGGAGTTCGTTTGTCTTTCCTGAAATGGTCTATAACGAGGTTGTGTGCAATGCGCAATACCCACGGTAAAAACTTGCCTTCTTCGTTATATTTTCCAGCCTGTAAGGTGTGAATAACTTTAATAAATGTATCCTGGAAAATATCTTCTGCCAGATAAGTATCCTTTACCAGTAAATATATAGATGTGTAAATTCTTGATTTGTGTCTTTTAATTAATTCTTCTAAACCCAAATCTTGCCCTGTGACATACAGGTCGATCAATTCCTGATCGGTTTTTGTTTGAAGCTTCATAGGACTCCTACTTTAAATTCCCCTTTAGTTAATCTTTCTTGTTATTTAAGTAGAGTAGTATCGATATGTTATCTCCTATTTTTAGTATGAAACTTTTTTAAATGTATTTCAAATAAACTGATTTTTTCTGTCATGTGCAAGAATAATTTTCAAAAAATCAGTTTTAACATCTAATACTATATTTTTGCATTTTAAACAAAAGAAGTAGTTCTTCAGTATTCTTTATACATAAAAAAAGCCTTCATCGGGTTTCTCATGAGCAAACAGTTTGAAACGAATCCTCAGAATTCTATTATTATAAAAGGTGCAAGAGTGCACAATTTAAAAAACATCGATGTAACAATACCTAAAAACAAACTGGTAGTTGTTACCGGAATGTCGGGTTCGGGAAAATCGTCCCTGGCTTTTGATACCTTATATGCCGAGGGGCAGCGCCGGTATGTAGAAAGTTTGTCTTCCTATGCCCGACAGTTTTTGGGCCGCATGAATAAACCCGATGTTGATTATATTAAAGGAATTGCCCCCGCAATTGCCATTGAACAAAAAGTAATTACCAGTAATCCGCGTTCAACAGTAGGCACTTCTACCGAAATTTATGATTATTTGAAATTACTGTATTCCCGTATTGGTAAAACATTTTCGCCTGTTTCGGGGAGAGAAGTTAAAAAGGATACTGTTACAGATGTGGTAAACTTCATCTCGGAGCTTTCGGATGGAACAGCTGTTACAATTACCTGTCCTTTGCATCCTCATAATAACCGTTCTGTAAAAGAAGAGCTCGCTATTTTGCTTCAAAAAGGTTTTTTACGGGTGTATCTGGATGATAAATTGGCAAGAATAGAAGAATTACTTGAAGATGATTCTGTAAAAGACAATACGCTTCAACCGGGGCGGATAAAAATTGTAATTGACCGTATAACCGTAAATCAGGAAGAGGAGACCTTGAGCCGAATTGCAGATTCGGTACAAACTGCATTTTTTGAAGGAAAGGGAGATTGTCTTGTTGAAGAGAATGAGCAAACACATGTTTTTTGCGATCGGTTTGAGTTAGACGGAATACGTTTTGAAGAGCCTAGTCCAAATTTCTTCAGTTTTAATAATCCTTACGGTGCCTGTAAACGGTGTGAAGGATATGGTAAGGTAATTGGCATTGACGAGGATCTTGTAATACCGGACAAAAGCAAGTCGGTTTACGACGGTGCAATTGCTCCATGGCGTGGAGAAAAAATGAAGGAGTGGCTGGATAAGCTGGTTAAAAACGCTCTTAAATTTGACTTCCCTATACACCGGTCGTACAATCAGCTTACTGACGAACAGCAACAGGTATTATGGACGGGAAATCAATATTTTTCGGGGTTAAACGAATTTTTCAAACACCTGGAAGAACAGACCTATAAAATACAATACCGCGTCATGCTTTCACGATATCGCGGAAAAACAACCTGCCCGGAATGTAAAGGAAGCCGCTTGAGGCAGGATGCTTCCTATGTAAAAATAGCCGGGAGATCTATAATTGACTTAGTGCTGATGCCTTTGGATACGGCCCTAGCGTTTTTCAATGAATTGGAACTGAATGAACGAGAGCAGAAGATTGGCCGCAGGCTTCTAACAGAAATTACAAACCGGATCAGGTTTTTAAACGATGTAGGACTAAGTTATCTCACGTTGAACCGTCTTTCAAATACACTTTCCGGAGGTGAATCGCAGCGTATCAATCTGGCAACTTCTCTGGGCAGTTCATTAGTTGGCTCTGTTTATGTACTCGACGAACCCAGTATTGGTTTACACCCCCGGGATACGCATCGTTTAATTTCTGTGCTTAAATCTTTGCGGGATGTAGGAAATACAGTGCTGGTTGTGGAACATGAAAAGGAAATTATGGAAGCTGCAGATCACCTGATCGACATCGGTCCAGCCGCAGGAACTCAGGGAGGTGAACTGATTTTTGAGGGCACCTATGAGGAGATCACTAAAGATGCCAACAGTTTAACTGGTTTGTATTTAAGCGGGGAAGAGAAAATTGAAATTCCAGGCAGAAGAAGGGTATGGACAGATTTTGTAGAGATAAAAGGAGCAAGAGAAAATAATCTTAAAAATGTAGATGTAAAGTTTCCGCTTCATGTATTAACATGTGTTACCGGCGTTTCAGGATCGGGTAAAACGAGTTTGGTAAAGCGAATTCTTCAACCGGCTTTGCAAAAAGCAATAGGGAATTATTCTGGAGAACAAACCGGAGCGTATGATAGTATTGAAGGTGATTATGATAAAATCAGGCAGGTGGAACTGGTCGATCAGAACCCAATAGGGCGTTCTTCGCGTTCCAATCCGGTTACCTATGTAAAAGCCTGGGATGAAATACGAAATTTATTTGCCTCACAGCCTGCCGCGAAAGCTTCGGGTTTAAAACCTGCTGCTTTTTCATTTAACGTAGAAGGCGGCCGTTGTGATGTTTGTCAGGGAGAAGGAGAGGTGAAGATCGAAATGCAGTTTATGGCTGATATTTACTTGCCTTGTGAAGCTTGTAACGGACAGCGGTTTAAACAGCATGTGCTTGATATAAGCTACAAAGGAAAAAACGTTTCAGAAATACTTGATCTTACCATTGAACAAGCGCTTGAGTTTTTTAAAGACGAGCCGAAAATTCTTAATAAGTTGCAGCCGCTTTCTGACGTTGGACTCGGTTATGTTCATTTAGGCCAGTCGTCCAATACTTTATCCGGAGGGGAAGCGCAGCGTATAAAACTTGCTTCTTTTCTAATTAAAGGAAATAATAGCAGCAATACTATTTTTATTTTTGATGAGCCTACCACCGGGTTGCATTTTCATGATATCAAAAAATTATTAACTTCTTTTCAGGCCTTGATAGAACAAGGAAATACGATTATTGTTATAGAGCACAATATGGACGTTATTAAGTCTGCCGACTGGGTTATCGATATTGGCCCTGAGGGAGGTGATAACGGGGGAAATATTGTGTTTGAAGGTGTTCCTGAACACTTAATTAACATCCCCGATTCATACACAGGAAAATTTTTAAAGGCACAATTTTAATCACGAAGTAAGAAAAACGTATTATTTCATAATACTCTATAAAAATCGTAGAGTTTGTGTACTTTTGTGCCGGTTTACAAAAAACTTTATTTGTAAGTATGAATATCAGCGATAGTTCTGAGCAAAATTCAACAGTTGTGGCTGTAGCCGAGGCAAAGAAAAGTATGAATATAAAATACAGGTTATCAATTCTTCTGGGTATTTTGATAACCCTGTTTTTGTTGTTTAAAATTCTTTGGAGCGAGGTTCCTGATTTTAAAATATATGTTGAGGAAATTAATCCTCATTTTTATTATTTCCTTGCTGCAGGATTCATTTTTGCAATGATTGATGGCGCTATCGGAATGTCGTACGGTGTAACCTCAACCACTTTCGCTTTATCTATGGGAATTCCTCCCGCTTCAGCAAGTACAGCAGTGCACTTATCGGAAGTTTTAAGTAACGGAATTGCAGGCCTCATGCATAAGCGAATGGGGAATGTAAATAAAAAGCTACTGAAAATGTTGCTGCTGCCAGGTATTATCGGGGCTGTATTAGGTGCTTATCTGTTATCTTCCCTGGAACATTACAGTCATTATACTAAACCCGTTGTTTCCATTTATACATTTATTCTTGGAGCTGTTATTTTAATTAAAGCCTTTAATTCAAGAAAAAAAGACGGTGTTAAAAAAGAAAAGATTAAAAAAATAGGTCTTTTAGGCTTTGGCGGTGGTTTTATCGATGCTGTTGGCGGCGGCGGCTGGGGATCTATTGTATTATCTTCACTGATTGCCGGAGGGAGACATCCACGGTTTTCTTTAGGAACAGTGAAATATTCGCGGTTTTTTGTAGCAGCATTAAGTTCTCTTACGTTTGTTACCATGTTAAATACACCGCACTGGGACGCTATAATAGGCCTTGTAATTGGCAGTGCTATTGCTTCACCTATTGCTGCCCGTGTATCGAATAAAATTTCGGCAAAATCAATTATGGTTGCAGTAGGAATTATTGTTGTTTTGGTTAGCCTGAGAAGTATTTTTAAATTTGCCCTTGCTTTATTTTAAAAAGCAGGGAAATCAACACTTAATGAAAGAACAATCCAAATTAATTCGTACTCAGGCGAAAAGATCGTTTAACAGAGAACACTCTGTACCGTTATATTTAACATCCAGTTTTATTTTTGACGATGCCGAGCAGGGGCGGGCAATCTTTGCCGATGAAATGGAAGGAAATATCTATTCCCGCTATTCAAACCCCAATACTTCTGAATTCATTACGAAAGTATGTGAACTTGAAGGGGCTGAAGCAGGTTTAGCATTTTCTTCGGGGATGGCTGCGGTTTTCGCTTCAATGGCGGGATTGTTAAAGTCAGGAGATCATGTTGTAGCCTGTCGTTCAATTTTCGGGTCTACTCATCAGTTATTAAACCAGCTGTTTCCCAGGTGGGGAATTACAAGTACTTACGTGGACGCTTTAAAACCAGAAGAATGGGAAGCAGCAATTCGGCCGGAAACAAAAATGATCTTTTTGGAAACGCCATCGAATCCCGGTTTAGAACTTGTTGACCTGGAATGGCTGGGTGGTTTTAAGGAAAAATATCCTCATATAATTTTAAATGTAGACAACTGTTTTGCTACTCCCTATCTGCAAAAACCAATTCAATACGGGATAGACCTGGTTAGCCATTCTGCTACAAAATACATGGACGGGCAGGGACGGGTTTTAGGCGGCGTGGTTGTTGGACGCAAAGATCTGATGAAGGAATTGATGTTTTTTATCCGCCATACCGGTCCGGCGATGTCGGCTTTTAATGCCTGGCTTCTTTCTAAAAGTTTAGAAACATTAGCGATTAGGATGGACAGGCATTGCAGTAGCGCCTTAAAATTGGCCGAAATGCTGGAGCAGCATCCCGAGGTTGAAGAAGTACGGTATCCTTTTTTACCCTCTCACCCACAATATCAGCTGGCAAAAAAACAAATGAAACAGGGCGGAGGAATAGTAACTTTTGTTATTAAGGGAGGATTTGAACGGGCGAAACGTTTTATTGATTCATTGCAAATGATTCTTTTTACCTCTAATCTCGGAGATTCAAGAACAATTGCAACACATCCTGCTTCTACCACACATTCAAAATTGGCGGAGGAAGAACGCAGCCTTATCGGTATTCAGCCCGGATCTATCCGTATATCGGTAGGATTGGAAGATTCTGATGATATTATTTCTGATATTCAACAAGCCTTAGATAGCTCTAAATAAGTATGAAAGTAGAATTAAAAAGATTAAACGATGCGGTTCATTTTGAAGCGAGTGGTTCAGGGTCAGTAAAAGTACATATTGATGGCTCGCCGGAAATTGGTGGCCAGGGATTAGGTGTACGCCCCATGGAACTGGTGCTTGCTGCGCTGGCTTCATGCAGTTCGCTGGATCTGGTATCAATTTTAAAGAAACAGCGCCAGGAAGTAAAAGATTTTACAGTTAGTGCACAAGGCGACCGTGCAGATAAAATACCGGCGGTGTTTACTAAAATCCATCTTGATTTTAAACTGAGCGGCGATATAGATCAGGCAAAAGCTGAAAAAGCAGCAGAACTGGCAGTTAAAAAATACTGTTCTGTACATGATATGCTTGCTGCAGGGGGAGTTGAAATAACTTATTCTATCTCCATTAATTAATACGTAGCAAGCGAATATGGAGTTAGGATTTTCATGTGGCAAGTGCTGTAATATTTCCTACTAATGCTCTTCCTGACTTTTTTTGTTGCTATTGTCATTAATTTTTTCGGTTACATCCCTCTTGGAAATATTAATCTTACTACTGTACAGATAGCAGTAAACCGGGGAGTAAAGCAAGCGCTTTATTTTATAACTACCTTTTCCATTGTAGAAGGTTTTTGTACCTACGTGTTAATGCGTTTCGCGGAATGGTTTGCTTCCAATGAAAAATGGCTTTATTTACTTGACTGGATACTTATTGTCGTTTTTTTAATCCTCGGTTTTTTAAGTTTAAGGGCTTCTACGCATCCAAAGCAGGTTCAGTTCAGAAAACGAGACAGTGTACGTTACGGGATAATTTTAGGCATTTTTAATCCGATGCAAATTCCTTTCTGGATGATTGGAGGGACGTATCTTATTTCGCACCACTGGATTACTACGGCGGGATGGGGACTGCAGATATTTTCAATAGGAGCGGCAATAGGTGCATTTATCTGCCTGTACTTGTTTGTTCGTTTTGCCCGGTATATTCAGGATAAGTTTGCGTTAAGTAACCGTATTATAAACAGGAGCATTGCCTTTGTCTTTTTTTTACTGGCCGCCCTGCATATAATTAAACTTATCTGGGTGTTTTTTAAATGATTATTACTTCTTTAGAAATTCCAGGTTCCATATTTTTTCCGCTTTTCGGCCTATAAGCCAGAAAGAAACCGCCAGAATTCCAAAGAAGATGGTTTTATCAGTAATGTCCCACAGGTATTCAAAATACCGGGTATAGATGTTTATGAGCAGAAAGATAATTCCAAATTCGCGGGCGATAGGTTCCTTTCTTTTTAATCCGTAAAGCATAGATCCGAGAGATACCATAGAAGAAATTACGCCCCAATAAATAAGGTCTGACTGTTTTACTTTTACCCAGTCTTCCAGTGTTCCGAAATTTCCGAAAATAGATAGAAGCCAGAGCGAGATAAAAAGATACATCAGGCCAATGATATATGTGAGATTATCAAATTCTTTTAATTTGCCTTTTTGGGTAATAAACAAGCGACAGACAACGAGTAAAGCGCCGAAACAAACAAAGCGGAACGGGTAATTCATTCCTAAAAAGTAATTGCTCCAATTGGTTTGGTAACCGGTTTCGGTGCCGAACCAGCTGCCTAAAGAGATAAGTGCAAATGCCCAGATTAGCTTTGAGTTGAATTTAACTGCTAATATTCCATATACAAGTACCGAAAGCAGGAACAGGATTGAAAAGTGTCCGGAACCATTATCAAGCGCCTTACCAAGGAAGGCAATACTGCTTGCGGTAAACAATACGCCCATAAAAACCACCGCCTCATTGCTGAAAACATGCTGCGGGTTTTTTCGCTTTTGTGTTTGTCCTTTATAAAAAAGAAAGGCAGCAATTGCAGCGGATAGAATGCTGATTGCTATATCCGGCGTATTATAAAGTTTTTTCAGGAAGTTTATTACTGTATCATCAATTACAAGGGACGCAATAGCAATGATACCACAGGCGAGAGCAACCCAGAAAGAATATTGAGCCAACCTTTTCCAATCAAAACCTTTTACTTCGTACGACTCTTTCAAAGACTGGCCTGTCTCAGCCGAAATCACTCCTTCTTTTTGCCAGTGATCAATGACGTTTTCTAAGAAGTCCTTTTCGTGCTTGTCTATGTTTAGTCTGGACACACACTAATATAATCAGAAATCTTTATTTTGAAGGATTAGTGAAGCCGTATCCTGATCTTTCTCTATTTGCCGGCGCAAATCTTCCAGCGTATCAAACCTGGCATCACCTCTTATAAACTCTATAAAGTGCAACCGAATATCCTTACCGTACAAATCCTGATCGAAATTGAAAATATTGGCTTCAATATTTCTGCTCATCCCATTTAAGGTAGGGCGTGAGCCCAGGTAGGCCATGCCGTTAAATAAGGTTTTATCAGCCTCTACTCTTACAGCATAAATACCGTCGGCAGGTAAGATTTTATAAGTTTCGGCAATTAAAAGATTGGCTGTAGGAAATCCCAGTTTGCGGCCAATTTGGTCGCCGCGAATTACTTTCCCGGTAATGTGAAAATGATAGCCTAGAAAATCCTTCGCAGTCCTGACATCTCCTTTTAAAAGAGCTTCACGGATTTTTGTTGAACTTACTGCCACATCGTGAATATCCTGCTCAGGAATTTCTTCCACTTCAAAGTTATATTGAGGAGCAAGCCTTAACAAGTCAGTAAGTCCGCCTTCACGGTTTTTTCCGAAACGATGATCGTATCCTATAACAATTTGCTGCGTGCCGATCTGCTCTACCAGGATTTGTTTAATATACTCTTCCGGCGCCAGATTCGAAAAATCCCTGGTAAAAGGGGTAATAATCAGGTGATCAATTCCAAGGTCTTCCAGTAACTCGGCCTTTTCGTCTATAGTAGTTATTAGTTTAAGGTTTACATCTTCAGGATGGATAATCATGCGTGGATGCGGGAAGAAGGTAAGAATTACAGTTTCTCCTCCACGCTGTTCAGCTACTTCAAGTAACCGTGAAATAATCTTTCTATGACCGATGTGAACACCGTCGAAAGTACCAATAGTTACTACTGAATTTCTTTTATCGAACTCTGCTAAATTCTTGTAAACTTTCATTTCTTAAAAATTTACTTTAGTTGCTCCTGGTGTTTTAAATCGCGTATAAGAGTAACCAGTTCCATCACTTCGTATGCGTTTTCTACTTTGAAGTCTCCACTTCTGGTGCGGCGCAGTTTAGAAAGGTAGGCACCATTCTGAAGCCGTTTCCCAAAATCATGTACCAGGGAACGGATGTAAGTTCCCTTGCTGCAAACCACTCTGAAATCAACCTCAGGAAGTTCAATTCGTGTAAGTTCAAACTCAGAAATCGTAACTTTTCGCGATTTTAATTCTACCGATTCACCTCTGCGGGCCTTCAGATACAATCTTTCGCCGTCAATCTTAACAGCTGAATGTGCCGGTGGAAACTGATCAATCTCGCCTATAAAATTCAAGCAGTTTTGTTTTAATTGTTCCGCACTGAGCGTGGAGATGCTAAACGTTTCATCTACCTCTGTTTCCAAATCGTAAGAAGGAGTGGTGGCGCCCAATATCATGGTTCCTGTATATTCTTTTTCCTGTGCCTGGTATTTATCAATCTCTTTAGTGAGTTTTCCGGTACACAGTATAAGCAAACCTGTTGCCAGCGGGTCGAGAGTGCCGGCATGGCCAACCTTTACCTTAAGGGGTTTTAACGAGTTCCTGATTTTTCCTACCACATCAAAGCTGGTCCAGTGATAGGGCTTATTTATAAGAAGAAGTTCGCCTTGCTGGAATTGAAAATCCCGAAGGCTTTTTTTTGTTATTTCGTTCATCAAACCAACTGCAGTTCATGTCCTGCTAATAAAAAAGCAAGAATAACTCCGCCAATAATAATTCGGTACCATCCAAACAGTTTAAAGCCGTGCTTGCTTAAATAACCGATAAAGCTTTTAATTGCAATCATGGCAACAATAAATCCTACAATGTTCCCAATTATCAAAAGATTTATTTCTTCGTTTGTAATGGTGTAGCCTGTTTTATAGAAGTCGTATATTTTTTTAACGGTCGCTCCGAACATGGTAGGCACAGCCAGAAAGAATGAAAACTCGGCAGCAGCTGTACGAGAAAGCTTTTGCGACATTCCTCCGATAATTGTAGCAGCCGATCTTGACACACCGGGAATCATGGCAATACATTGGAAGAGTCCTATTTTGAAAGCTGTAGGAAAAGAAATGCTATCAGAGTTTTCAATGGTAGGATTGTTAAACCATTTATCTACAAAAAGAAGAATAATGCCTCCGAGCAATAGCGTGATGGCAACAGTAAGCGGACTTTCAAGGAGCCTGTCGATCATATCGCTGAATAAAACTCCAAAAATGATAGCCGGAATAAAGGCTGTAAGCAGTTTGAAATAAAAATTAAAGCTTTGAAAAAAGCGCTTGAAATACAATACTACTACCGATAATATAGTTCCAAGTTGTATTGCTACCGTAAAGAGTTTAACGAATTCATTCGACTGAATTCCCATGATGGAAGAACCGATAATCATGTGGCCTGTTGAAGAAACAGGCAAAAACTCGGTAAGGCCTTCGATGATTGCCAGGATTATTGCTTGAAGAACGGACATTTAGCGATCAGATTTTTTTAAAATGGCGAAGAAGCCAATGGTAAATCCGATAAGAACTACGATAGGAGCCAGTACAATCTTGCGGAAATTGTAAATATCTGTTTCGCCAATCATCAGGATAAAACCCAATGCAACCACTGCAATACTGACTAACATCCAGCGGTAATTATCTTTTCCAAATACAAAGCCGATATGTTTGCTTTCTGTATCTGTAATTTTTTTTTGTGCCATTATCTGTAAAGGTCGTAAATTTTTAAACGTAAATACTTGCTCACTGCAAAATAAGTACTCAGAGCAGAGATAAGTATTCCTACACCAATAACTGCCAAAAATACAAATATAAATTCGAACCAGTTTCGCAGTATAATGAGTTCGGGTACCTGTTGCTGGGCAAAATACAAGGTAAGAAGCAGGAGAATGACCGCTATTAAACCCGCTATTAACCCATGTAGAATCCCAAACCCTATAAACGGTTTACGTATAAAGTTTTTTGTAGCACCTACCAGCTGCATACTTTTTATCAGGAAACGTTGTGAGTAAATAGCCAGTCTGATCGTATTATTAATGAGGGCAACGGCAATGATCAGAAGAATAAGAGCGAAGGCAAGAATAACAAGCCCGATTGTGCGTATATTCTGGTTTACCATATCAATTAATGATTTTTGATAAACCACTTCTTTTACCAGCGGATTTCGGCCTAGTTGCTTGCTGAGAGCTGTAATGCTGGCATTATTGGCATATTCTGCCTTCATATAAACATCAATTGAGGAAAGCAACGGGTTGTAGCCTAAAAATTCAACGAAGTCTTCTCCAAGGTCGTTGGTTAAATTCCTGGCCGCAAGTTCTTTACTCACATATTGAGTTTTTAATACATACTTATTGGCATCAATTTGTTTTTGCAAAGCCAGTACATCCACTTCTTTAGCGCCTTCATTCACTATGATATTAAGTACAATGTTTTCCTTTACATAGTTAGAAAGGTTTTTGGCATGTACAAGTATAAGGCCAAGTAAACCCAGCATAAGCAGTACAAGCGCAATGCTTATTACAGTGCTTATATATATTGTTTTAGTTTTCCGTGCTGCAGAGCTTTCTTCAAATTCTTCCATCTTGTATGGGCTAAATCAGATTGCGAAAATAAAGATTTAACGCAAGCTAATAAAGGTTAAATATAAAGAATTACATCTTTTAACAAATTGAAGGCACACGAAAAATAAACCCTTCTTTTAAATTATAATACTTTAAACCCTTTTTATATTTTTGCGTACAAGCATAAAAATTTTAGTTTGCTTTAAATGTTTTGGTATGAATAACGAGATTGTAATAGGAGTTGCCATAGAAGACGCTCACATTTCTGCAGGTATTGTAGACCTGGAAACGAGAAAAGTTATTGGAAGTTCTTTACAACGAAAAAGGGTTAATCCTTCCGGTTCGGCTGATGAAATAATTTCATCATGGGCTAAGGTTTTAAAAGATGTGGCAGGTTCTGCATCAAAAGTAAAGCTGGGAATTGGGTTGCCGGGTTTGTGCGAGTACGATACGGGTGTTTATTTAATGAACGATAAAGGCCGGTACGATAGTTTATATAAATCAAATCTGAAGGAATTACTTTCTGCTCAAATGGGCATTACGCCCGCAGACATTCGTTTGCTGAACGATGCCGCGTGTTTTTTACAGGGAGAAGTTTTTGGAGGAGCTGGAAGAGGTTTCAGAAGATCTCTGGGAGTAACCCTTGGTGTAGGTCTTGGCAGTGCAACCTATGTAAATGGTGTGGTTCAAGATGCAGACCTGAAAGATATGCCTTTGTTTGAGGGAGTAGCTGAAGATTATATTTCTATAAGATGGCTTCTTCAACGCTTTGAAACCCTGTCAGGTATTAAAGTAAGAGACATGATAGAATTAAAACAGCTTGCAGCTACCGATTCAAGGGTACAGCTTGTGTTTGACGAATTTGCAGAAAATATATCGCAGTTTTTAGTACGTTTTATAAGCCAGCATAATCCTGAAATAGTAATTATCGGAGGCTTTATGGAAACGTTTAATCGTTTCTTCTTCGATAACCTGACCAGGAAAATGCCTGCTCTTGGCATTAGAATTCCAATTCTACGGGCAGTCTTAGGCGAACAGGCGAGCGTTATTGGCGCTGCTTCTACCTGGTATGAAGCCAAAATGATCCACGCTTAATCGCATCCTTCCTTAAAATAAGCTCTTATTATTTAATCGTAATACAGATAATATTGAAAGTACCCTTATAAATAGGGTATTTTCTTATTTTCGCATTTTATTATTACGATTCATGGATTATCAGTTCAGAGATATTGAGAAAAAGTGGCAGCAATTTTGGGCAGAAAACCAAACCTATAAGGTTGATAATAACTCAGAAAAGCCAAAATACTACGTGTTGGATATGTTTCCCTATCCTTCCGGGGCGGGACTTCACGTAGGGCATCCTCTGGGATACATAGCTTCTGATATTTTCGCAAGATATAAAAGGTTAAGAGGATTTAATGTTTTGCACCCAATGGGATATGATTCTTTTGGCTTGCCTGCAGAACAATATGCTATTCAAACCGGTCAGCATCCTGCTGTTACAACCGAAACCAATATAAAAAGATACCGCGAGCAGTTGGATAACATTGGCTTCTCTTTTGATTGGAGTCGCGAAGTACGTACCAGCGATCCCTCTTATTACAAATGGACACAATGGATCTTCATGCAATTATTCAATTCCTGGTATAACCTGGAATCTGATAAAGCTGAATCAATAAACACGCTGGTAACTCATTTGGAAACTTATGGTACAGCAGCTTTAAATGCGGTGGCCGATGAAGATGTTCTGGTATTATCTGCTGAAGAGTGGAAGCAAATGTCTGAAGATGACAAACAACGGGAACTTTTAAAATACCGGCTTACATATTTAAAAGAAAGCACAGTAAACTGGTGTCAGGCCTTAGGAACTGTTTTGGCGAATGATGAGGTGAAAGACGGAGTATCAGAACGTGGTGGACATCCCGTTGAACAGAAAAAAATGATGCAATGGAGCATGCGTATCACCGCTTATGCAGACCGCTTGCTTGAGGGGTTAAATACAATCGACTGGCCCGAACCTTTGAAAGAGATGCAGAGGAACTGGATAGGAAAGAGCGTGGGGGCTTCAGTAAAGTTTAGCCTTTCCATCCCGATAGCTATCGGGAGAGGGGAAATTGGTCCTATCGAAGTATTCACTACCCGGGTAGATACGTTATATGGGGTAAGTTTCCTTGTATTGGCTCCCGAGCACGAACTTGTTCCGTTGTTAACAACTGCTGAACATAAAGGGGAAATAGAAGCTTATATCAGCCAAACTAAAAAGAAGTCGGAATTAGACCGCATGGCTGATACGAAAACAGTTTCAGGCGCTTTTACCGGAAGTTATGCAATTAACCCTGTAAGCGGAGAGAAAGTTCCGGTATGGATAGCTGATTATGTTTTGGCAGGATATGGAACAGGCGCTGTAATGGCGGTACCATCAGGAGATCAGCGGGATTATTTATTTGCCCGGCAATATAATCTTCCTGTTATTCAAATCCTTGATTCTCAAAAAGACCTGGAACAGGAAGCCGATGCAACTAAGGAAGGAAAATACATTAATTCTGGAATTATAAATGGCCTAACTTACCAGGAAGCGGTTCCAGTACTAATTAAAAAGTTGGAAGAGCTGGGTGCTGGCAGAGCGAAAGTGCAATACCGGATGCGGGACGCTATCTTTGGTCGCCAGCGGTACTGGGGAGAACCTGTGCCGGTATATTTTAAGCCTGCTGATACAAGCGGAGAAGAGTTACCTCATCTTATCAGTAAAGAAGAACTTCCTTTGGTATTGCCGGAAATTGATAAATACCTTCCTACAGAAACAGGGGAGCCCCCCTTGGGAAGGGCAGAGAATTGGAAATATCAGGGGCAGTATGAATATGAATTAAGCACAATGCCCGGATGGGCGGGTTCCAGTTGGTATTGGTACCGTTATATGGCTTCTCCGGAAGAAAGAAAGGAAGATGTTTTTGCGCCAAAACCGGCTATTGAATATTGGAAAGACGTAGATCTTTATATCGGTGGTTCTGAACATGCGACAGGCCATTTACTGTACAGCCGTTTCTGGAATAAAGTTTTGAAAGACCTTGGCTATGTAATAGAAGAAGAGCCTTTTAAAAAGCTGATAAATCAGGGAATGATTCAGGGCAGGTCGAATTTCGTTTACAGGCTGATTAATGAGCAGGGCCAGGGAACCAATACATTTGTTTCTGCCGGAATTAAAGATCAGTACAAAACAACTGCTTTACATGTTGATGTAAATATTGTTGACACCGATATCCTTGATCTTGAGAAATTCAAAGGGTCAAGGGCAGAATACGCAGAGGCAGAATTCATTTTGGAAAACGGAAAATACATCTGCGGAGTTGAAATTGAAAAAATGTCTAAATCTAAGTTCAATGTCGTAAATCCCGACGATATTATTGAACGTTATGGTGCTGATACTTTACGGCTTTATGAAATGTTTCTTGGCCCTCTTGAGCAAAGTAAACCCTGGAACACCAATGGAATTGAAGGTGTATTTAAATTCCTCCGGAAGTTCTGGAAGTTATTCCATAACGATAAATTTGAATTTTCTGTTTCGGATGATGAACCAGTAAAGGCCGAATTGAAATCGCTTCATAAGATCATCAGAAAAGTGGAGGAAGATATTGAACGCTTTTCTTTCAATACTTCAGTTTCAAGTTTTATGATCTGTGTAAACGAACTGCAGGAGTTGAAATGCAATAAACGAAAGATATTACAGGAGCTTGTCATTGTCCTTGCTCCGTATGCTCCTCATATTACCGAAGAATTATGGAGCCTGCTGGGAAATGAAGCGGGTACTTTAACATACGCGACTTATCCGGCGTTTAATCCGGATTTCCTGGTAGAGGATGAGTTTGCTTATCCCATTTCAATTAATGGGAAAATGAAGATGAATTTAAGCATTCCTTTGAGTTTAGAAGTTCCGGAAATAGAAAAACTGGTGCTTTCCAGTGCAGATGTTCAAAAATACCTGGACGGAAAAACACCTAAAAAGGTAATTGTAGTAAAAGGCAGAATTGTAAATATTGTGCTTTAAAAATCCACTAATCAGAATAAAAGTCGCCTTACTACTACCAGGCGACTTTTTTAATTTCCGATTGCCGCTCTTGCTTATCAATTACCAGAAAAATCTTTGTAACAATCAATCCTGTTTTTCGACTAAATACTATTTAAACCAAATTATGAAACGCATATTTTTACTTATTGCATTTACTTGTTTAAGCACTGTTATAATGGCGCAGGTGCCAATGGGAGGAGCCTCCTCATTAAAAGGGCGGATATCAGGTGTGGTAATAGATTCGCTAACGCAAAAGCCCATTGATTATGTCTCTGTGGCATTGGGTAGGAGCGGATCCTCAAAAAGCACTAATGGTGCCCTGGCTGATGATAAGGGAGTTTTTAAAATTGACAATATCAGTCCGGGATCATATAAACTGACCATCACTTTTATGGGTTATACCACAAAGGTTATTGATCCTGTTACAACAACTCCAGAAAAACCGGATAATAATCTGGGACGGATTCTTCTTTCCCCTAATCAAAAAATGCTGAACGAAGTCGTGGTCCAGGGTCAGGCTGCGATTATTGAAAACCGGGTTGATAAAGTAGTTTACAATGCCGAGAAGGACGCTACGGTTTCCGGTGGGAACGCAGCAGATGTTTTAAGGAAGGTACCCATGGTTTCTGTTGACCAGGACGGAAATGTGTCGCTTCGCGGAAGCCAGAATATTAAAATATTGATCAATGGAAAGCCTTCCGGGGCGGTAGCGAGCAATGTTGCAGATGCTATGAAAATGCTTCCGGCAGATCAGATCAAAAATGTGGAAGTGATAACAAGCCCTTCTGCAAAATACGATGCTGAAGGAAGCGGAGGTATTATCAATATCATTACAAAAAAGAAAAATATGTCTGGTGTGAGCGGCTCTATAAGCGGGGGCTTAGGAACACGCCAAAACAATGGAAACGCCAATTTGAATATAAATCATAACCGGTTAAGTGTGGGCGGAAATTTTGGTGGAAATTTAACATGGCCGCAAACCAGCACAATAGAAAGTGAGACGAATACTGTTTTGGGTCAGCTTCAGGCATCGCAAAACGGAACCAGTCGAACTAAAAGGTATGCTTACATCGGTTCCGGGAATATTAGTTATGATTTTAACAATGCAAACAGTATTTCTTCCGGTATTCGTTTTAACCATGCCCAGTTTTCCACAGATGGAGAAACACAGAACTTTGATAGAAGTACGTATACTCAGAGCAACGATAGTAAAACTAAGTTCGGGAGTTTTGACTGGAACGGCGATTACGTAAGGAAGTTTAAAAAAGAAGGCCACGAAATTACACTGGCCGGGCAATGGAGCCATGGTATAAATTCTACTAATTTTATATCCTTATATACTTCTCAATACTCTAATCAGCTGGCAGATAACGAGGGTGTAAACGATGAATATACGGTTCAGGCAGATTACGCTTTACCAATTAATAAAGTAGTAAAATTTGAAGCCGGAGCAAAATCAATCACCCGTAATATAAACAGCGATTACCAGATTCAGAGACAATTGGTTGCAGGAGGATTTGTTCCGGATGCCAATGCTTCAAATGTATACGATTACAATCAGGATGTATATTCAGGATACTCCGTATTAACTTTCCAGTTAAAACACAATATAGGAATGCAGTTGGGAGCAAGGGTAGAAAATACTGAAATTAACGGTCATTCTACAAATTCGGTATCCGAAGGCTTGAAGGTAAATAACAGTTATACCAACTTTATTCCAAGCTTTTCTATCTCAAAAACTATTAAAACAAATACGTTTCGCTTAAGTTACAGCAAACGTATTCAGCGCCCAAGTTTACAGTATCTGAATCCTTTCAGAAATACAAGCAATCCGCAGTACCAGTCAATGGGTAATCCTGATTTGTCGCCGGAGGTTTCTCAAAGCCTGGAACTAAACTTTTCTACTTTTATTAAATCGTCTGTTATCAATACATCTTTATATTACCGGCATACAGATGATATTATTGAAAGCTTTTTAAGAAGAGAATCGTACACAACCATCGGGGAAAACGGAACTCCGCTGACCGATACGGTGAATCTTACCACCTTCAGAAATATCGGGAAGAATAATTCTTTTGGAGGAAGTTTCTTTGGCTCTGTAAACCCTGTAAAGAACCTTACTTTAAGGGGAAGTATTAATCTTTTCAGTTATAAGCCTACTTCCAGCAATGCTTTTCAGTCCGAATCTTCGAATAATGATAAGACATATCTTCAGTACAACGCCTTTGTGAGTGGTTCGTACACACTGCCAAAAGGATTTGTAACAGAAACGTTTTTAATTTTTAATGCACCACGCCGTACCGTTCAGGGCCGTTACCCATCCTTTAACATGTGGGTCCTTTCTTTCAATAAAGAGATTCTTAAGAAAAAAGGAAAGATCGGTTTGAACGTTATCGATCCGTTTTCGGAGCGTAAAAACTTTAAAACTGTGCTGAACAATGGCACCGTGATTCAATCTAACAATTTTTCAATGCCTTTCCGTTCTGTAGGTGTAAACTTTAGCTGGCAATTCGGTAAAATGAACTTTAACCAGCAGCAACCTAACAGAAAGAAGCGGGGTGTAAATAATGACGATTTAAAACAGGGCGAAAACCAGGGTGGACAAGGAATGTAATTTTAAATAAAATTACGCGGTTATAAAACATTTATACAATTCCGTCGTTCTGTACCCAGGTATTGAAGATTAAAAACGATAATCCGGTTCCCTTAGAAGGGGCCGGATTTTTTTGTTGAATAATTCCAAGTGTTAAACTTCTTTAACGTTTTTTAACTTTTTTTTAACATTTAGATAGCATGAACGTCCTTATCTTTGGGCATTGAAAAAGCGAAAAAAGATCCCTCACATAAATTGGTTATAATTGGTTAGTTAGAAAAAGCTCCTTCCCAGGGAGCTTTTTTATTTTCATGATTTCTAATTTTTCTTATCTCATTCGTATAACTTTATTTTCCTTTATTTTTGAATTAAATGGGCCCAATAGGTGTTTTCGACTCCGGTTACGGAGGTCTTACTGTTTTTAAAGAAATTATTAAAGAACTTCCCGAATACGATTATTTGTATCTGGGAGACAATGCCCGGGTGCCTTATGGAACCCGTTCATTCGAAACCGTGTATTCATATACGTGGGAGTGCGTACAACATCTTTTTAACAAAGGTTGCAGACTGGTTATACTTGCCTGTAATACCGCTTCAGCTAAAGCTTTGCGTACAATCCAGCAGAAAAATCTTCCCGCTTTAAACTCATTACACAAGGTGTTAGGTGTAATACGGCCGACTGCAGAAATTATTGGGCAGATAAGTAAAAGCGGACAGGTTGGAGTACTTGCTACCGAGGGAACTGTTGCTTCACAATCTTATGTGCTGGAGATTGAAAAGTTTTTTCCTGAATTTGAGGTTTACCAGGAAGCTTGCCCCATGTGGGTCCCTTTAGTAGAAAATAACGAAAGTGCTTCTGCCGGCGCTGATTATTTTGTAAAGAAGAATATCGATAACCTGATGCAAAAATCTGCGGAAATTGATACAGTAATTTTGGCCTGTACTCATTATCCGCTGTTGTTTGATAAAATAAAAGAATTTCTTCCTGTAAATGTTAAAATCCTATCGCAGGGAGAGATAGTTGCTAAAAGTTTGAAAGATTATCTATTTCGCCACCCGGAAATTGATAGCCTGTGTTCGAAACAGGGTAATATTGAGTTTTATACTACAGAGTCAACAGATTTATTTGATAAAAAAGC
Source organism: Rubrilithobacter danxiaensis (assembly GCF_047272945.1). Taxonomy (NCBI): domain Bacteria; kingdom Pseudomonadati; phylum Bacteroidota; class Sphingobacteriia; order Sphingobacteriales; family Sphingobacteriaceae; genus Rubrilithobacter; species Rubrilithobacter danxiaensis. The sequence goes on from NZ_JBKOPS010000005.1 coordinate 40,281, forward strand.
GGCAATTTTTTTAGGCAGGGAAGTGAAATCGAAGCATCTGCAGCTTCAGTAAAGAATTTGAAGGGAATTTAATTCCCTTCAAATTCCTTTTAAAAGTCAGAATAATCTGTAGGATATAAGAACAGAATATCTGCTTTAGAAACATTATTCTGGTACATCGGCATAGAAGAGAGTTTTTTCCATTCAGGGTCTTCTCCAAATGTTTTCCATTTTGCATCCCTTTCTGCTTTGTTATTAAAGGTAGTCATATACATGAGGTTGGGCATGTGGCTACCCGCTAAAACTTCCCCGTAAAATACTGCATTAAATCCTAAGCGTTTAAACAGTGGTACTTCTCCACCCTGATTAAACATATGTACCTTATTGACATAATATTTTTCAGTAGGGCCTTCGTAGCTTCTTAATTCATATATTCTTTCATTTTTTGCTCCTTTAAGTGCCGGTACAGCAGGTGCAGGCATTTCAGAAAATGCTTTTATCAGTATAGTTTCAATCCTTTTATAAGGAGCATCCTTATAATTCGCGTCAATGTATTCTTTGCCGTCAGAAAGGAATTTTTTATCCTGCTGAAGCTTTGCATCCAATTTTGAGAAATCTTCTAAAGACTGAAAAGGGATAAACACATAGATCTTGTCGTCCAGGCTGTCTTTCTCAACAGGTTTAAAAACTCCCGCTTTATTAATGCCGTTTCTGTGTAACGCCGGTAAGTAAGCCTTCTCCAGAAATTTTTCAACCTGTTCCTGCTGGGTTGAGTTTGCTAAATGGTAAATTTTCAGCTCATAGAAGTATCTTTTACCACTGCTTTGGGCATTAGCCGTAAAAGCTGCAAGGGAACAACAAAAAGCCAGTAAAGAATAAAAATAAGCCGAAGCTTTAAAGTGATTTTTCATTTTCAATTGATACTATTTATTTAAAGTTGCACGAACCATTTTTACCAATGCAGAATTTACCTGTGAAGCCTTATTACCGAAATTATTTCTTACATAAGTTAAGACATCTGCAACTTCCTGATCTGATAGTGCTTTAAATGGCGGCATTGTATTAGAGTAGTATTCCCCATCAATCTCAACCTGCTCGTTAAACCCGTTTAATACAATCTTAGCTAACTCGGTTTTATCGCCAAGTACGTAGGATGTTTTAATAAGCGGTGGATTTAACCGCGGAACTCCGCTTCCATCAACCTGATGACAGGTAACGCAATATTGGGTATATACTTTCTGTCCCCGTGCTATCGATTCCTTTAATCCCGGTTGCTGAGTTTTAGAAGCATTTTGTGCTTTTTTTGTTTGTCCGCTTAGCAACATACTGAAAGAGAGCAGGGATGCTGCTGTTAATACGAGTCTTTTCATTAATTATTTTGCTTTGTAGCTTATTTTATAGATGGTGCCTTTTGCATCATCAGAAACGTATAAAGATCCGTCTGGCCCCTGGGCTAATCCGCATGGCCGGTGTTCTGCCTGTCCGGGAGAAGTAATGTTTTCTGTGCCTGCAAAACCTTCTGCAAAAATTTCCCAGTCACCTGAAGGTTTTCCATTTTTAAAGGGAACAAAGGCTACGAAATATCCTGCTTGTTTTTCCGGCGCCCTGTTCCATGATCCATGAAAAGCAATGAAAGCACCATTCTGATATTTTTCAGGGAACATTTTTCCGGTATAAAATAATAATCCGTTTGGTGCTAAATGGCCGGGAAATGCAGCTACGGGATTAATAGCATCAGCACCGCCTTCTTTTTTACCATCTCCTCCATATTCGGGAGCTAAGATTTTTTTCTTCTGAATCTGGTCGTAATAAATATACGGCCAACCGGCGTTATCTCCTTTTTTAACCATATACATGGTTTCGGCGGGAAGAATGGCGGAAGTCTTTACATCATACAAATCCGGAAACAGGTCGTGCAACTGATCTCTTCCGTGCTGCATTACAAAAAGTTCATTTACCTGATTATTCCAGTCGAGGCCTACCACATTCCTTAAGCCGGTAGCGTAGCGTGCCCCGTCTCCATAACTTTGGTTTATTTTATTTGCCTTAAATTGCCAGATGCCCGCGGCAGAATCAAGAACGGGGCAGTTTTTCATGCCGGGAGATCCTTTGGTACGGTCTTGTTCCTGGCAGGCATTGCTGTAGGCTCCGATATTAACGTAAATATTGCCTGAATTATCTAACGTTATTGATTTGGATTCGTGCTGGCGGCGGTTGATTAAGCCGGTTACTATTTTTTCTGGTTTCTCCGGATCGATTACCTGGCCTTTATCATCTAATTTATACCTGAAAATTTCTTCATTGGAAGATGCGTACAGATAACCGTCCTTTATATAAATTCCAGTTCCTATATAATTTCCAAAGCCGGTTTGTTTATCTGAGATACCGTCGCCATTGGTATCCTGCAAGCGGATAATCCCTTTTCCGTTTAATAATTTTTCAAGTTTTACATAGATATCTCCCTGCGGAGTAACTGCTAAATGCCGGGCTCTTCCAAGGCCGTTCGCTACTTTTATCGCATCAAATCCCGTAGGTAGTTTTAAACCTGCAGCATCAGAGGGCTGATCATTTTGTGCGCTTTTCTTACCGCCTTTGCCTGGTTCTTTCGAAAAAGAAGCCGCTCCGATTCCAATGACGATTGCCGGAACAAATAAAGACTGAATAATGAATTTTTTCATCCGAATAAATTTTTTTTTAATGATAATAAAGCTATCGTGAGTTTAACAATCTTCGTTAAGTGCTCATGACGGTTCCATCAGGATAATTTTAATTGATATATGTCAATTTTGATATTGACAAATTGCTTAAAGCAATTGTTTAGCATCTGTAAAATTAGCTTAAAGTAAATTATTTTTTTACAGCGAATTTTTTCCTAAGAAGATTGTTACAAAAGGGTATAAACGGTTTATTTAAAATGAGGAAGCCGCTGAAATGCGGTTTCCTTTGACTTATTTTAATAAATTTTTCCAGCTAACCAAATCCCTTATAATACGGTCAAGCTCATTTATCGGAACCCGTTCCTGCTGCATTGAATCGCGGTGGCGTATAGTAACGGTATTGTCTTCTAACGACTGGTGGTCTACAGTGATGCAAAAAGGTGTACCGATTGCATCCTGTCTGCGATATCTTTTTCCAATAGAATCTTTTTCTTCATACACTAAATTATGGTCAAGTTTCAGTTTGTCCATAATTTCTCTTGCTTTTTCAGGAAGTCCGTCTTTTTTGGTAAGAGGGAGAATAGCGGCTTTAACAGGTGCTAAACAAGGATGCAGTTTTAAAACAACACGGCTGTCTTTTTTATCACCTTCACTCAAATCCTGTTCTTCATATGCGTTGATAAGTGTTAACAGGAACATCCGGTCTAAACCAATGGATGTTTCAATAACATAAGGAGTATAATTCTGATTGATCTCCGGATCAAAATACTGCATTTTTTTCGATGAGAATTGCTGATGCTGGCTCAGATCGAAATCAGTACGGCTATGTATTCCTTCTACTTCCTTAAATCCGAAAGGAAATTCAAATTCAATATCAACTGCCGCATTTGCATAATGGGCAAGTTTAGTATGATCGTGGTAACGGTATTTTTCAGAAGCTGTGCCTAAGGCTTTGTGCCAGTTTAACCGGGCTTCCTTCCAGTAATTGTACCATTCCATTTCAGTTCCGGGCCGTACAAAAAACTGCATTTCCATTTGCTCAAACTCACGCATCCGCATAATAAACTGCCTTGCAATTACCTCATTTCTAAAGGCTTTTCCAATCTGAGCAATTCCGAAAGGAATTTTCATCCTTCCTGTTTTTTGTACATTTAAAAAGTTTACGAAAATTCCCTGAGCAGTTTCGGGGCGAAGATAGATTACATCCGCATCGTCTGCTACAGCGCCCATCTGCGTAGAAAACATCAGGTTAAATTGCCTCACCTCTGTCCAGTTGCGGGTTCCGGAAAGGGGACATGCTATTTCATGTTCAATTATAAGTTCCCTCAAACGGCCCAGATCTTCGACTTTCAGTGCTTCATCCATAGCTGTTTGCAGCTTTTCCGCCTTTTCGTTCTTGCCTTCCTTCTCGTATTTTGCTATACGGTCTTCAAGAAGCTGATCGGCACGATAGCGTTTTTTGGAATCTTTATTATCGATCATCGGATCGTTAAAGCCATCAACGTGGCCGCTTGCTTTCCATATTTTAGGATGCATAAAAATGGCAGAATCTATACCTACAATATTTTCATGCAGTTGCACCATTGATTTCCACCAATAGGTTTTAATGTTATTTTTTAATTCAGCACCATTTTGTCCGTAATCGTAAACAGCGCTTAATCCATCATAAATCTCGCTTGATGGAAAAACAAAACCGTATTCTTTAGCGTGGGAGATAACGTTTTTAAAAAGTTCGTCGTTATTTTTGCTCATGATGCTGCAAAGATATAATTTCGATCCGATAGTTATCGGATTACGATTTGCCACTTACAATTTCCATCTTACCTAACACCTTAAACCTTTTACCTGCAACCTTTCGCCTTTCATCTTTCTATCCACTAACTTTGTTTCTATATTCAAGACCGTATGAGCATTCATGTTGAAAATCTTACCAAATTTTATGATAAGCAAAAAGCGATAGATGATCTGAGCTTTTCCGCGGAAAGTGGTAGAGTGTTGGGTTTTCTTGGTCCCAATGGGGCCGGAAAGTCAACTACGATGAAGATTTTAACCTGCTTTTTGCCGCAAACTTCGGGCAGGGCAAGTGTTTGCGGGTTTGACGTGGCAGACAACGCCATGGATGTACGAAAGAATATCGGTTACCTTCCCGAACACAACCCCCTGTATTTGGATTTTTATGTAAAAGAATCATTGGAATTTGTTGCCGACCTGCACAAAGTTCAGAATAAGAAGAAAAGGATTGAAGAAATTATTGAAATAACTGGTCTTGCGCAGGAGCAAAATAAACAGATTGGCCAGCTTTCAAAAGGATATCGTCAACGGGTAGGTTTGGCCCAGGCAATTTTACACGATCCTAAAGTGTTGATTTTAGATGAACCGACTTCTGGTTTAGATCCCAATCAGCTTATCGGCATCCGTAACCTGATAAAAGAACTCGGGAAAACCAAAACCGTAATTCTTTCAACGCATATTATGCAGGAAGTTGAAGCTGTTTGTGATGAAGTTGTTATAATGAATAAAGGTAAAATTGTCTTAAACAGGACTTTAGCCCAGCTTGAATCAGAATTCCCTGAACAAAATATGGAGCAGATCTTTGTCAGTCTTACAAAAACACTGGACCAAGTTTAATTTTTAATACTTGTATTTAAGCTAAAACCTCCTTTTATACAACTTAAGTAAAGAAAAAAGCAACTATTGCTTTTATGTAACTTTTTTGTTTATTTCGCGGCTTGAAATTTAAAACACAAATTATGAAAAAAATTTTACTAGCTGTTCTTATTGCATTTACAACAAGCTTCGCATTTTCTCAGGAAAGTTCTTCAAAAGGTAAAACTAAGTTTTCTATAGGTTTAGAGGCTGGTATTCCTGTTGGTAATGCAGGAGATTTATTTGGATTGGCAATTGGTGGTTCTGCTAAAGTAGAAGTGCCAGTAGCACCGTCTTTCTTTGTAACAGGTTCAGCAGGTTTTATTAACCTGTCATATAAAAAAGACATTAAAGATGCTTTTGAAGTGGTGGGGATAGATGCTCCCTCACAAAACTTTATACCTGTAAAAGCTGGTGGAAAATATTTCTTCAATAAAAATATTTATGGAGCTGGGGAATTAGGCGTAGCAATTGGTACGGCCGATGGAGCTGGAACTGCTTTTGCCTGGACTCCCGGAGTTGGTGTTGTATTTCCTGTTTCTGATAAAACTGATTTTGATGCCGGTGTACGTTACGAAAGCTGGTCTGATAATGGTTCCCTTGATCAGGTAGCTTTCCGTGTTGCCTTAAGATTCTAATTGATTTTTTTATCAAAGAAAGGCCGGAGCAATTGTTCCGGCCTTTTGTGTTTGTGATTAGCTGCATGTAAAATTAATATTAGAAACATTGCAATTTTTAGGATGTTAGTATTTTTAGCTCATTGATCTTGCCATAATGAAACGAATATTGCTTTTATTGGTACTTACCTGTAGTATAGTTGCTGAAGTAAATGCTCAGAAAACACCGTATCCGGTAAGGCCTAAAATAAATATTGGTGCCGAGTTTGGAATTCCTCGACGGTCGGGTTTTGGCGAGTATTTTAATTTTGGTTTTGGAGGCTCAGGTAAACTGGAAGTTCCCTTTACTGCTGCTTTATATGGTACTGCATCTGCCGGTTTTATTTCCTATTACAGCAAGCGAACGCTTATAGGGTCAAATGAAAAGCTGAATAACAAATCATATATTCCTTTGAAATTAGGAGTACGTTATTACTTAAGCAAAGCATTTTACGGTGCGGGTGAACTTGGAGCAAGTGTAGGAGTTCAACGAAATTCAGGTTCCTCCATGATATGGGCTCCCGGTGTTGGTTTTTTATTTCCTCTTTCCGAACGCGGAGCACTTGATGCAGGAGTACGATATGAGCGATGGGTACGCGACGGCGGGAATATTGACCAGGTAGGAATCAGGGTTGCCTACCAGTTTTAATATAAAGTATAGATATATTGCTTCTTTTAATGCAATTGTTTTAATTTCGGCACAGACAATAAATTCAGTGTTAACGGTATTAAAAAAAGAGATATCAGGCTTTTTTAACTCTTTAGTGGCTTATATAACCATTGGAGTTTTTTTACTTGTTGCAGGCTTATTTCTCTGGATATTTCCCGATTCCAGCATTTTGGAATACGGGTACGCCAGCTTAGAAAGCTTATTTAATATTGTTCCCTACCTGTTTATGTTCCTTGTTCCAGCAATTACCATGCGTTCTATTGCCGAAGAACGAAAGGAAGGTACATTTGAATTTCTGTCAACACAGCCTTTAACCGACTGGGATATTATATTGGGTAAGTTTATTGCCTCTTTGCTCATTGTTCTCCTGGCATTGATCCCCACGCTTATTTATTATTATACCGTTTATCAGTTAGGAATTGAAAAAGGAAATGTAGATACCGGAGCTGTAATCGGGTCGTATATTGGATTGTTCCTGCTTGGTGCGTCTTTTGTTTCCCTCGGGTTGTTTGCTTCTTCTGTCACTAAAAATCAGATCATTGCCTTCACTCTGTCTGTTTTTCTCAGCTTTTTTGCTTTCAGCGGCTTTGACTCCATTAGCGGGTTACTTTCATTACAAGCTATTAATACAGTTGTGGCGTCATTCGGAATTAACGAACATTACCAGGCAATCAGTCGGGGTGTGCTCGATACACGTGACCTGATTTATTTTTTAAGTTTTATAGCCTTGTTCCTGGTATTAACTAAAACGGTTTTAGGAGGGAGGAAATGGTAAGCAGGCGGAAAAAAGATTTAGGCTACCTGGCCGGTTTTATTGCAGTTATTGTTGTAATAAATGTGCTTTCGTCTTTCTATTTCACCCGGTTTGATTTTACAAGAGAAAAACGTTTCACGCTTTCTGCGATAACAAAGGAATTATTAAAACAGGTGAAAGACGATATCTGGGTAACAGTTTACCTGGAAGGAGATTTTCCTGCCGGATTTAAACGGCTGCGAAATTCAACCCGCGATCTCCTGCTTGATTATAAAGCGTATTCTAACGGGAATTTTCATGTTGATTTTGTAAATCCTTCATCAGGTAACCAGGAAACACAGGATCAGGTATATCAGGATTTAATGGAAAAAGGCTTGGAGCCAACTAATCTAAGTGTAAAAACAGACGAAGGGCTTACTCAAAAGGTTATTTTTCCTGCTGCGCTGGTAACGTATCACGGTAATCAAATTCCTGTTAAGCTTCTTCAAAACCGGATGGGGAGTGCACCGGAAGAAGTTCTTAATAACTCAGTTCAAAATCTGGAATATGCTTTTACAAGCGCTGTTAAAAAAATAACATCTGGCGGAAAGCCACGGGTTGGATTTACCGAAGGCAACGGAGAATTAACAGATCTGCAATTAAGTGATGCAATGAAATCGCTGCAGGAGGGATACGAAGTGGGACGTGTGGATTTAAGTGTAATTCCATTTGAGGGGCTTAAAAAGCTGAAATTGCTGGTAATTCCAAAACCGTCTAACGGGTTCTCTGAAGCGGAAAAATTTAAAATTGATTATTTTTTAATGCAGGGAGGGCGCATTTTCTGGGCAATAGACAATGTTAATGCCGAACTTGACAGCCTTAGGGGAGCCGGCACACAGCTTACATTTCCAAAAAAGCTTAACCTCGATGATATGCTGTTCCGCTACGGCGTTCGCATAAACTATAACCTGATAGCTGATATGAACTGTGCTCAAATTCCCTTAAATGTGGGTAATGTGGGTGGACAGGGGCAAATTCAAATGGTTCCCTGGTTGTTTTATCCTGTTTTTATTCCATTAAGTCAGCATCCTCTGGTAAAAAATCTGGATGGAATAAGAAGTGAGTTTGCAAATACGGTAGATACGCTTCCAGTAAAAGGAGTTAAAGAAACGGTTATCCTGTCTTCATCTCCGTATAGCCGGATAATAAAATCGCCGGCCATGATCTCTTTGCAAATGGTAGAGCAGGAACCCGATCCGAACGCCTTTAAAAGCGACCCCAAAACAGCAGGCGTTTTACTGGAAGGTTCCTTCCCGTCGGATTTTGTAAACCGGCCGGTACCTGAAGGGATTTCTGCAAGTATGCAAACCCGGGCTAAAAGTGTTCCCACAAAAATGGTTGTAGTGGGCGACGGGGATATCTTAAAGAACGATATCAGCAGCAAAGACGGATCTGCTTTTCCTTTGGGATACGACAGGTATACCCAGCAGCAATACGGAAATAAAAGTTTCTTGTTAAACGTGGTTGACTACCTTACCGATGAATCGGGTATAATTTCATTAAGAAATAAAGAAATTAAGATCCGATTGCTTGACAAGGCCCGGATTACCTCCGAAAAACTCTCCTGGCAGCTGTTAAATATCGTTGCTCCTTTAATAATGTTAATACTTTTTGGTATTTTTCAACATTACTATCGCAGACAAAAGTATGCTCGTTAAATTTTTTATTTTTGAGCAGTTAACCAGAGTATTGGCTACTTTAGGAAATATTTAAACCTTTCACACATCAGAATCGAGTTATGAGATTTATCGTTTCGACATCAACTTTGTTAAAACAGTTGCAGGCTGTTAACGGAGCTTCCAGCAGCAGTACGGTATTGCCTATTCTTGAAAATTTCCTTTTCGAGATTAAAGAGGGCAATCTGACTATTTCAGCTACAGATCTGCAAACCAGCATGACAACTTCGCTTCCTGTCGAATCTAAAGAAGAAGGTAAAATAGCTGTGCCCGCAAAAATTCTTTTGGAAACGTTGAAAACTCTTCCCGACCAGCCCATTGCTTTTACAATTGATGATAATACGTATGCTATTGAAATAAGTGCCGGAGACGGAAAATATAAACTGAGTGGTGAAAATGGCGAAGATTTCCCCAAAATTCCTACAGTAGAAAATGCTTCGTCTGTAAATCTGGCGGCATCCGTTCTTTCTGAAGCAATCAATAAAACCATTTTTGCTGTAAGTAATGATGAACTACGTCCTGCAATGACCGGAGTTTACCTTCAGTTAAGTCCGCAGCACCTTACTTTTGTTGCTACCGATGCGCATAAATTAGTCCGGTACCGCAGAAAAGATGCAAAGTCAGAAAGTGTAGCCTCGTTTATTCTTCCTAAAAAGGCATTGAACTTATTAAAATCATCTCTTCCTTCAGAAGATGTGAATGTTTCGGTAGAATATAACAGCACAAGCGCATTTTTCCGGTTTGGTAATATTAACCTGATTTGCCGTTTAATTGATGAGCGCTATCCCGATTACGAAGCTGTTATACCACAGCATAACCCTAACAAACTCACGCTCGACCGGGTTCTATTCCTGAATTCGTTGCGGCGGGTAGTAATCTTTGCTAATAAAACAACTCACCAGGTTCGTTTAAGAATCAGCGGCAGCGAACTGAATATCTCTTCTGAAGATATTGATTTCTCTAACGAGGCACACGAGCGCTTAGGTTGCCAGTATGAAGGCGAAGATATGGAAATAGGCTTTAACGCCCGTTTTTTGATTGAAATGCTGGGTAATTTAAGCGGCGAAGAAGTTACTTTAGAAATGAGTACGCCAAACAGGGCAGGTTTATTGGTTCCGCAAACAAATGATGACAAAGAAGATGTTTTAATGCTTGTAATGCCGGTTATGCTGAATAGCTACGCTTAAACTTTTAAATAATAAGTATAGTTGGGCCCGGTATTTCCGGGCTTTTTTGTTAAATTTAAATAATAAAAAAATTAACACTGCCTGTTACGTTCTGCCAAAACTCAACGTATAGTTTTAATAAAGAAGTAAAATAAATTTATAAAAAAATGAAGACCAGCCAATTAGTGAAAAGAAGAGTGTGTGTTTTTGTAGCGTTGCTATCGTTAACAACCGTATTGTCGTCCTGTCTTAAAAGTAAAAATGATGTGCCTGAGCCTGATATTGCTGCATTTTCTATTGTTAATTCATATCCCGGAAACGATGCGATAGATTTTTATATAGATAAAAGAAGAGTGAATTTACAGCCGCTGCTTTATACTCAAAGTACCGGTTATTTTGCTTTATACGTCGGTAAGAGAAGCGTAGATATTACGCCAAGTGCTACTACGTCTAAAATTCTTCATTCATCAACACCAACATTTGCAAAGAATAAATACTATACTCTTTTCATTGCAAGAAAAATGTCAACAAATGCCGATTCTTTACTGAGCATATTCACAACGGATTCTATACCAGCTCAGCCTTCGGCCGATAAAGCAAGAATTCGCTTTGCGAACCTTTCACCGGATGCTCCAACTTTGGATATTTTATTAAAAGATGGAACTCCGGTGATTACAGGCAAGGCTTTTAAAACTGTGTCTGACTATGTTGAAGTAGATCCGACAAAATCTGACAGTATTCGCATCCGTGCCACCGGAACAACAACAGATAAACTGAAAATTGCAGTTCCGTCAAAAGCGGGTAGTTCAATTACAATAGCTACCAACGGCTTATGGAGCGGCACTGCAGGAAAAGATAAATTTGGAGCCCAGGCAATAATAAATGTTCAAAAGCAATAAGTTCCTTACCAAATAAGTTACTAAAATATCACGGTAGTTTACCGTGATATTTTTATTTTTGGCCAGCTTAAGCAAACTGTTTTGGAAATTATTTATTCAATAATCGACTTTGTATTACATATTGACAAACACCTGGTTGATATTGTTAATGCATACAGCACCTGGACTTATCTAATCCTTTTCTTTATAATCTTTGCCGAAACAGGATTTGTAGTTACGCCCTTTTTGCCAGGAGACTCGTTGCTCTTTGCAGCCGGTGCGTTGATTGCAAAGGGAGATACCGGGTTGAATATTTTTTTCATGGCAATATTGCTTGTATTTGCCGCGATTCTTGGAAATACTGTTAATTATTATCTCGGCAGCTTTTTGGGGGAAAGGGTTTTTAAACCTGAGAATAAAATACTGAAACTGGATTATTATTTGAAAACCCAGGAGTTTTTCAACAAGCATGGAGGGAAGGCAGTAATTTTCAGTCGCTTTTTACCTATTATACGCACTGTTGCTCCATTTGTGGCAGGAGTAGGAGCTATGCGTTTTGCTACATACACCACCTATAACGTTATCGGCGGGCTGTTATGGATTGTAAGTTTCCTGGCTTTAGGATATGTGTTCGGGAACATTCCGGTGATTAAAGATAACTTCACACTGGTGGTATTGGCCATCATCGTTCTTTCTGTTTTGCCTGCAATTTACGCGGCTGTCTCACCCAGGTTTAAAGGTAAGACCAATGCTTAATTTTCTTCCCGGCCTATAATTACTCCTTTTAGAAAAGCCTTTTCTGTTTTTTCGCTGCTGATTGTATCTGCAGCTAAAGCGGTTGGGGTAAATGCTTTCATTTTTGGCTGGCCTGCATCAATCCAGGCGGAGTACCAAAAACAGCCTACTGCCCTTATAGAAGACCGCATTTGTTTTTCAACCATTCCTCCCAATGCTTCGTGGTAGGCAAACGAGTATTCTTCTGAATATTGTTTTTCAATCTTTCCATTGCGGGATGAGAATGTGTATTTACGATCTGTAGGAAACGTTTTGCTTAAACGGGCCTCAATTTTTAATACCGAATCCTTTAATGTAAAAGTATGACGTACTATTTTCCAGGCTTCTTTAAGCGGGTCTTCAATGTAAACAGCTTTTCCTGTAAAGAAATTATAATCGGAAGAGAAAAGTTCAGGCAGGCGACTTTCCCAGAACGCATGGATGCCGGTTTGACCGGTAAGGTTGCCATTGTAGTTTTCTGTTGTATGTAAAGGAACATGGGCATCGGCTACATAATGTCCCAGATCGGAAGAGAGCTTCAGTATCCTGACAGAATCCCGGTTTTGAAAAGCTTTTACCAGTGAATAGTAAGTTCTTGTAATTTGCCAGGGAACAATACCGAAAGCTTCCAAAGTATCTGCTGAATATTTTTTAACAGCATCTTCCCACTTTACCGGCAGGCTGTCGAACGGGAATTGTCCGTAATGATCGGCATCTAAAAAATGCCGGGGAGCTTCCAGCGAATCGGCATACCTTCTTTTGTCCGGATCAACCGCATGCTCATTAATATAAGTTATGTTTCTTTTGTAGAATTGATTAAGAGCCGAAGGTAAGGTAAAAACTGCAAGCGTGTTGATTCTCTTGTGAGCAAAGAAGCCCCAGGAGGATAAAAAAAGAGTAAGAATTAACAGACTAAGGGCAAGTACTGTTCGTTTCATGGGAGAGCGTTTATATTTCTTGCTGATTTAATTTTAAATTCTGCTTGTATTTTAAAAAATAGCCTCCTATATTTGCATCCCGATATTTATCGGTACTTACAAAAATAATACGGAAAAAAAGCTTACAAATGGCAAATCATAAATCAGCGATTAAGAGAATCAGAGCAAATGCAACTAAGCGCTTACGTAACCGCTATCAGGCAAAAACCACTCGTAACGCAATAAAGAAATTACGTGCAACTACAACCAAATCAGAGGCAGCTCCGTTGCTGGTAAAAGTAGTTTCTATGCTTGATCGCCTTGCAAAAAAGAACGTTATCCATAAAAATAAAGCATCTAATAATAAATCCAAGTTAACAAAATTCGTTAACGCTTTACAGTAAAATATTTTCTTTTTATTTAAAAGGCATTGGGAAACCAATGCCTTTTTTGTTTTTATACGCTATTTTTTTAAATTTATGAAATGCAATTCGATAGCGACAGGATTACAATCAAAGCATGGGCTGAGGAAGACCGCCCCCGTGAAAAGCTGCTGTTACATGGCCGTAGGGCACTTACCGATGCTGAACTAATAGCCATTCTCATTGGCTCGGGCAGTAGAAACGAAACCGCGGTTGAATTAAGTAAACGTATTCTCCATGCTTCGGAGAATGACCTGAATAAGGTAGGAAAGCTATCAGTTGCAGAATTGTCGCGATTTAAGGGAATAGGCGAGGCAAAGGCAATTTCAATTATTGCAGCTTTAGAACTGGGCCGACGGAGAAAAGATACAGAAATAGAAAATGTAACTAAAATATCCGGGAGCAGGGATATTTATCAATTAATGAATCGCTATTTTAATGATTTGAACCATGAGGAGTTTTGGATTATCCTGCTCAACAGGGCTAATAAGGTGTTGTCACGCCATCTCATAAGTAAAGGAGGCCAGGCCGGAACCATTGCCGATCCGAAAATTATCTTTCAAACTGCGTTGGAGAACCATGCTGCATCAATTATTTTAACACATAATCATCCTTCAGGAAATTTGAAACCTAGTCAGTCCGATATTGCCTTAACTCAAAAACTGGTATCAGCTGGCAACATGCTTGATATAGGAGTTTTAGATCATTTAATTTTTTCCAATACCGGTTACTATAGTTTTGCCGACGAAGGCCTGCTCTAAGCCTTTAACTCTTTGCTCTCAGCTCTCCGCTTTTATTTAACTATTAGCCGTCAACTTCCTATCTTTGCGCTTCATTATAACAAGCATGAAGATTTCTTACAACTGGCTCAAAGAATTTATTAATATAGAAAAGACTCCCGAAGAAGTTTCACTCATCCTGACCAATATTGGTTTAGAGGTTGAAAGTCTGGAAAAAGTACAATCAGTGCCGGGGGGCTTGGAAGGGCTGGTTATAGGATTTGTAAAGGAATGTAGCCAGCATCCCAATGCAGATCGGTTAAAAGTGACAAAAGTTGATGTTGGCTCAGGAGAAGACTTACAGGTAGTTTGCGGAGCTTCAAATGTTGCCGCAGGGCAAAAGGTAGTTGTGGCAACCGTAGGGACAACAGTTTATCCAACTTCGGGTGAGCCTTTTAAGATAAATAAGTCGAAAATTCGCGGAGAAGTTTCTGAAGGAATGATCTGCGCAGAAGACGAAATCGGGCTGGGGCAATCGCATGCAGGGATCATGGTGCTTTCTGAAGACGCTGTACCAGGAACCAAAGCGAAAGCGTATTTTAAAATAGAAGACGATTACCTTTTTGAAATAGGGTTAACTCCCAATCGTGCAGATGCAGCTTCGCACTTAGGTGTTGCCAGAGATCTGGCAGCATGGTTAAAAATTTCGGTAAAATTGCCGGATGTTTCCGGCTTTAAAAAGGGAGACACCAATTTATCCGTTCCGGTTTCAGTTGAAAATGAAGCGGCATGCCCGCGATATACCTCACTTACTATATCAGGGGTTGAAGTAAAAGATTCTCCCGACTGGCTGAAAAACAAACTGAATGTAATTGGTGTCCGCCCAATTAATAACGTGGTAGATATTACCAATTATGTTTTACATGAACTAGGACAGCCGCTACACGCTTTTGACGCCGACGGTATTAAAGGCGGAAAAGTAGTAGTTAAAAATTGTGTGGAAGGAACACCTTTCACAACTCTGGATGGAGTTGAACGCAAGCTGTCTCAGGAAGATCTGATGATTTGTGACCAGGAAAACGCACTGTGTATAGCCGGTGTTTTCGGCGGTGAAGATTCAGGGATTAAATCAGGTACTAAAAATGTTTTCCTTGAAAGCGCTTATTTTAATCCGGTTTCCATTCGTAAAACATCCAAGCGCCATGGTTTAAAAACAGATGCGTCGTTTCGCTTTGAACGCGGTGCCGATCCTGAAATTACAGTACTGGCTATTAAAAGAGCGGCTCAGTTGATTACAGAAATTGCAGGCGGTACGGTATCATCCGATATAAACGATTTTTATCCGAACCCATTTAAGCCTTTTGCTGTAACGCTTGAATATAAGAATGTAGCCCGATTAATTGGACAGCAGATCCCGGCTTCAGAAATAAAAGCTATTTTGCAGGGTTTAGGGATAAAAATACTGGAGGAAAATGAAGAATCGCTTCGTCTTTCTGTTCCCGTTTTTAAAGTAGATGTAACACGGGAAGTGGATGTTATAGAAGAGATTCTGCGGATATATGGTTATAACAACATCGAAATCCCCGCACAGATAAGGGCTTCTTTAAACTTTGCTGCCAAGCCGGATAAAGAAGTGGTTCAGAACCAGGTTTCAGATATGCTAACCGCAAATGGGTTTTTTGAGATACTTACCAATTCGCTTACTAAATCCGCTTATTCCGAAGATCCTGATCAATTGGTTAAAATCCTTAATCCATTAAGCAGTGATTTGGATAGCATGCGCCAGTCTTTATTGTTTAGCGGCCTGGAAACTATTTCATATAATCAAAACCGGCAGCAGGGCGATCTGAAACTATATGAATTCGGAAAAACGTACTTTACTACTCACGAGGGTTATAAGGAATCGCAGCGGCTGGCCTTGTTTTTAACAGGATTTCTTTCAGGCGAAAGCTGGAGCGGGCCGCAGACTGCAGGTAACTTTTACAATTTAAAAGCTTTTGTCGATGGTGTTTTGCAGCGATTAAACATCGGAGATATAAATGCCGACGATTTGCAGGATACAAAGTTTTCTTACGGCCTGAATTATAAAAAAGGAGAGAAGGTTTTAGTCGCATTTGGGAGTGTAAATAAACAGGAGCTTAAGAAAATGGGCATAGAAAAAGAAGTTTTTTATGCTGATTTTGATTGGGATCTGGTATTAAAAAGCATAAGAAAAAATAAAATCGTATATAAAGAGATTTCACGTTTTCCTTCAGTCCGCAGAGACCTTTCCATGCTTCTTGATAAATCTGTTTCCTTTGGCCGATTAAAACAAATTGCGCAAAAAACAGAGCGAAAACTACTTCAGGATATACGTATTTTTGATGTTTACGAAGGCGAAAAACTTCCTGCCGGCAAGAAATCATATGCCCTTAGCTTTATACTTCAGGATGAAGAGAAAACGCTTACCGATAAACAAATTGATGGCATAATGCAGAAATTAATTTTTAATTTCGAGAAAGAAGCAGGCGCAGAAGTGAGGAAGTAAACTTAATTAATTAATGATTGATTGAAGGATAGATGGATTGATTCCTGCTGTAACCAATATTAAAATGGATAAAATTCAATTTGCAGAGCAATTCAAAAAAAGGACAAAAAAATTTGTTATAGATAATATAAGTCTCTTTCAGTCTTTACCTAAAACTGATGAAGCCCGAATCATAGGGAAACAATTATTAAGGTCTTCTTCTTCGGTTGGAGCTAATTATCGGGCGGCATGCAGAGCGAGATCCCAGGCAGAATTTTTCTCAAAATTATCCACCGTGGTTGAAGAAGCAGATGAATCGGCATTTTGGATGGAAGTCCTTGCAGATGCGCATATTGTAGATATTGAGAAAATTAATAATCTTTTAAGCGAAGCTAATGAAATACTGAAAGTAGTTGCAACTGCAAGAAAAAGTATATCTATGGGAAAAAAGAAGTGATTGTTTCATTTACTCAATCAATCATTCCATCAATAAATCACTCATTAATGTATGTCTACAGCAAACCAACTGAATTCCATAATTGACAGAACTCAACAATTAATAGAGTTAAGTAAAACTTTGCAGGAAGAGAATGCCTTGCTTAAGCAGGAGAATAAATCTTTGAAAGCATTGGCCGAATCGGGAAAGGCAAGAGTTGAAGAGCTGGAAGAAAAGTTGAAAGTCGTAAAATTAGCCCGTTCATTAGAAGGAGCTAACGAAAAAACTCTTGACATAAAGCAAAAAATTAACGAATTTGTGCGGGAAATAGATAAGTGTATTGTGTTGCTTAAAAAGTAATACAAGTGAAACTAAGCTCAAATGGGAGAAATCTCAATTAAAATAAATATTGCTGACCGGGTTTATCCGCTAAAGATAAACATGGAAGAGGAGGAAATAGTTCGGCGGGCTGCTAAATTGATAAATGACCGTATAAAAGAATATCAGGAAAATTATGCGGTTCGTGATAAACAGGATTTGCTTTCAATGTGTGTACTGCATTATGCCACCACTACATTAAAGGCAGAGAAAAAAGTTATGAATGAAGATACAGACGTGGCGGAAAAAGTTTATCAATTGGATCAATTGCTGAAAGATTTTTTCGCAAAGTAATATAGTTCTTTGTATATTTATGAGCGTTAAAGATTTAACCGCAGTTAAATTTTTAAGTTTCACTATTTAAAACTTAACACTTCAATATCAGAAGAGTTAAAAGGTTAGGTCATCGGTTAACCGGTTGGACCGGCGCCAGAACTCGAAGCCTGTAAGATGAAGTTTATAATACATGAAGCTTAAATTTTTAGTTGCGGTTTTTTATTATCAGATTTTATGGAAATAATACTATACATTTTTTTAGGATTGGCGGTCGGAGTAGTGATCGGGCGTTTTATGCTCCGGTCTTTACTTAAAAACCAGGAGATAGCTGCTCAGAATAAGGTTAAAAAGATTTTAAAAGATGCAGAGAATAATGCGGAAATATTAAAAAAGAACAAGCTTCTTGAAGCAAAGGAAAAGTTTCTGCAAATGAAGGCCGAACATGAGCAGGAAGTAAATTCACGCAATAATACCGTTCAGCAGAAAGAAAATACGATTAAGCAGAAGGAGCAATCGTTAAATCAGCGCCTGGAGAATGTAAACAGGAAAGAAGCTGATTTGGACAACACCAGGAAGAATCTGGAAAAACAGATAGAAGTTGCCCAGAAAAAACAGGAAGAAGTAGAGCAACTGAAAAATCAGCACATCAGGCAACTGGAAACTATTGCCGGCCTTTCTGCCGAAGAAGCAAGAAATCAACTGATTGATACACTTAGGGAAGAGGCCCGTACCCAGGCAATGATCCAGATTAAGGATGTTGTTGATGAGGCGAAGCTTACAGCTGCTAAAGAAGCCAAAAAAGTAGTTATTCAAACTATTCAGCGTACAGCAACCGAAGCGGCAATTGAAAATACAGTTTCTATCTTCAATATTGAAAATGACGAAATAAAAGGCCGTGTAATTGGCCGTGAAGGCCGGAACATTCGGGCGCTTGAAGCTGCAACCGGGGTAGAAATCATTGTGGATGATACTCCTGAAGCAATTATACTTTCAGGCTTTGACCCGGTTCGCCGCGAAATTGCCAGGTTGGCCCTTCACCGCCTTGTTACCGATGGCCGTATCCATCCTGCACGTATTGAAGAAGTAGTTGCTAAAACAAAAAAGCAAATTGAAGAAGAGATCGTGGAAATAGGCGAACGTACTGTGATCGATCTTGGTATTCATGGCCTGCATCCGGAACTGATACGTATGGTAGGAAGAATGCGCTATCGTTCTTCTTACGGACAAAATTTATTGCAGCACTCACGAGAAGTGGCTAATTTTTGCGCAACCATGGCTGCGGAGTTAGGATTGAATGTTAAACTTGCTAAAAGAGCAGGACTTTTACATGATATAGGAAAAGTGCCTGACGATAATCCCGAATTACCTCACGCAATTTTAGGGATGCAGCTGGCTGAAAAATATAAAGAACACCCGGAAGTGTGTAATGCAATAGGAGCGCACCACGACGAAATCGAAATGACTTCCATGATATCTCCGATTATCCAGGCTTGCGACGCTATTTCAGGTGCCCGTCCCGGAGCACGACGTGAGGTGGTGGAAAGTTATATCAAACGATTGAAAGAGCTCGAAGAACTTGCACTTTCTTATCCCGGCGTAGAAAAAACATTTGCTATTCAGGCAGGCCGCGAATTACGTGTAGTAGTTGAAAGCGAACGGGTAAATGATGCGCAGGCGGAGATTCTGGCTACCGATATTTCAAACCGTATTCAAACTGAAATGACCTATCCGGGCCAGATAAAAGTTACCGTAATCCGTGAAACGAGGTCGGTCTCTTACGCTAAATAGGAAAGTTAAACAAATTTGCAGGATTGGTTCAACTTGAACCAGTAGAAGCTCTTGTGAGTAGAAATGATATTCTGGAATAGCGACGGAATATCTTCTTCCTTTGGATGCCGATTATAAAACATAATTATATTTTTTATATTTATAATTAAAAGCAATATGGAAGCAACCCTTAAATATAAAGTAGCTGAAATCTTAACGAAGTATAATTTTTCGAAAGATGATGCTTCTTTTATTTCAGATGTTCTCAGTGAAATTGACGATAAGCAAAATCATAAGTTCGAGGTAAGTAAAGATTTGTTCCTTACTCAAAAAGATAAAGTGGAGTTAATAGAAAAAATTAAAGATGTAGAAATCAGCTTATCGGATAAAATCGCTAACCTGCATAAATCCATTTTTATTGTTGGAGTTATTCAGTTTTTAGCCATTGTCGGTTCTGTACTGGCTATCTTCAATTTTATGCTTAAATAATTGCATGAAAAAAACTCCGGCTTTACGCCCAATTGATAAGCTTTTTACTCAGTATTCTTTATCCCATCAAAACCCCGTTAATAAATTAATTCATTGGTTTTGTGTTCCGCTGATCATGTTTAGCTTGTTGGGCCTGGTTTGGTCCGCTCCCTTTCCTTACTTGTCTTTTCTCGGAAAATACAACGGATTTGTAAACTGGGCTACCTTCCTCATAGCATTTGCAGGATATTATTATTACAGGCTATCGCCGGTTTTATGCTATGCCTATATCCTGTTAATTTTCGCGTTTTCGGCAGGGATAGTTGGCCTTGAAAAACTTCGCGACAATCATGGCTGGCCACAAGTTTGGGTAGTTTGTTTGGGTATATTTATTCTTTCGTGGATAGGACAGTTCATAGGGCATAAAATAGAAGGAAAAAAGCCATCGTTTTTAGATGACCTGAAGTTTTTATTGGTTGGCCCTTTATGGCTGCTTCATTTTGTGTTTAAAAAGTTTGGGGTGCGGTATTAGTTTCGCCGTAAATCCGCTTTTGTACTCATTCTCAACTGCTTTAATATTAGCTTAACATTTATATCACCTTTCCTTAATTGCTGTGTAATATTGAGGTAACATTCCGGTAATACTTTTGCTCAAATTAAATCGAGCAAGAGTGAAAAAAAGTTTTATTTCAAAAATTTTATGTCTGCTTTTTATTGTTAGTATTCATGTAAATGAAGCTTACGCACAGGCAGGAAAGTTAGTTGGAAAAGTAACAGATGAAAAAACAGGTGAAACCTTAATAGGACTTACTGTTAAAATTGAAGGGATAACGGGAGGGACATCAACTGATTTGGACGGGAAATTTGTATTCAATTCATTAAAGCCCGGTAAATACAGCCTGAATTTCTCCTATGTGGGCTACCAGCCAAAAAGAATTACAGATGTAACAGTTAGTGCCGGCAATGCAACTACACTGGATGTTATTATGCAGCAGGCTTCAAGTAAAATGCTTGCAGAGGTGGTAGTAACAGCGAGTTACAAACAGGCAACTGTAAACGCTTTGTATGCCCAGCAAAAAAACAGGGCGGGTATCTCAGACGGAGTTTCATCCGAAACTATAAAAAGAAGCCCGGATAAAAATACTGGCGAAGTACTTAAACGCGTAAGCGGCACAACCATCCAGGATAATAAATTTGTAGTAGTGCGGGGCTTGAGCGACCGCTATAATACAGCAATGCTTGATAATGCCACTTTGCCAAGTACCGAACCTAACCGGAAAGCATTTTCGTTTGATATTGTTCCGTCAAACCTGATAGATAATATTATAGTAAGCAAAACCGCCACACCTGATTTACCAGGTGATTTTGCGGGAGGTGCCGTACAGATCACTACAAATGACATTCCTTCGAAAGATTTTACTACCATTGGTGCCGGCTGGGGATACAATACTCAGTCGACATTTAATAATTTCTATTATGGCCCCCGTAATGCGAGCGATTTTTTAGGGTTTGCTGATCCTAACCGGCAATTGCCTTCTGGGTTTCCGGCCAATACAAATCAAACCATCAATCTGAACCCGCAGCAGAATATTTCTGCTTTGCGGTCTATGCCTGCTGATTGGAAGCTATATTCCGGAAATGCGGCTCCTAATCAAAATTATCAGTTTACTCTTGGACGAGTAAAAGAGCTTTCCGGTGATAATGGACGCCTCGGTGCGGTACTATCTTTAAC
The DNA here is from genome assembly GCF_047272945.1 of Rubrilithobacter danxiaensis. Classification (NCBI taxonomy): domain Bacteria; kingdom Pseudomonadati; phylum Bacteroidota; class Sphingobacteriia; order Sphingobacteriales; family Sphingobacteriaceae; genus Rubrilithobacter; species Rubrilithobacter danxiaensis. Next base: position 61,797 of record NZ_JBKOPS010000005.1, read on the forward strand.
GTACCGCAATTCTCAAAACAGCATCGGCAATCAGCGCCGAAACTACTGGGAGTATAATTACCAGGATGACCAGAACGTTTTCAGCACTGCAATAGGTGGACTTGCAAATTTTGGCTATACCAAAGGACGCAACAAGTTCACCTTTAAAAATATTTATAACCGGATATTTGATGATAAGTTCACTTATCGTACAGGGATAAACAACAGTGCGGGCAGCGAGGTAAAATATTATGCCTTCGATCTGCTTCAAAAAAGCCTGTTTAAATCTACACTGGAAGGCGAGCACAAAATAGGCGATAAGAGCAGCAAGATTAACTGGAACATCGCTTACAGCAACATCATGAATGATCAGCCCGATCAGCGTAAAATAAGTTACCTGAGACAGGCCGGTTCCGGTAATCCTTTTGCTGCAAGCAATACCAGCATCGGGAAAGAGAACAACCGCCTTTTTTCAGACCTTTCGGAAAATATTTACTCATCAGGAGTTAATTATACTGCTCCGGCAAAAATGTTCAACCAAACCGCTAATCTGAAATTTGGTGCAGGAGCACAATACCGGGAACGGGACTTTCAGGCACGCCTCCTGGGTTTGGTTCTGGATAATAACTATGCCAACGCAAACGACATACGAACGCTTCCCGTTACACAATTGTATAGCCAGGAACTGATAAACTCGGGAGCCTATCGCCTGGATGAAATATCCAACAATTCGGATAAATACAATGCTAACTCTTTAACAGGATTCGCGTATGGTATGTTGGATGACCGTTTAAATGAAAAAGTACGGATCGTGTGGGGTGTACGGGCAGAAAGCTTTAATTTAAACCTGAATTCCGCTACCGTAACCAATGCTCCAATGAATTTGAGCCGTTCGTATCTGAATTTGCTGCCATCTGTAAACTTCACGTACAGCTTAAATCCCAAATCTAACTTCAGGGCATCGTATTACAGAACACTGGCTCGTCCGGAATTCCGCGAACTTGCTCCTTTCTCTTACTACGATTACGAAGCTTTGGGGACAGTTTCTGGTAATGCAAATTTGAAACCAACTTCTATTGATAACGCCGACCTGCGCTATGAAATATACCCTTCGGCAGGGCAGATACTTTCGGTTTCGGTATTTTACAAGCGATTTAAAAACGCCATTGAGCCAAGCATCTACGATGTGAATTCCACTCCCGACTTTTCATTCTTTAATACTAAAGAGGCAACCAGTTTTGGTGCCGAGCTGGAAGTCAGGAAGTCGCTTGATTTCTTAGGTGCAAAGAATACCACCGCATATACCAATCTTTCCGTAATACATTCGAAGGTTTCCAATCCGTCTGACCAGGACTACCTGGAAAAAGAACGCTTTATGGTGGGGCAATCTCCGTTTGTGATTAACGCAGGTTTGATGCACACCGCTTTTCACGACCGCCTTACATTAAACGCATTGTACAACAGGGTAGGGCGGCGCATAACTCGTGCCGGCGGTATCCGGTTTGGAAGTATATGGGAGAACCCGAGAAACGTTATAGACCTAACCGCCGGCTATAAACTGCTGAAGAATAAGGCCGAGATCAAATTGGGATTGAATGACTTGCTGAACGAAGATTATATTTTCTATTTTGATAATAACGGCGATAAGAAATACTCTGGTTCTTCTGATGAGATCTTCTCACGTTACGGAATAGGGCGCAATGCTTCCTTAACATTTATTTATTCTTTCTAAATACTCAGTTAACAAATTCATAATAGTAAGGACACGATGGCTTAAAGTTCATCGTGTTCCTTTGCCTCAACAAAAACAATTAATATAATGAAAGTGAGAAAATTTATTATTCCGGCATTAGTAGGCCTGGCATTATTTACCGGTTCCTGTTCCAAAAATGAAGTTGTTGACCCTGTTGATGGCGGAACCACACCAACAGGAAATGTAGTGGAGGTTACAGGCGATATTAAAACAGCAACTACCTGGAAAGCAGATAAGATTTATTTATTAAAAGGCTTTGTTTTTGTTACAGATGGAGCGGAGCTGACCATCGAACCCGGAACAATTATCAAAGGCGATAAAGCAACTAAAGGTACGCTGATTGTAACACGCGGATCAAAAATCAACGCGGTTGGAACAGCAGAACAGCCTATTGTTTTCACTTCGAACCTGGGAGCAGGCGCCCGTCGTGAAGGAGACTGGGGAGGTATAATTATTTTAGGAAAAGCTCCGGTAAACCAGGGAACCGATGTTAAAATTGAAGGCGGGCTTACTCCAACAGGTAACGGCGATGAGAAGAAATATATTTCATACGGTGGCACCGATGCTGCCGACAATTCAGGTAAACTGAAGTACGTTCGTATTGAGTTTGGCGGTATTTCTTTCTCTCCTGATAATGAAATCAATGGCCTTACATTGGGCGGTGTTGGTTCGGGTACTGAAATTGATTATGTTCAGGTTTACCGTTCGGGGGATGACTCTTTTGAGTTTTTCGGTGGAACTGTAAATGCGAAACACTTATTGGCAATTGGTTCATGGGATGATGATTTCGATACTGATTTCGGTTATTCAGGAAAAATTCAGTTTGCACTTTCTCAACGTTATCCAACGGTAGCTGATATCTCCGGATCTAACGGTTTTGAGTCTGATAACGATGGTTCAGGGTCAGATAAAACGCCGCAAACCAGCGCTGTTTTTTCTAACGTGACTATTTTAGGCCCGCTTAAAAGCGGAAGCAAACTGAGTGATGTTAATCAGAACTTTCAGCATGCGGTACAAATTCGCAGAAACTCGGCAATAAGCGCTTATAACTCTGTATTTGTCGGATACACCGAAGGCGTTTATATCGATGCTTCTAAAGTAACTACTCCAAAATCAACCATTGAGAATTACTTACAGGGAAGATTAGGTTTTGCAAATAACCTGGTGTTGGGCGCTAATATTAAAGGAAACGAGGTAAAAGGAGACAACGCGGATAACAAAGCGCTATTTGAAACCGCTTTACGGACTGCTAATACATTTGATGCAAGCCTGTTAGCAGATGCGGTGATGACCGATCCCTACAAATACGCTTCAGACTTTAAAAACCCCGGTACGCCTAACTTTACAGTTAAAACCGGTTCTGCAGCCGCTTCCGGTGCTAAATTTACCGACGCTAAAGTAGCCGATGCGTTTTTTGAGAAAGTAGATTACCGCGGTGCATTCGGTACAACAGACTGGTCTGCCGGATGGGCGAACTTCGATCCACAAACTTTACCTTACGATGCGCCCGGTAAAGTGAAATAATTTAATTTACCTTTAAAAAGTGAAAGTCCTGCCAGCGCAGGACTTTTTTATTTTATAGCCTGGTGTTCTTAAAGTGCTTGCAATTAGCAGGATAAATAAGTAATTATGTTTTAATATTTTTAGTTTCGTACACCTTCCTATATGAAAATATGTGAAGGTGTGCGTAAAGCCAATCGTTAGCTGCCATTTGACTTAAACTATAAAAAGCTTATGAGTTTAAACGATATAAAACATCCTATTCTGTACTCTACAATGAGTACACTTGCTTATAACATCAACAAACGCTACTATAATGACTTACATTATCTGTGGTGCACTCCTTATTTTGGTTCGGATTATTTGTCACCACACTTCACTGTCCCCCCAAGCTCATCTCCTATTGAAATATACAACATGTTCAAGAAAGAGATAGACGGTGCAGATTTGCATAACACAAAAATTAAATTAAATAGAAAAGGGATTAGGAAAGGGGCTGATCACGCACTTAAAGCTGGAAAAATAACTCAGGAACAACATGATGAGATCATAACGATCTCAAAAAAGGCTACGAATGAACAATTTAGACCATTATTGTGCATCATTCCTCGTCTCGAAGCTGTTCCATTTTATCAGAAGGTTGATATCAAAGACAGAGCGAATCCACTTTCACATGAATATATTCTTTCAAATATTCCACACACATTATTTGACATAATTAAAATAGGTTAACTATATGCAAAACTTAGAGGAAATCCTATCGGGTTATGACGCTGTTAGCAAAAGAAGCGCACTTTATTATTTAACGCGTTATGTAAAACAGGCTGCAGTTTTTCACGAGTATGAAAAAGACATATTTGTTGAAGCTCATGGTAGTGAGCCAAGTGATGAAATAAAAGCATTGACAATAAAGCTGATTGAAGCTGTAGAAAAGAAAGCAGGGAAAAAAGCGAAGGACTTTTCAGATGAAGAGTTTGGTAACTGGATGGACACAATTTCTGATATTGAAGATGGAATTGATGAAGAGCCATCCCAAGAACAAATTGCTAAAGCTTTATCAGAATTAGATAGATTTTCAATTCCCACAAATAAAGAGCAAAACGACAGCTAACGGTGTGTTTATAAAATTGTGGCTGGACGTTAAGCATTCGACTTTAAATTACTATTTTGCTTTTGTGGTTAATTGAAACGGAAGTTTTTTCAAATGCCACAACTTCATAAATACTTTTACATTGGCAGCAAGCAGTCGCCTAAAAATTACCAAGACTAATAAATATGAACCAGCAAACCGTTCAAAGTATCATTTCTACTTGTGGGCAATTCGAGAATGTAAATTATGAGGACCTAGTTTCAAGAGTTTATCCAGATAGAACTGATTTGGAAAACATTCAACTGTCCCAGTTAAGCTTAGGTGAGTTTATTTATCTGACAAAAAGAATAGTCCCTCAATTTGTAGCTGCTGTAAATGATAGAGAAATTGCAATGATACTTCCTCTAGTCTACAATCATGGCCAGTTTGGTAATGCTCAGGTAGATACTCAGCTGCAAAATCTTTTAAACTATACAAATCAGGCAAATTTTCCCTCTGCCGAACAGTTTCTATTATGGTTAGTAAATTATCAAGTTGAAAATGGAATATATTCCAAAACAGGCAAGAAACCATCTGAGACACTAAGTGCCTCACTGAATGCTCTTGCAGAAAAATTGAACTTAACTCAGCAGAGTATTTCTAATAAACAAAAAGAAGTAGAAGCATTATACAAAAGCTTAGAAACGTCAAATAAGGAAATCCAGAACTTAATAACACAAAAAAGAGAGGAATTAAATCAGATAACCACAAATCTGACAACTAGCAATTCGCAAGCATCACAAATAGCAGAGCTTTTGAATAGAGCTACTGAGCAAAATTCTAGGCTTAATTCTATACTTGAACAGCAGGAGCAAAATAAGCAACAGTCAGACAAAAAGTTCAAAGATTTGCAAGGGACATATTCTGAAACTAATGCCAAACTAGACGAGAATATAAAAACTATCCTCTCACAAATCGACGTATTCAATCAACAAGTAACCACCAATCAAGGACACTTAGAGTTTGTAGAAAGTAAAAAGGAGTTCTTTGATGAGAGGATAAAGTATTTAGAGAACCTCATTGGTCGTGAAGTTGGAGCGTCGCTCTTTGAAACTTTCAAGCAAAGGAAAGTAGAGCTACACAAGTCTGTTGATTTTTGGCGTTGGGCTGTTCCTGTTATGGCTGTAGCTACGATAATATGGATTTTCTTTTTATTCTCAAGACAGACAGATATACATGAGATTAACCTTTGGTGGCAAGCATTTGCAGTGAACACTTTGAAATCCATTCCAGCTATTTTTCTTTTACTCTTCGCAATTAATCAGTATAGGAAAGAAAGAAATTTTCAGGAGGAATATGCTTTTAAATCAGCGGTAGCTTTGACTATTGATGCATATTCAAGTAGATTGAACGACTTAACAAACAAGGATAAGCTTATTATGGAAGCTGTTCTGAGCGTCTACAAAACACCTATCGAAGAAAGGCTTGCGGAAAAAATAAAAACAAAGACTGCTATGGAAACAATGAAAACCATGGTAGATACAACAAGAGAACTTGTTAAAGGCAAGTAAATTCCTAATCCAGCCAGCTGCCAACATTGGGTTTGCAATATGGTAGCTGACGAAAAAGTGCCGAACAATTGAACTTTATTCAATTATACCAATAAATTTAAGCTGATGGATTCCCGAATGCCACCACATCGCAAACCCGGTTAACGTTATCTTTAATCTTAAAACCAACACTCCAAATACCCAATAGTTGAATACTTTTAAAAAACATATAGACAAATTCGTACAAGTTTCTAACGGTGAATTCGAAGAAATTAAAAAATTCTTTGACACGAAAGATGTGGTTAAAAAAGAAAACTTATTAGAGGAAGGACAAATTTGCAGGCATCATTATTTTGTATTGAACGGCTTGCTAAGGAAGTTTTACATCAATGAAAAAGGCGTTGAACAAACCACTGAATTTGCCATAGAAACCTGGTGGATGACCGACAACATTGCTTACGAACACAAAATTCCTTCAGAATTTTATATTCAGGCCGTGGAAAATTCTGAGATACTTTATATCACACAGGACAATCAGGAAAAACTATTAAAAGCATTTCCGATAATGGAGCGCTATTTTCGTTTTGTTTACCAGCGGGCTTATGCAGCGGCCCAAGTACGTTTCAAATATCTTTTCTCACTTAGCAAAGAAGAATTTTATTTTCAATCGGTTAAAAGGTATCCCGAATTTGCCCAACGTATTCCCCAATACTTACTCGCTTCATTTTTAGGATTTACCCCCGAATATCTAAGCGAAATCCGTAAGAAGCGCATTTCTTAAACCAGTTTAAGTTTTATCGTTTTCTCATTTTTCACTTTTGCATTGAACAATTTTATAAGAATAATACAATGCAAAAGCGATTTAACATTAAGGCAGTAGCTCCAAATGCTCTGAAAGCAATGATTGGCTTAGAAACCTATCTTTCACAGTGTTCTATATCTAAAACAACCAAGGAACTTATCAAAATCCGTGCTTCACAAATTAACGGATGTGCGTTTTGTATCAACATTCACACTCAGGACGCAATCAAAAATGGTGAGACCAGCCAGCGTATTTTTTTACTGAATGCCTGGAGAGAAGCGGAGGGTATTTTTACGGAAGAAGAAAAAGTAGTATTGGTCATAACGGAAGAGATAACGTTAATCCATCAAAATGGATTATCAGACGACACTTACACAAAGGCCTTGCAATTTTTTAGCGAGACCCAAATTGCAGATATCATCATGGCAGTTATTACCATCAATCTCTGGAACAGGATTGTACTAAGCACCCACCTGCTGATAGGACAAAGTCTTGCATAAGACATATCATTGAAAATCGCAGGTTTAAGGACCTGTGATTTTTATTGCATGCATAGAAAGAGTATTCGGGCTAACCCTTTTTGTCTGTAGAGTTAAGCGTTAGCGTCTCTACAGATTTACAGATAAACAAGAGTCTCGGACTCTCATACCTATTTCTCAAAAACGTATATTAGCCTGATGTCTGAACAGGGCTATGCTATAAAAGATCAATACGCAGTTCATTTTATTACGTTTGCCGTAGTGCAATGGATTGATGTTTTTTCAAGGAAAGAGTACGCGGATATAGTAATAGAAAGTTTAAGATTCTGCCAAAAGAACAAAGGGCTAAAGGTGCATGCCTGGTGCATTATGAGTAATCATCTTCATTTAATAGTATCAACTATTGAACCCAACAGATTGTCGGATGTACTAAGAGACTTTAAAAAGTTCACATCGAACCAAATAATTAAAGCAATTTCTGAAAATAGTAAAGAGAGCAGAAAAGGATGGATGTTATGGATCTTTAAGAAAGCCGGGGAGCGAAATAAAAGAAACGAAGAGTATCAGTTTTGGCAGCAGGAAAATCATCCTGTGCAGTGTGATACTAATAATATTATTGAATCAAAGCTAAAATATCTTCATGAAAACCCACTAAGGGCAGGATTGGTAAGGTATGAACAGAATTATATTTATTCTTCAGGAATTGATTATTATACAGACGAAAAAGGCTTGATAGAGATAGATTTTGTTTAAGTGAGTCGGAGACTCTTGATTATTTGTTAATCCGTAGAGCCCTACGGAACTCTACGGATAGAAACGGGGCAATGCCGGTTTTGGTGCTTTTTTAAAGTTCCGGTGTTTCTAATATCTTTAGTGTAACTGGAAGGTGTTGCGGTTTATTTCGGCACAGCAACAAGTAGAACCGTTAACCGTTATTCACCGTACCGAACGAATAAGACCATCAGTAATGCAAGACACAGATAAATTTCAAACCGAATACAAAAACTATTACAATTCAACAAAGAAGCGAAGGTTTACGATATTGAATTTGGAAGTTCGTCCGCTAACCTTTTGGGACTATTTTATTCTCGCTCTATTCACTACAGTAGTGGGAGCTCACTTTTTCATTACATACCGGAATCCCCAGTGGAGATTACCTGGACTAGCAAGCGTTTCTTTAGCTGCTTATGCCTTAACGACTGCAACTCCATTTGGGCTTCGGTTTAGGAATGTATATTTTTTCGCCGTTTGGCTGGTTTTGTGCTTAATATTCTTATTTGCTGGGACGAGCCTGGCATTCCTTCCATTAGCGAGCTTTGTTCTCTATCAAGCTATACGACTTCTATTTTGGCAAAAATACAACAAAGAGTTTATCCCCTTTCAACTAGTACGGGCTCCTTTAACGTTTTCAAAAAAGGCATTTTTACTCAACTTTGATAGAGTGATAAGTAAGACTGAGGGGAGAGGCGGTTATCAGGAGGATAAACGATATATGCGGTGGATGGTGCGCTTGGGCTTTTTGATATTTATAATTTGTCTTTATGGCATTGTTGGTGTTCGTTTCGACTAGAAGAGCCTAAAGCCACTTATATAAAGAAAGAAGAACAACACCTAACAAGAGCTTTGCTCAATAGCGGCTGCAGTGCTGTTTGAAAGCTTGGTGCTTTTCAGTTATTTTTAGTGCAAGGCAAAGCGGAAGTGATTTTAAAACCGCTACTAAGCAAAGCCATTAACCGTTATCTTTAATCTTAAACCCCTTTCTGTCTGTAGAGTTAAGCGTTAGCCTCTCTACAGATTCACGGATAAACAAGAGTCTCGGACTCTCATACCTATTTCTCAAAAACGTATATTAGCCTGATGTCTGAACAGGGCTATGCTATAAAGATCAATACGCAGTTCATTTTATTACGTTTGCCGTTGTGCCATCCTCGAAGGCTGTTATGTGTATGCTCCAGCCAAACTAACATTTTACCATACCGGCTGTTTTTTGTAAATTTGACTAAGGCGTTATAATAATGAATTTAATAGAAAAGCATACTTCTCTAATATCTAAGCTTTGTCAAAGCCATAAAGTTAAAAGATTGTATGCCTTTGGCTCTGTGCTTACAGAAAAGTTTAACAAAGAAAGCGACATAGACCTAATTGTTGACTTTGAACCGTTGAACGTTCTGGATTATGCGGATAACTATTTTAACTTCAAATTTGCTTTACAAGATATTTTGAAACATCCTGTGGACCTGCTGGAGGAGAAAGCAATTAAAAATCCTTTTTTTAGAAATTCTGTAAATCAACAACGACTACTGATTTATGGAGAATAATATCAAGGCCTGGCTTTATGATATTCTGAATGCTATAGATGAAATTGAAAGTTTCTTTATAGATATCCCTAAAGAATTTGAGTACTGCCAACGGGACCTGCGAACCAAACGTGCGATCGAAAGAAATATCGAAATTATAGGTGAGGCGATCAACCGCATTCTAAAACAAGACCAAGCGGTTGAAATATCAAATTCACGGAAAATAGTAGATATCAGAAACAGAATAATCCATGGTTATGACTCTGTGTCCGACGAAGTAATCTGGGGAGTGGCGGTGCGACATCTGCCTTTATTACAAGAAGAAGTTGAAAAGTTGTTAGGAGAATAGAAAGCACTGCCCTTTCTGCATGTGCCCTGCGGAACTCTACGGATAGAAACGCTAAAACGACGAACAAAAAGAAAAAATGCCAATTGATTGGGAAATATTCAGTCTTCATTTTAAGCGAATAGAAGTTCCTGCGAAAACGACTCTTTTAGAGGAAGGGAAAATTTCGCGAACGATGTTCTTTATTGAAAAAGGTTGTTTGCGCACATGGGTTAACAGTAATGGAAAAGATATTACAACTCAATTTTTTTTCGAGGGCGACAGTGTTTCTTCTATAGAAAGCTTCAGAACAAATAAACCCAGTTTATATAGTATTGAAAGTATAGAGCCGTCTATTTTACTGACGATTTCACAAAAAGAGTTTCAGGCTATTTTAAAAAGCTCCCCGACAGGGAAAAAAGAAATGGAAGAGCACCTGTTCAGGCGACTTTTTCAAAGTCAACAAATCTTCTTTTCCTATCTTAAAAATAGTCCGCAGCAACGCTATAAAGATTTAATTGAGCAACATCCCGAAATTATTCAGCGTGTTCCTCAGCACTATATTGCTTCCTATCTCGGTATCACATCGGTATCCTTAAGCCGGATACGGAACAGAAAGTAGATTTCATTTCTTTACAATTGTTATCGTCACGGGCTTTTCGCCTGCTCATCTTTGACCTGTAAATATCAACAGATAAAAAATGAGAGTAGCGATAATATTTAGTCACCCTTATGAGAAAAGTTACTGCAATGCCATTTTAGAAGCAGTAACAAAAGGGCTTGAAAACGGACAACACACCGTTGACCTGATGCATCTTGATAATGACGGATTTAATCCTGTAATGTCGAAAGCAGATTTGAAAGCGTTTGTTGATCACCAACCCGTTGATCCGCAGGTTATAGATTATAATAAGCGATTAGAAAAGGCCGACCATATAATAGTTATCTTCCCGATCTGGTGGGATTTGATGCCTGCCATGATAAAAGGCTTTGTCGACAGAGTGCTAAGTCCGGGGGTAGTTTATGACCATCACCCAAGGGGATTTGGATTAGTGCCGCTTCTAAAAAATTTAAAAGGCGTAACTATGATCACAACGATGAATAAACCACAAATAATGTATTCGGTGCTTATCGGGAACTTAATAAAGAAAGCGATGCTGAAAAGCGTATTTAAAACCATGGGATACAAAAATCTTAAGTGGATCAGCTTTGCTTTTGTAAAGTCTGTAAGTCAGGAAAAGAGAGTAAAATGGCTTGCTGATCTTGAAAAGAGGTTTGCAAAATTGGCCTGAGGCTTTCCTGACTGTCTCTCAAAATAGTATATTAGTAGACGATCTGATCATGAAAAGCGAAGACTAAACCATCCGGCAAATGAAAAAGACATCCTTGCTGATTTTAGTTATTGCAGCATCATTCTGTTCAGGTTTCGCATTCAAGGCAATAATTTCAAAACAATCCGATAGGCATACAGCAATGAAAAAAGTAACAGGTATTGGCGGCATTTTTTTCAAATGCCAAAACCCCGACAAAATGAGGGAGTGGTATCAGACACATCTTGGTTTAAATACCAACGAATATGGGGCGGTTTTTGAATGGCACCAGGGCGCCGACAGCACAAAGAAAGGATTTACGAACTGGAGCCCTTTTAAGGAAACCAGCAAATACTTTGAGCCTTCGGCAAAAGATTTTATGATCAATTACCGGGTGGAGAATTTAGAAGCGCTGGTAGAAGAATTGAAGAAAAGCGGAGTAAGCGTATTAGACACTATTGAAACCTACGACTACGGTAAGTTTGTACATATTCTTGACGCGGAAGGAAACAAGGTAGAACTTTGGGAACCCAACGACATTGAATATGAAAAATTAGGAGAACAGATGGGAAGCAAGACAACGAAATAAAGAATGGAAGTCAATCAGAAAGTAAAACCTTTACGGACTTTTATCGGGGCAAAGGATTATGAGGTATCTAAATCCTTCTATCGCGATCTGGGTTTTCAAGAAATAGCGATTTCAGAAAGAATGTCTCTTTTTAAGATAGGGGAACAGTGCTTTTACCTGCAGGACTATTATGTAAAAGAGTGGGTTGATAATACCATGCTGCTGCTCGAAGTAGATGACGCGGATAGCTACTGGGATTTTTTGCAGCAGCTCGAACTGGATAAGAAATATGATAATGTTCGCTTGATTCCGGTACAACAGAATGATTGGGGAAAAGAGTGTTTGCTGATCGATCCCTCAGGAGTGTTGTGGCATTTTGCGGAATTTTTTTAATTTTTTGCTTTCGGGGGTGTGGAAACATCTTGTAAAAGGACGGTGTTTAAGCGAGTCGGGGACTCTTGTTTATTTGTTAATCCGTAGAGCCCTGCGGAACTCTACGGACAGAAAAGGAAGTTATTTGGAATCAATTAGACAGTTACTATTACATTAAAACATACCATAGGAGCAATTTAACCACCATGAAAAAGATCGTATTCGTAGTAGAAAAAACTGAAACAGGATTTTCTGCCTATGCTGAAGACTTTGAAAAAAATCCTGTAGGAACCACAGGCACTTCAATGGCAGAACTGAAAGAGCAAATACTTAATGCCATAAATTTATATAAAGAACACAATGGAGAAAATCCGGTAACAGAAGAAGACATTCCTATTCGTTTAGACGTAGCACAGTTTTTTGAATATTATAAAGAAATTAATGCTACCGCATTAGGTAAACGGGTTGGAATGAATAAAGCCTTATTATCCCAATATGTTAATGGGCATAAAAAACCAGGTCCGAAACAAGTACATAAAATTATTGAAGGGATTAAGAGTCTGGCCAAAGAATTAGAGAGCTTAGAATTAGAAGAAGCTTAAAATATATTAAAACAAATAAACTTTTGCTCTTCGGGATGTTCAGAAAGGCACTCCGAAATTTAAATAAATGCAAAATTTTGCATCTGCTTCAACCATGACACAAGATAGGCTGATGTAACATCCAGTAAAACGAACGTTCTTTAAGGTGAGTCGGAGACTCTTGTTTATTTGTTAATACGTAGAGCCCTGCGGGAACTCTACGGACAGAAAAAATAGAAATAGAGGGTATTTCCATTCTTACAATCGTCATTTCTTTCTGACAATTGGTGTTTCCATGCCGACAATCGTTATTTCCAACCTGACATTTGTTATTTCTTTCCTTACAATTGTTGTTTCCATGCAGACAATCGTCATTTCTTTCCTGACAATTGGTATTTCCATGCCGACAATTGGTATTTCCGTGCCGACAATCGTCATTTCTTTCCTGGTAATTGCCATTTCTGTCAAGACAATCTACATTTCTGGTCGGATAGTTGTTGTTTCTGTAATGAAAACGGACTTTTCCTTAGCATAATGCATGGTTTTCATGATAGAAACGCAATTTTCTGTAAAGGCACCGGCTGTTTCTTCTGTTAAAAGACGTTTATTTAGTTAAAAAGGACGCACTTATAAGTTCTTTCCCAGTTTTTCGATCATTTCCGGTGGTACTTTCTCCAGGTCGAGCACTAAAAACCCGTCCAGGCTGTCGGAAAATTTGGGGTCGATGTTAAAGCAAATGATTTTAGCGTTCAGGGCGATGTACTGGCGCAATAAAACAGGTACTTTGATATGGGTAGTTTCAATTTCGGAAATCAAACTGTCCAGGTTTTTCAGGCTTTCGTTCTTTTCCAATAAGATGTCGGTATCAATCTTCGAAAAGTCTACCTTAAACTGTTTCCTCGGTTTTACGTATTGAGCCAGTTCATGGTCGAAGTGATGTTTGGTAATATAATTTACAATCAGTGATTTTGAAAACTTAGAAAAGCTGTTGCTGATACTTACAGGGCCTATTAAGTAGCGGTATTTCGGATTGTCGATCACATATTTCAAAATAGCCTTCCACAACAGGAACAGGGGCAGGGGTTTTTGCTGGTATTCTTTCCGTATCCACGACCTGCCGAGCTCAAGGCTTTTTCTTAATATCGGGTAAAACTGATCTTTAATTTTAAAAAGTTCGGCGGTATAAAAGCCTTTTTTACCCATGCTGTAAAAAATCTCGTCGCCTTTACCAATGCGGTAAGCGCCTACAATCAGTTTTTCATCTTTATCCCAAATAAAAAGATGGTGGTAGTAAATATCGTATTCGTCCAGGTCGATAGACTTATTGGTGCCTTCGCCAACTTCGCGAAAAGTTATTTCACGCAGGCGGCCTATTTCTTTTAAAACGGTTGGTATCAACGACGAAGGCGTTATGTAAACCTTGTATTGCTTTTCTGTCCAAACCAGGTAATTCTCTTTTATTTTGATTACCTCAGCTTCTAAAAGTTCCGCCTGGGCCTCGGCTACTATCGGTTCGGGATTGCTTTTTATTTTAAAAAGATTACCGGGGTTGAAGATCTTTTTTTCTTCCTCGAGACCCGCACCCAGCGCATATGTTTTGGCTCTAACAAAATTTAAAAGCTTATTGGTGTTGTTTTGATAGGGGGTATCATCAATATCAATCGGTTTTCCTATCCGTAATTTAATGGTGTGGCCGTGTTTATTAAATAACTCCGATGGCAGCTTGGCGGTACGCAGGGTGGGGTGTATCAGGCTCAGTAAATTAAAAAGCAGGCCGTTATTGCCATGAAAGTAGATAGGTACTACCGGCACTTTCGCTTTCGCGATGATCTTGCCTACAACCGGATGCCACAAGCGATCGGTTACCTGTTGGGTTTCTACTTTAAAGGTAGATACTTCTCCGGCAGGAAAAATTCCGATAGGCACACCGGACCTTAACAGGTCTAATGTATTTTTAATGCCGCTGATGCTCGACGAATGTTCTACATTCTCGAAAGGGTTTACGGCAATAAAATAGTCGCTCAGGTTGGGAATTTTCTTTAGCAGGAAATTTGCCATCAGCTTTGCATCCGGCCTTACGGTACAAAGTATTTTGAGCAAAACCAGCCCTTCTATACCGCCATACGGATGATTTGCGATGGCAAGAAATGAACCTTTTTCCGGCAGGTTTTTAAGTTCGTTCGGGTCGTATTGTACTTTTACTCCAAGTATTTCAAGAATCTTGTCAATAAAAGGAGGCCCTTCCAGGTGCTGGGCTTTAGCAAAAGTTTCGTTTACATCGTTAATCTTCATTACCTCCATCAGCAGTGAAGCAAGGCCCGGCATCTTTATTTTGTCGATCTTGGTAGCTTTTGCAAACTCTTCTTTCGTTATAATCTTTGTCATTTCAGCAGAAATTCCAGGTGATGCGCAAATTTCTGAAAAATAACGATTATTTTAGATTAAATATCCAGAACCTGATGAAGGAAAAGTTAATCGCATTTTTCTCATTCTCTAAAAAGGAATATAACGGCCTTCTGATATTCTCGCTGCTTATTGTTCTGGTTGAACTTGTTCCTTCAATCTACTCTCATTTCTCAACCCCGGAAGTGTTCAGCTTTCAGGACTTTCAGCAGGATATTGAAAAATTAAAGGCATCCGAAAAGGCAATCAGCAGTAATTACAGATCGTCTTATGATCGCCCCGTTAATAAAACACCGGCAGTTCTTTTTGATTTCGATCCGAATACAGTATCTGCAGAATTATGGGAAAAGCTGGGCCTTTCTGACAGGCAGATAAAAGTTCTTACCAATTACACAAGCAAAGGCGGCAGGTTTTACAAGCCCGAAGATTTGAAAAAGATTTATTCCATTTCAACTGCGGATTATGAAATATTAAAGCCTTTTATAAAAATCAAGCCTTTTGAAGGAGGTAGGAATTTTGAAGCATATCCGGCAAAAGAAACATTAAGCAAACAGCGTGTAGTGATTGAACTTAATTCTGCAGATTCTGTTCAGCTTGAATCCGTAACCGGTATCGGCCCTGCTTTTGCCCAACGCATTTTAAAATACAGGAAACGCTTAGGCGGATTTTATAAAAAGGAACAGCTGCTTGAAGTGTACGGTGTAGACAGCACGAAGTATCAGAACCTGCAAGACGAGGTATTGGTAAATGCCGGATCTATTGAAAAAATAGCTATCAATACCGCAGGTTTCGAAGAATTGAAACGGCATCCTTACTTAAGCTATAAACAAATCAATGCGATTGTTCAGTATAGAAAACAGCATGGTAATTACCGCTCGATAGACGATATGAAAAAGGTTTTGATTCTTAATGATGAAATTTTACGTAAGATTGCCCCATATTTAAATTTCGATGATAAGTGATCGTGTAAAAGCTGCAGTTCGTGATATCGCTGATTTCCCTAAGCCCGGTATCGTATTTAAAGACATTACTCCCATATTTAAAGACCAAAAGCTTTGTACTGCAATTGTAGATGAATTTTGCAGCAGGCTGGCCGGTGTTCCTGTAGATGTTATTGCCGGTATTGAAAGCAGGGGCTTTTTATTCGGAATGATGCTTGCAAATCGCCTCGGAGTTCCCTTTGTCCCTATTCGCAAAGCGGGTAAGCTTCCTTATAAAACTATCCGGCAGGAGTATCTTCTTGAATACGGTTCAGCTTCTGTTGAAATTCATGAAGACGCATTTGAAAAGGGGAAGAATGTTTTAATACACGACGACCTGCTTGCTACGGGAGGTACCGTACTGGCAGCAAGCAAGCTTATACAGCAATTGGGTGGAGTAGTGTCTGGCTATAGTTTCGTAATAAACCTGGATTTTTTACAGGGTAAAGAAAAATTAAAAGCCTTTTCTGATAGTATAATTGTAATTGCAGAATATGCCTGATCAATCTCTCCTTATAAATTAAAATACATTTATTTTATATTAAATTTTTAATTACATTTGCAGTCCTAAAAAATTGAGAGGAGGTATATAAGCAAATGATTATTATCAACGTAAAGGACGGAGAATCGTTAGACAAGGCTCTTAAACGTTTCAAAAAGAAATTTGAGAAAACCGGAGTATTAAGAGAACTTCGCAGTCGCCAGGCATTTGAGAAAAAATCAGTGGCCCGTCGTAACGTGATTAAGAAAGCTGTATATAAGCAAACTCTTAACCAGGAAACTATTTAATTTCTACACAACTATTTTTATATATTAAAACTATTTGTATATTCACAAATGAGGATATACAAATAGTTTTTGATGTTTATAGAGCGCTTTATACAGTATTTGCAATTTGAAAAACGGTATTCTCCTCATACCGTTGGCGCCTATAAAAATGACCTTCTTCAATTCTTCGCTTATATCCAATCTCAGGAGTGGGATTTTAGCAGTTTAGAACATGCTCATCTTCGTTCCTACCTTGCAGAACTCATTGAGGATAAAAGGGAACCGAAAACAATTAACCGTAAGATTTCCGTTCTGCGGTCGTATTATAAGTTTTTACTCCGGGAAAAAGCTGTTTCATCAAATCCAACACTTCAGATACGTGCTCCTAAGGTTCCCAAACGTTTACCTGTTATTGTTGAAGAAAACAAATTGAATCTGTTATTGGATTCAGGCGACAGTTTCTCCGCTGATTTTCCGGGGCTGAGAGATAAACTCGTTATTGAGCTGCTTTTTGGTACCGGTATCCGCCTTGCTGAACTTATCACTTTAAAAGATACTGATGTTGATAGCTATAACAGAACGATAAAAGTTTTGGGAAAAAGAAGTAAGGAAAGAATAATTCCGCTTAATTCTTCTTTATATCAGCTTATAAAAGAATATCTTGAAGAGAAGGATAAGCAAAACTTTGAGGAGAAGGTCCCCCAGCTGGTGGTGATCAATAATGGAAAAGCGGCTTATCCAAAATTTATATATCGGGTTGTACAAAAGTATTTAAGCACAATATCAACACAGGATAAGAAAAGCCCGCATGTGCTGCGACATACTTTTGCAACAACTTTACTGAATAACGGTGCGGATTTGAATGCAATTAAAGAGCTGCTGGGGCATAGCAGCCTGGCTGCAACCCAGGTGTATACACATAATTCTGTTGAACGGTTAAAATCAATTTATAAACAAGCCCATCCAAAGGCGTAATTAAAAAAAGGAGGAAAAATGAAAGTTCGCGTACAGTCAATTCATTTTGATGCAGACAAAAAGTTAATTTCATTCATTCAAAAGAAAATTGATAAGCTGGATCAATTTTTTGACGGGATTATAAGCGGAGAAGTGTATCTGCGGTTGCAAAAAACAGAGGATGAAGCTAATAAAATAGCCGAAGTAAAGTTAAGTGTTCCTGGGAATCTTTTTTTTGTAAAAGAGCAGTGTAAAAGCTTTGAAGAAGCTACAGACCTTGCAATTGAATCTATTTTACGCCAGATTAATAAGCACAAAGCGAAGTATCGAAACAGGTTGAGTAACCATAAAGAGTTGTTGCAGGCAACTGCTTCCTGATTTTGTTTTCATATAAAAATCTGAAATTCCGACAGTTAAAAAAGCTGTCGGAATTTTTTTTAAAAAAATTTTGTGCGATATGTAATTTTTGTAGATTTGCAGTCCATTTCAGGGGCGTTCTCGAATAAAGAAAGCAAGCTGAAAAACGATGTTCTTTAACAGTTAAACTATTTTTTAAAAATAATTAGCCTCCTTAGCTCAGCTGGTAGAGCAACTGACTTGTAATCAGTAGGTCATTGGTTCGATCCCGATAGGAGGCTCAATTTAGATTTTCAACTCAGGTTTGCGACCTTAAATTGTAAGCTGAAATCGGAAATCCTAATCAGGCTGGGGAGATACCAGAGCGGTCAAATGGGACGGACTGTAAATCCGTTGCTTCGGCTACGAAGGTTCGAATCCTTCTCTCCCCACCAAAAAATATAATGATTGAAGGATAGAAAGGTTGATTGAATAGGGCGTACGTTGTTTAGTCATTCAATAAATCAAAATTTCATCATTAAAATAAGCGGAAGTAGCTCAGTTGGTAGAGCGATAGCCTTCCAAGCTATAGGTCGCGAGTTCGAACCTCGTCTTCCGCTCTTTTAAAAAGTTGGCAGTCGGCTGTAGCCGGTTGCAGTTTTTTATTTTAAGAAACTGTAATCGCTCCCGATAGTTTCGGTAACTTGACAATTATCGGAATTGGGCTGAAAAAGCCGATGTAGCTCAGCGGTAGAGCACTTCCTTGGTAAGGAAGAGGTCATGGGTTCAAGTCCCATCATTGGCTCAGGGTAATAAAAATTACAAACAACATAAAAATTAACTTATTAATTAGTATAAAACATGGCAAAAGAAAAATTTGACCGCAGTAAACCACACTTAAATATTGGTACTATCGGTCACGTTGACCACGGTAAAACTACTTTAACTGCAGCTATTACTAAGGTTTTAGCTGATGCTGGTTTATCTGAGGCGCGTTCGTTCGATTCGATTGACTCAGCTCCTGAAGAAAAAGAAAGAGGTATCACAATCAATACTGCTCACGTTGAGTATTCAACAGCTAATCGTCACTATGCACACGTTGACTGCCCGGGTCACGCGGATTATGTAAAGAACATGGTTACCGGAGCTGCTCAGATGGATGGTGCTATCCTTGTGGTTGCATCTACTGATGGTCCAATGCCTCAAACTCGTGAGCACATCCTGTTAGCTCGTCAGGTAGGTGTACCTGCACTTGTTGTGTTCATGAATAAAGTTGACATGGTTGATGATGCTGAATTATTAGACCTTGTTGAAATGGAAGTTCGTGAGTTATTATCATTCTATGAATTCCCTGGTGATGATATTCCTGTAATTCGCGGATCAGCTTTAGGTGGTCTTAACGGAGATCCTCAGTGGGTTGGAAAGATCATGGAATTAATGGATGCTGTAGATAACAACATTCCAATTCCTCCACGTTTAACTGATCTTCCTTTCCTGATGCCGGTAGAAGACGTATTCTCAATCACTGGTCGTGGTACTGTTGCTACCGGTCGTATTGAGCGTGGTGTTATCAACTCTGGCGATCCGGTTGATATCTTAGGTATGGGTGCTGAAAACTTAAAGTCTACAGTAACCGGAGTTGAGATGTTCCGTAAGATCCTTGACAGAGGTGAAGCAGGTGATAACGTAGGTTTATTGTTACGTGGTATTGAGAAAACTGATATCCGTCGTGGTATGGTTATCTGTAAGCCAGGTTCAGTAACTCCTCACACAGATTTCAAAGCTGAGGTTTACGTATTATCAAAAGCAGAAGGTGGCCGTCACACTCCATTCTTCAACAAATACCGTCCTCAGTTCTATTTCCGTACAACAGACGTAACCGGAGAAATCACGCTTGCTGAAGGAGTAGAAATGGTTATGCCTGGTGATAACGTAACAATCACCGTTAAACTGATCAATCCAATCGCAATGGAAAAAGGTCTTCGTTTCGCTATCCGTGAAGGTGGTAGAACGGTAGGTGCTGGTCAGGTAACTGAAATATTGAAATAAAATCCTTCAGGCTTTATAAAATAAGCCGGAATAAAATTATGACAGCGCTGTGTTTTTACCAGCGCTGTATTTACAAATAAAGTTCTTACTTTTGTCGCTCCTTAAGCGAGGGCAAAGGTAAGGAGTTTTACGGGCATAGTTCAATGGTAGAATAGAGGTCTCCAAAACCTTTGATCAGGGTTCGAATCCTTGTGCCCGTGCTTAAGCAGAAAACGAATGGCTAACGTAGTTGAATTTATTAAAGAGTCCTATGAAGAAATGACTCAGAAGGTTTCATGGCCTACCTGGTCTGAATTACAAAATTCTGCAGTAATTGTTCTTATTGCTTCTGTAATTATTGCTTTAATAGTTGTTGCAATGGACGAATCGACTGGCGGTCTTCTTAAACTTTTCTATAAATCGGTTGCTTAAAAATATAGTCAATGAGTGATCAATTAAAGTGGTATGTAGTACGTGCCGTAAGCGGTAAAGAAAAGAAAGTAAAGCAATATATAGAAGCCGAAATTAACAGACTTGGTCTTACACATCAGGTACCGCAGGTTTTAATACCGATGGAGAAATACTATCAGATGCGTGAGGGCAAGAAAATTGCGAAAGAAAGAAATTACTATCCGGGCTACGTTTTAATAGAAGCCGCTTTAGATGGAGAGTTGGAGCACGTTATTAAAAATATTAATAGCGTTATCGGATTTTTGGGCGATAAAGGCGGAAATGCTGTTCCTCTTCGCCCTGCAGAAGTAAACAGGATACTTGGAAAAGTAGACGAGATGACCAGCCAGACAGAAATGATGAACGTTCCTTATTACGTAGGTGAAAACGTGAAAGTAATGGATGGTCCGTTTAATGGTTTTTCAGGTGTGATTGAAGAAGTGAACGAAGAAAAGAAAAAGCTCAAGGTAATGGTGAAAATTTTCGGTCGCCGTACGCCTTTGGAGCTGAATTACATGCAGGTAGAAAAAGAATAATATAAAGTTGCAGGCTGTGAGTTACTGCCTAAAAGATTCTTATAATTTATCATACAAATAAAAGAGATTATATCAGTTGAGGGTTTGGTTAAATTGAAGATTTCAACATGCTACCTATAACTCCCAACTAGCAAAAACTTAAATGTTACATAGCTTCCACTTACTAACATTGAGTAATAAATAAAGTAAACAAAAATGGCAAAAGAAGTCAGTGCGTTAGTAAAATTACAGATCAAGGGTGGCGCTGCAAATCCGTCTCCTCCGGTAGGACCTGCATTGGGTGCTAAAGGGGTAAACATAATGGAGTTTTGCAAGCAGTTTAATGCTCGTACCCAGGATAAGCCAGGAAAAGTTCTGCCGGTTGTAATTACTGTATATGCTGATAAGTCATTTGATTTTATCATTAAAACCCCTCCTGTAGCAGTACAATTAATGGAAGTTTCAGGAATTAAAAGCGGGTCTGCAGAGCCAAACCGTAAAAAAGTTGCATCAGTAACTTGGGAGCAGGTTGAAACTATTGCAAAGGATAAAATGCCTGACTTGAATGCATTTACTGTAGAGTCAGCAATGAAAATGGTTGCTGGTACAGCACGCAGTATGGGAATTACCGTATCAGGTAATGCGCCCTGGAATAGTTAATTAAAAAAATCAGTTTAAGAAAGTGGCTAGATTAACAAAAAATCAGAAAAAGGCACTCTCCAAGATTGAGGCAGGAAAAGCTTATTCTTTACAGGATGCAACCGCACTTGTTAAAGAAGTAACTACTACAAAATTCGATGCATCAGTAGATATTGATGTTCGTTTAGGAGTAGACCCGCGTAAAGCCAATCAAATGGTTCGTGGTATTGCTACACTTCCTCACGGAACCGGTAAAACTGTACGTGTTTTAGCTTTAGTAACTCCAGATAAGGAAGAAGAAGCAAAAGCAGCAGGTGCAGATTTTGTAGGTTTGGATGAGTATATCGCCAAAATAGAAGGTGGATGGACCGACGTCGATATTATTATCACTATGCCGAGCGTTATGGCTAAAGTAGGTAAACTGGGTCGTATTTTAGGACCCCGTAACCTTATGCCTAACCCTAAATCCGGTACAGTTACTACAGATGTAGGCAAAGCTGTAACAGATGTTAAAGGTGGTAAAATTGATTTCAAAGTTGACAAAACCGGAATCATTCATGCTTCAATAGGAAAAGTATCTTTCCCTGCTGATAAGATTTACGAGAATGCGTTGGAAGTAATTCAAACCATCTCTAAGCTAAAACCATCTGCAGCAAAAGGAACATATTTTAAGAGTATCCATATCTCTTCTACTATGAGTCCAGGAATCGAAATTGAAACTAAAACAGTAGCGGGGATCTAATCATGAGAAAAGAAGAAAAACAAGAGATTGTTCAAGCCTTGACCGAGCAGATCAAAGAGTATGGTAATTTTTACATTACCGATACTTCAAACCTTACTGTTGCTAAGATCAATACCATCCGCCGTAAATTTTTTGAGAACGGAATTCCAATTCAGGTAGCTAAAAATACCCTTATCCGTAAGGCATTAGAAGCTGCAGGTGTTGAAGCTCCGGAACTTAATGGCGTATTGAAAGGTTCTTCAACAATTCTTTTTTCATCTGTAGCGAATGCGCCTGCAAAATTGATCAAAGAACTTAGAAAAGGTAATGATAAGCCGGTTTTAAAAGGTGCTTATATTGATACAGCAGTTTTTGTTGGAGATAATCAACTAGATGCACTTGCAAGCCTGAAATCGAAAGAAGAGCTTGTCGGCGAAATTATCGGATTGTTACAATCACCTGCTAAAAACGTTGTTTCTGCACTACAATCTGGTGGCAGCACAATTGCAGGATTAGTTAAAACATTACAAGAAAGAGGTTAACGGACACCCTAAGTTCGATTTATTTTAACAAAGTATTAAATTAAAAATTTAAATAAAATGGCAGATTTAAAAGCGTTTGCTGAACAATTAGTAAACTTAACAGTAAAAGAAGTTAACGAATTAGCTCAGATCCTTAAAGATGAGTATGGTATTGAGCCTGCTGCTGCAGCTGTTGCAGTTGCTGCTCCTGCTGCTGGTGGCGATGCACCTGCTGCTGCAGAAGAGAAAACTGCGTTTGATGTGATCTTGAAAGAGGCTGGAGGCCAGAAACTGGCTGTTGTTAAGTTAGTAAAAGACTTAACTGGTCTTGGCTTGAAAGAAGCTAAAGATCTTGTTGACGGAGCACCTAAAGAATTAAAAACAGGTGTTGCTAAAGACGAAGCAGAAGCTTTGAAAAAACAATTAGAAGAAGCAGGAGCTGTAGTTGAGATTAAGTAATATCTTACACTTAAAATAATGTCTTTAGACTCCGATTTTCATCGGGGTCTATTGGCATTTTTATAATACCCATTTTTGTTTGACTTACAAGATCACATAGTTCCGGTCGAACAAGTCACAGTTTATTTTTTAAACTAAAATCTTAATCCCTTGGCAAACAAAAATAATCACATCGAAAGAGTAAACTTTGCAACGAGCAAGAAGGTTATCGATTATCCGGATTTCCTTGATGTGCAATTACAATCTTTCAGGGAATTTTTTCAGTTGGAAACCACTTCAGATAACCGCCATCAGGAAGGTTTGTTTAAAGTGTTTTCAGAAAATTTTCCGATTTCTGACTCAAGAAACATCTTTGTACTGGAGTTTCTTGATTATTTTATTGATCCGCCTCGTTATGACATTCAGGAATGTATTGAGCGTGGATTAACTTACAGTGTTCCGTTAAAGGCTAAACTCCGTTTATCCTGTAACGATGAAGAACATGAAGATTTTGAAACGATTGTTCAGGACGTATACCTGGGAACTATTCCGTATATGACTCCCAAAGGAACATTCGTAATTAATGGTGCTGAACGTGTTATTGTATCGCAATTACACCGTTCTCCTGGTGTGTTCTTTGGACAGAGCCGCCATACAAACGGAACGAAACTTTATTCAGCCCGTGTTATTCCGTTTAAAGGATCATGGATCGAATTTGCAACAGACGTAAATAACGTAATGTATGCATACATCGACCGTAAGAAAAAATTCCCGGTTACAACTCTTTTACGTGCAATCGGCTACGATTCTGATAAAGATATTTTAGAATTATTTGAATTAGCTGATGAGGTAAAGGTAAGCAAGTCAGGACTGAAGAAATACGTTGGTCGTAAACTTGCTGCAAGAGTATTGAAGAAGTGGGTAGAGGATTTTGTGGACGAGGATACCGGTGAAGTAGTTTCTATTGATCGTAATGAAATTATCCTTGAACGGGAAACTATTTTAGAAGACGATCATATCGATATGATCATCGATGCTGGAGTAAAAACAGTTATTCTTACAAAAGAAGACGCCTCCAACAACGCTGATTATTCCATTATATACAATACACTTCAAAAAGATACATCAAATTCAGAGAAAGAAGCGGTAGAACATATCTATCGTCAATTACGTAACGCTGAACCACCGGATGAGGAAACCGCCCGTGGTATCATCGACCGTTTATTCTTCTCTGATAAACGGTATGACTTAGGAGATGTAGGCCGTTACCGTATTAACCGTAAGTTGAAGCTGGATACTCCGGATGAGACTAAGGTTTTAACCAAACAGGATATTATTGCGATAGTAAAATACCTGATCAAATTAATCAACTCCAAAGCAGAGGTAGATGATATTGACCACTTGTCAAACCGTCGTGTTCGTACAGTAGGCGAGCAGTTGTATGCGCAGTTTGGAGTTGGTTTGGCACGTATGGCCCGTACTATCCGTGAACGTATGAATATTCGCGATAACGAGGTGTTCACGCCAACCGACCTTATCAATGCACGTACACTTTCATCGGTGATTAACTCGTTCTTCGGAACCAACCAGTTATCACAATTTATGGATCAGACTAATCCTCTGGCAGAGATTACGCATAAACGTCGTCTTTCAGCTTTAGGTCCAGGCGGTCTTTCTCGTGAGCGAGCAGGTTTTGAGGTTCGTGACGTTCACTACACCCATTATGGCCGTTTGTGTACAATCGAAACTCCTGAAGGTCCTAACATTGGATTGATTTCATCACTTTGCGTTCACGCGAAGATCAATAACTTAGGATTTATTGAAACTCCGTATCGTAAAGTAGATAACGGACGCGTAGTTGTTGAAGAACCGGTTATCTATCTTTCAGCAGAAGATGAAGATGGAAAAACAATCGCTCAGGCAAATGCTCAGTATGATGAAAAAGGTAACTTTATTACTCCGCGTGTAAAAGCCCGATATGAAGGTGACTTCCCTGTTATTGAACCGGAAAAGTTAGATCTAATGGACATTGCTCCTAACCAGATCACTTCTATTGCTGCTTCATTAATTCCGTTCCTTGAGCATGATGACGCTAACCGTGCCCTGATGGGTTCGAACATGCAGCGCCAGGCTGTTCCTCTGCTTCGTCCTGAATCACCTATTGTAGGTACAGGTTTGGAAGGAAGAGTTGCTCGTGATTCGCGTACATTAATTAATGCAGAAGGCGGCGGCGTAGTTGAATATGTAGATGCCAATGAAATTGTTATCCGTTACGATCGTAATGATGACGATAAATTGGTATCATTTGAAGGCGAGGCTAAATCTTACCGTTTAACTAAGTTTAAGAAAACCAACCAGAGTACCTGTATTAATCTGAAACCGATTGTTCGTAAAGGGCAGCGAGTTGAAAAGGGCGAAGTACTTTGTGAGGGTTACGCAACTCAGGACGGCGAATTGGCATTGGGAAGAAATCTTAAGGTTGCTTTCATGCCTTGGCAGGGATTTAACTTTGAGGATGCAATTGTAATTTCCGAACGTGTGGTATCCCAGGATATATTTACCTCACTCCATATTGAAGAATTCGAATTAGAAGTTCGTGATACTAAACGTGGCGAGGAAGAATTAACCCCGGATATTCCAAACGTTTCTGAGGAAGCAACTAAAGACCTTGATGAGAATGGTATCATTCGAATAGGAGCCGAAGTTAAAGAGGGCGATATTCTGATCGGTAAGATCACTCCTAAAGGAGAATCTGATCCTTCACCGGAAGAAAAACTTCTTCGTGCAATCTTTGGTGACAAGGCAGGCGATGTTAAAGATGCTTCTTTGAAAACGCCTCCGTCCATTAGCGGGGTTGTTATTGACACCAAGTTGTTCTCCCGTGCTAAGAAAACTTCTAAAGCAGAAGAAAAAGCACAGTTGGATAAACTGGATGCGAAACACGAAAAAGCTGTTCGTCAGTTAAAAGAAAGCCTTATTGATAAGCTGTTTACGATTGTTAATGGTAAAACTTCTCAGGGTGTTTTCAATGTATATAAAGAATTGCTTGTTCCAAAAGGAGTTAAGTTTACGCAAAAGATACTTGCAGATCTTGAATATGCTAACATCAATCCAACAAAATGGACTACTGATGAGGATAAGAACGAACTGATCAAAGCATTACTTCATAACTACAATATTAAGCTTAATGAAGAGCTTGGAGCTTATAAACGCGATAAATTTGCAATAAGCGTAGGAGACGAACTTCCTTCTGGCATTGTTCAAATGGCAAAAGTTTATATTGCTAAGAAACGTAAGCTTCGTGTAGGGGATAAGATGGCGGGTCGTCACGGAAATAAGGGTATTGTTGCCCGTATTGTTCGTGATGAAGATATGCCATTCCTTGAAGACGGAACTCCGGTAGATATCGTACTTAACCCTCTGGGTGTACCTTCCCGGATGAACCTGGGGCAGATTTACGAAACTGTTTTAGGATGGGCAGGTAAAGAATTAGGTATGAAGTTCGCTACACCGATCTTTGATGGTGCTTCGCACGATGAAGTGGAAGAATGGGTTGCAAAAGCGAATTTGCCAAAATCAGGTAGAACTTATTTATATAATGGATTAACAGGTGAGCGTTTCGACCAGCCAACTACTGTCGGTATAATTTATATGCTGAAATTAGGGCACATGGTTGATGACAAGATGCACGCACGTTCTATCGGTCCTTACTCATTAATTACACAACAGCCGCTGGGTGGTAAAGCACAGTTTGGTGGGCAGCGTTTTGGTGAGATGGAGGTTTGGGCACTTGAAGCATTTGGTGCTGCTAACATCCTTCAGGAAATCTTAACAGTGAAATCTGATGATGTTGTGGGCCGTGCAAAAACATACGAAGCAATTGTGAAAGGTGAAAACCTGCCAACACCTTCGGTTCCTGAATCATTTAACGTATTGGTTCATGAATTAAGAGGTTTAGGTTTGGATATCACATTGGATTAAGTAGTAAGTTATAAGTTGTACGTTATAAGTTTCAGGCTTGGCGTACAACTTAACAACCTACAACTTACAACTAAAAAAGAGCTATGTCTTACAAAAAGGATAATAAAATCAAAAGTAACTTCACTTCGATTACTATCAGCTTAGCGTCTCCCGAATCTATTCTGGAACGTTCAAGCGGTGAAGTTTTAAAACCAGAAACTATCAATTACCGGACGTATAAGCCGGAACGTGATGGTTTATTCTGTGAGCGTATTTTTGGTCCTGTAAAGGATTACGAATGTCATTGCGGAAAATACAAACGTATCCGTTACAAAGGTATTGTTTGCGATCGTTGCGGTGTTGAAGTAACTGAAAAGAAAGTACGTCGTGAGCGGATGGGACACATCAATCTGGTAGTTCCGGTTGCTCATATCTGGTATTTCCGTTCTCTTCCTAATAAGATTGGTTATTTACTTGGTTTACCAACTAAAAAACTGGATCTTATTATCTATTACGAACGGTACGTAGTTATTCAGCCGGGTATTAAAGAAACAGACGGAATCCAGAAGATGGATTTTCTGACTGAAGAAGAATACCTGGATATATTGGATACTCTTCCAAAAGAAAATCAATATTTAGATGATAAAGATCCTCAGAAATTCATCGCCAAGATGGGTGCTGAAGCGCTTGAAGAATTATTAAAGCGTTTAGACCTGGATCAGCAATCATACGATCTTCGTCACCAGGCAGCTAATGAAACTTCTCAACAACGTAAGAATGAGGCATTAAAACGCCTTCAGGTTGTGGAAGCTTTCCGTGGTGCACGTGAAAATATCGAAAATCAACCTGAGTGGATGATTGTAAAGATTGTTCCTGTAATTCCGCCAGAACTTCGTCCATTAGTGCCGTTAGAAGGTGGCCGTTTTGCTACTTCCGACTTAAACGATTTATATCGCCGTGTAATCATCCGGAATAATCGTTTAAAACGCCTGATCGAAATTAAAGCACCTGAAGTTATTCTTCGTAACGAAAAACGTATGCTTCAGGAAGCTGTTGATTCGTTATTTGATAACTCACGTAAGGTAAATGCGGTTAAAACAGAAGGAAATCGTGCTTTAAAATCACTTTCAGATATTTTGAAAGGAAAACAAGGACGTTTCCGTCAGAACTTATTAGGTAAACGTGTGGATTACTCAGCACGTTCGGTAATTGTTGTAGGCCCGAACCTGAAATTGCATGAATGCGGTTTACCAAAGGATATGGCTGCTGAACTTTTCAAACCATTCATCATTCGCAAGATGATTGAAAGAGGTGTTGTTAAGACAGTAAAATCAGCTAAGAAAATAGTTGATCGTAAAGATCCGATAGTTTGGGATATTCTGGAGAACGTACTAAAAGGACACCCGGTATTGTTAAACCGTGCTCCTACATTACACCGTTTGGGTATTCAGTCATTCCAGCCAAAATTAGTTGAAGGAAAAGCTATTCAGCTGCATCCATTAGTTTGTACAGCGTTCAACGCCGACTTTGACGGTGACCAGATGGCTGTTCACGTGCCACTTGGCAATGCTGCTATTCTGGAAGCTCAATTGTTGATGCTTGCAGCGCATAACATTCTGAACCCGGCAAATGGTACGCCTATTACCGTTCCTTCTCAGGACATGGTACTTGGACTCTATTATATTACCAAAGGCCGTAAAACAGATGAAAGCCGAGTAGTTAAAGGAGAAGGTCAGACTTTTTACTCTGCAGAAGAAGTTATCATTGCTTACAATGAGAAAAAGATCGATCTGCATGCCTTCATAAAAGTGAAAGCAAATGTAAAGGAGAAAGACGGATCTATCGTTAGTAAATTAATTGATACTACAGTAGGCCGGGTACTATTCAACCAGGTAGTTCCGGAAGAGGTAGGTTATATCAACGAGCTTCTAACTAAGAAATCGCTTCGGGATATTATCGGGGAAGTTGTAAAAAATACTGGTATGGCTCGTGCAGCCCAATTCCTGGACGATATTAAGGAGTTAGGATTCCAGATGGCCTTCCGCGGAGGTTTATCATTTAACCTTCAGGATCTTAATATTCCGGATGCGAAACTGAAACTGATTGACCAGGCTTCTAAAGAAGTAGAGGAAGTAATGAATAACTATAACATGGGATTCATTACCAACAACGAACGATACAATCAAATTATCGATATCTGGACTCGTATCAATAACCGCTTAACAGCAAATGTGATGGAAATCCTTTCTACGGATAACCAGGGATTCAACTCTGTTTACATGATGTTGGATTCAGGTGCCCGTGGTTCTAAAGAGCAGATTCGTCAGCTTTGCGGTATGCGGGGATTGATGGCAAAACCTCAGAAATCCGGTTCAGGTGGTGAGATCATTGAGAACCCAATTCTTTCGAACTTTAAAGAAGGTTTGTCGGTATTGGAGTACTTTATCTCTACTCACGGTGCCCGTAAAGGTCTTGCGGATACAGCGTTAAAGACGGCGGACGCAGGTTACTTAACCCGTCGTTTACACGATGTGGCACAGGATATGATTGTTGGTGAAACAGATTGCGGAACTTTAAGAGGTATATACACAACTGCTCTTAAAGATAACGAAGATATCGTTGAGCCATTATATGAACGTATATTGGGCCGTACATCACTTCATGATGTTTATGATCCGTTAACAAATGAGTTATTAGTTGCGGCAAACCAGGATATTGATGAAGAAGTAGCACGTAATATTGAAAATTCACCATTAGAGGGTATTGAAATCCGTTCTGTACTTGCTTGTGAAAGTAAACGAGGTGTTTGTGCATTATGTTACGGACGAAATCTTGCAACTGGTAAACGTGTTCAGGCGGGTGAAGCAGTTGGAGTTATAGCCGCTCAGTCTATCGGTGAGCCGGGTACTCAGTTAACATTGCGTACCTTCCACGTGGGTGGTACCGCGTCAAACATTGCAGCAGAGTCACAAATTAACGCGAAGTTTGAGGGAGTTATCGAATTCGAGAATATCAGAACTGTGCCGTATGAGACAGAAGAAGGTCCGGTAGATGTGGTATTAGGCCGTTCTGGTGAATTCAGGATTATTGAACCATCATCACGTCGTGTTATCATGGCTAATAATATTCCTTACGGATCTTATTTATATGTGAAAGAAGGAGCTACTGTTGCTAAAGGTGATCGTATCTGTAGCTGGGATCCATATAATGCGGTAATCATCTCTGAATTTGGTGGCCGTATAGAGTTTGAGTCTATTATTGAAGGTGTTACTTTCCGTGAAGAGTCAGACGAACAAACAGGACACAGAGAAAAGGTAATTATTGATACCCGGGATAAAACCAAGAATCCTGTTATCCGTATCGTTGATAAGAAAGGTGACTTTGTAAAAGGGTACAATATCCCGGTAGGCGCTCACATTGCGGTAGATGAAGGTATTGAAGTGAAAATGGGAGAGGTAATTGCTAAAATTCCTCGTTCTACAGGTAAAACCAGGGATATTACGGGTGGTCTTCCACGTGTAACTGAATTATTTGAAGCCCGTAATCCATCAAATCCGGCAGTAGTAACAGAAATTGATGGAGTTGTAACACTTGGTGGTGTTAAACGTGGTAACCGTGAAATTTCTATCGAATCAAGAGATGGACAGATTAAGAAGTATCTGGTTCCGCTTTCCAAGCATATCCTTGTACAGGATAACGACTTTGTTAAAGCGGGTATGCCTTTGTCTGACGGATCGATCTCTCCTGCTGATATACTTGCAATTAAAGGCCCTGCAGCTGTTCAGGAATACCTTGTAAATGGTGTACAGGAAGTTTACCGTTTGCAGGGAGTGAAGATCAACGACAAGCATTTTGAAGTAATTGTTCACCAGATGATGCAGAAAGTGAAAATAGAGGATCCAGGAGATACCCGCTTTCTTGAAAATGATGCTGTTGACCGTTGGGACTTCATGCAGGAAAACGATGAAATCTACGATAAGAAAGTTATTACTGATCCTGGAGATTCGACAACCCTTAAAGCCGGACAGATTATATCCGTACGTAAACTTAGAGATGAAAATTCTCTGTTAAAACGTAAAGATATGAAACTTGCTGAGGCCCGTGATGCAATTGCGGCAACTTCAAGTCCGCTTCTGCAAGGTATAACACGTGCTTCATTGGGAACTAAATCATTTATATCTGCAGCTTCCTTCCAGGAAACTACCAAGGTATTAAATGAGGCGGCTATCAGCGGAAAACGTGATAACTTACTTGGATTGAAAGAAAACGTAATTGTTGGTCACCTGATTCCTTCAGGAACTGGTTTACGTAGCTATGAACGTATTATTGTTGGTTCTCAGGAAGAATACGATAGGCTATTAGCTTCTAAACAAGAAGAAGTTGAAGCTTAAGCTCATAAGCTCTTTCAAAAGAAGGAGAAGAATAACACTTAATTGAATGTTATATTTAAAGTCCCCTCAGTAATGAGGGGACTTTTTTCTTTGGTCTGCAAATTGTAAATTAGTATTAAATTATTTCTATACGGCATCTCTGAAAATTCAATGTACCAGATTCTTAAGAATAAGTTTGGAGAAAATGAAGCTGAAAGTTTAGTTGCTTTTGTTAAGGAAGAAGTACAAACGAATTTGAAAGTAACGTTTCTAAATTTGCTTCTAAAGAAGATGTTTTAAGATTGGACAATAGAATTGCAGGGGTAAAAGGCGACTTGCTTAAATCTGTATACATTGTTGGATTAGTTCAATTTCTTGCAATTGTAGGATCTGTTTTAGCTATTTTTAATTTCATGCTTGAGTAAGTTGAAATAAAATAACTTGCAGTCCTCCTATTTCATGAGGACTTTTTTATTTTTACCGTATGGAAGAACAAAATCAGGATCCTAATCAGCTCAATATTGAATTATCGGAAGATGTTGCTGAAGGTATTTATTCAAATCTTGCAATAATTACGCATTCAAATACCGAATTTGTTTTGGATTTTATCCGTGTTATGCCGGGAATACCAAAAGCAAAAGTGAAATCAAGAATTATTCTTACGCCGGAACATGCAAAGCGTTTGTTAAGGGCTATTGAAGATAACGTTGAAAAATTTGAAGCCGTTAATGGGCGAATAAAAATTCAGGAGGAGCAAGGGCTGCCATTGAATTTCGGCGGGCCTACAGCACAGGCATAAATCTTTCTATCAGTATCAGCCTTTTTGTATTTGCTGATTTACATACTCAATTATATTTTTGGTATCGGTGGGTTCAAACCATTGAATTTCAGGGTCCTTTCTGAACCAGGTTAGTTGCCTTTTAGCATATCGCCGTGTATTTTGCTTGATTTTTTCTATAGCTTGCTCAAATGTTAGTTTGTTATCTAAAAAATCAAAAATCTCAGAGTAGCCCACTGTTTGCAAAGAATTGAATGTTTTATAAGCATGCAATCCTTTTACTTCTTCTAATAAACCTTCGTGTATCATCTGGTTTACACGGGCATTAATGCGTTTATAGAGCAGTTCTCTGTTTGTATTTAACCCTATTTTTAAAATATGGAAAGGGCGCTGCTTCCTGAGGCTTTTTCTAAGTGAAGAATAAGTATCTCCGGTACCTATACAGACTTCCAATGCCCTGATAATCCGTTGAGGGTTGTTAATATCTACCTGCTGATAATATACAGGATCTAATTCCTTTAATAGCGATTGAAGAGTTTGAATACCCTCTGTTTGAAAATTCGTATTTAATTTCTCGCGTATATGTGGATCAACCATGGGAAATGAATCAAAACCTTCAGTAATGGCATTAATATATAAACCGGATCCTCCCACAAGTACAGCAATATTTGCTTTTCCGAAAATTTGTTCTAAGAGGACCAGGCCTTTCTGTTCAAAACTTCCAACATTAAACTCCTCGTTAATAGAATGCGAATTAATAAAATGATGTTTTACCTGTAGTAGTTCTTCTGAAGAAGGTTTTGCTGTTCCTATGGTTAACTCACGATAAAACTGTCTTGAATCTGCTGAAATGATCTCGGTGCCAAAGTGCCGGGCAAGTTGTATTGCCAGGGTAGTTTTTCCAATAGCGGTAGGGCCTACTATTGTTATCAGGTACTTCTTCATTTGTTAAAGGTATAAAGAAGTAAAAAGTAAATACTTATAAACGTAAACAAAGACGATTAATTAATAATCGTCTTTGTGATAATCATCTTCAGAATCCGCATGTTCGTTGTCATTGAATTCATCCATAAATTCGTCTTTGTCTTCATCTTCCTCCTGGTCCTCCACATCGGGTACCTCGATACCCAGATCATCCACTGTTTCAAAATCCTCTGTATCTTCAGGTTCAACATCCATCTCATTTAGAAAATCGAAATCTTCTTCTTCGCCGGAATTTGGTGGTGCCTGAATTGCTCCTAATGGTTTAGGGGCCTCTCCAACGGTTTTAATAATGGTGGGATATTCTTTTCCTTTTTCCTCCTCTAATATTTTGATCAGTTCAACATGGAAATCATAGGGCCTGTCGAAGTTATATGTATAATAAAATTTCTGATGCGGATCATCAATGAACCTGCTTAACTTGGTATTACTCATGATTGTTACTCCACGGTCAATTTTTCGTTGAGTGGGAAGAAAAGCGATTTCTTCATTTTTGATCCAGTGATCATTGCTTACATAAAATGAAGAAGATTGTTCGGCGTTGTAACCGGTAGTCCGGTGGATTGCGTAATGAAGATCTTCGAAGGTTTGTGTTGATCTAATATCAATCTCTCGGATTACGTCGTCATAATCTTCAAAAGAAACTCTGAATCTGTAAATGGCCATTATCCTTTTTGTTGGTTTAGATGTGCGAAATAAATAAAAATAGGCGTAACAATAACGTCTTTTAATGTATAAAGTTTAATAAAATTTATAATGGGTTTTTTACCGGAAGAATGTTCATTTCTTCGGCTTTACGAAGCATAAATTCTAAAGCTTCTTCTTTATTATTTTTAATTTCTCCTTCTAAAATAGCCTCTCTGATCTGATTTTTTATTAATCCAACCTCTTTGCCGGGTTTTAAATTAAAAGTATTCATAATATCCTCTCCGCTTACAGGTGGCTGCCAGTTTCGTATTTTGTCGCGTTCTTCTACATCCTTAATTTTCTGTTTAACCAGCTCGAAATTCTCCCGGTACTTTTTTACTTTGTATTCATTTTTAGTAGTTATATCTGCATTGCAAAGCATCATCAGGCTTTCTATGTCTTCGCCTGCATCAAAAAGTAACCTTCGTACGGCTGAATCAGTAACGATATCCTGGGCCAGTACAATGGGCCGAAGATGGAGTTGTACCATCTTCTGAACAAATTTCATTTTATCGTTTAATGGTAGTTTTAACTGCGAAAATATCCGCGGAACCAAACGTGCTCCCTTATCTTCATGGCCATGGAAGGTCCATCCATGGTTTTTTTCAAAACGTTTGGTTGCTGGTTTGGCAATATCGTGCAATATGGCAGCCCAGCGTAACCACAAATCATCCGTATGTTCACAAATGTTATCTAAAACCTGCAATGTGTGGTAGAAGTTGTCTTTATGGCCTTTCCCTTCAATATATTCCACACCCTGAAGATTGGACATCTGCGGGAATATCAGGTGTAAAAGTCCCGTGTCAAAGAGGTATTTAAAACCTACAGAAGGCTTATCGGAAAGGATGATCTTGTTAAGTTCATCTGTGATACGTTCTTTTGAAACAATTCCAATCCGCTCTTTATTTGTCCGGATCGCTTCGAGGGCAAGCGGATCAATAGTGAAATTTAACTGGCTGGCAAAACGGATAGCTCTCATCATCCTTAGCGGATCATCCGAAAAGGTTTCTAAAGGATTAAGCGGAGTGCGTATTAACTTTTTTTCAAGGTCGTGTATTCCATCAAAAGGGTCAATCAGTTCACCAAAGTTTTCCGGATTAATGCCAATAGCCATTGCATTTATTGTGAAGTCACGGCGTTTTTGGTCATCCTCCAGTGTGCCATCTTCTACTATTGGCTTTCTTGATTCCGATCTGTATGATTCCCTGCGTGCACCAACAAACTCTATTTCCAGCTCTTTGTAGCGCAACATAGCGGTTCCAAAGTTCTTAAATACCGAAACAGTGGCATGCAGTTTTTTTGCGGCTTTTTCTGCAAAAGCAATCCCGTTGCCAAGCACAACAAAATCAATATCTTTCGAAGGTCTTTCCAAAAAGAGATCTCTTACATAACCTCCAATGACAAAAACTTTCGTTCCTGTTTCTTCAGTTATTGCAGATAGCTTTTTAAATACAGGATGCTGCAGGGATTCTTTCATTGTTGCTGGGCCTATTCAACTCGTTGCAAAAATAACAATTAGCGCCTGATGAAGACAAAACTGCCATCAACTTCTAATTTCAGGATAGTGGAAGCCTTCTTTTCTGTAAGATCATCCTGATCAATGTTTACCACATAATCTACGCCAGATAAAATTTTAGCATCTATTTCCGCAAAATTAGTCGGAGATTTTTGCCCGCTGATGTTAGCTGAAGTTGAAATAATCGGTTTACGGAACCGTTGTATAAGCTGTTTGCAAAAATCATGCTTAACAATTCTTATTCCAATACTGCCATCGAGGTGAATAGCATTTGGGGCAAGGTTTTTTGCATTTGAATAAATGATTGTCAAGGGGTTCTCGGCATATTCAATCAGATCATAAGCTATTGGAGGAACCTCTTTAACATAACTTTCCAATTTGTTTTCGCTGTCTAACAAAGTTATCAGGCTTTTGGATGCATCTCTGCCCTTAAGTTCAAAAATCCTGTTTATGGCTTCCTCGTTAGTTGCATCGCAGCCAATTCCCCAAATCGTATCTGTGGGATAAAGAATAATTCCACCAGATTGCAGAACTTTAAGTGTATTATCGATTTCTTCTTTAAGCATTATTAACTGTCTGAATATAAAGATCCATTAACTGCCTGGAAATTCTTTCATCAGAAAAATTTTCAAGATGAATTTTACCATTTTGAATAGTTTTCCGTTTTTTTTCCGGATGATTGAGAATTGAGTTGATGAAAAAGGCCAATTGTATTTCGTCTTTCGGATGTACATAACAAGTATCAGGGCCCCCTGCTTCTTCCAGGCAGGATCCTGTAGCCGCTATCACAGGGATTTCTGAATGCAGTGCTTCAATAACCGGAATTCCAAAGCCCTCGTACTCTGAAGGATAGATAAACATTTCGGCTTGCTGATATATATGTGGAAGATCCTCAAGGGGCACGCGGCTCAGAAAATGCACACGTGAGCTCAGTTTGTGTGACCTTAAATATTGTTTTACCGATGCAGCATAATCTGTTTGTTTTCCAATAACCACTAAATGTACATCATCAGGAACTGATTTTAATGCTTTTGCAATCAGGAGGAGGTTTTTTCGTTTTTCTATTGTTCCTACATTCAGGATGTATTTTGAAGGCAAATTATATTGTTTTCTTACGGCATTTTTTTCAGTTTCGGTGCTTTTTTGCCGGAAAACCGGATGACAACTTTGAAAAATAACTTCAATACGTTTTTCCGGCACCTTGAAAAAGGTTATAAGGTCTTCTTTGGTTTTTTCGCTTACTGCAATAATTTTAGTTGCATTCTGACAGGCATAATTCACTTTCCACTCGTAAATTTTCCGGTCAATAAATTTATAGTACTCAGGATAGCGAAGAAAAATTAAGTCGTGAATAGTTACAACAGAAGGAATTTTTGCCCTTTTTAACCCTGCCGGTATCTCGTTGCTAAGGCCATGATACAAGTCGATTTGATCTTTCTTTAAGTCCTTAACCATTCCGAAAGTCCTCCAGATAGCAGGAGCGTAAAGCCGCTCAGGACTTTTATAATAAACGGATTTATTTTCAGCAAACCTAAGACCGGCAGCGGCTTTCTTAGACGAGTAGATGAAATAGGAGTTTTGAGGAAAATTACAGGCCATTAAATTCAACACATACCTGCTGTAATTTCCAAGGCCTGTAAAATTTTGTATTATTCGTTTCCCGTCATAACCAATAAGCATCTTTGTCTGAAGTAAAGTACCTGAATAAATTAGCTCAATGGTGGCTTAAACCGAAACGTTATGCTCTCTCAAAGCATCATTAAGCGAGGTTTTCTTATCTGTCGATTCTTTTCGCTGGCCAATAATTAAGGCACAGGGTACGTGATATTCTCCTGCAGCAAATTTTTTAGGGTAAGAACCCGGAATTACAACCGAACGTGCAGGAACCACACCTTTATATTCTATTGGTTCAGGCCCTGTTACATCAATAATTTTGGTTGAAGCTGTCAAAACAACATTTGCTCCCAAAACCGCTTCATGCTCTACCCGTACACCTTCTACAACAATAGCCCTCGAACCAAGAAAACAGTTATCTTCGATAATAACCGGGGCAGCTTGTACGGGTTCTAACACTCCGCCAAGACCAACACCACCGCTTAAGTGCACGTTTTTTCCTACCTGTGCGCAAGAGCCAACAGTGGCCCAGGTATCAACCATAGTTCCTTCATCAACATAAGCGCCTATATTTACATAAGAAGGCATCATGATTACTCCTTTTGCTAAATAAGCGCCGTAACGTGCACTTGCCTGCGGAACTACCCGTACACCAAGTTGTTTATAGTTGGTTTTTAGTTTCATTTTATCGTGAAAAACAAAAGGGCCAACTTCGGTAACCTTCATTTCGCGTATTGGGAAATATAAAATTACTGCTTTCTTTATCCAGTCGTTTACGTGCCAGCGGTTGACAATTTGTTCAGCTACACGCAGTTCGCCTTTATCGAGCAGTTCAATGATAGTTTCAATTGCGTCTCTATATTCTTTAAAATTAAGAAGATTACGGTCTTCCCATGCTTCTTCAATAAGTTTACGTAATTCAGTTGCCATTAATTGTATAATTTTTAACAAAGTAAATGTTTTTTCAGGATTTTTGTTTAGTACTATATGAGCGAAAAAGAAAAATTAAGAATTGATAAATATTTATGGGCGATCCGCATTTTTAAAACCCGGACGTTGGCGAGTGAAGCGTGCAGGGCAGGAAGGGTTAAAACAGGCGGGCAGAATATAAAGCCATCGCATGAAGTAAAGCTGAATGAGATTTACAACATCTCGAAAGGTATTGAACGAAAAGTAATAAAAGTGACAGGTTTGCTGGGGAACAGGGTAGATGCTAAAACTGCGGTAAACTTTTATGAGGATTTAACTCCTGCAGAAGAAACGCCGCGATTTAAGTCCTTATTTCATGCCCCTGTATTAAAAAGAGATCGAGGCACCGGCAGGCCTACTAAAAAGGACCGTCGTGAGATTGATGAACTGACAGATGATTTTTTTGTTGAAGGGGAAGAAGATTAACTCATTAGGAACTGATAGCATAAATTTTTTTAAAAAAATTAGGTAAATTACTTTTTGTTTATAAATTTGTTTTGGGAACGTTCCCGATCTGCCTGTAACCAATTATTAAATATAGAATGAATGACAAGTAAGAACTCTTAAAACTTCTTAAATTGCTTTAATAGTATAAATTACGGTGAAGCGGGAGAAAGAGAAATACTATGCAAGTTCAAACAGAAGTAGCAGTGAAAATGGATTTTCACTGGATTTAATTAAAAAAATAATTTTATAACAATTATGATTAATAATTGTTATAATTACATATAACTGTTACAACTTTAACTAACCCTTTACAAACTAATCATTATGCATTTTAAACATGTACTCTCCCTGAGTTTGTCTATTATGCTTTTTATTCTGGTTGTGCCTGCATGGGCGCAAAACAAGGTAATCAGCGGAAAAGTTACAGACTCGCAAGATGGAACGCCATTGGTAGGTGTTTCTGTAAAAGCTAAAGGAACAACCAATGGTACCGGCACAGGTGCCGACGGATCCTTTAGCCTCTCGGTTCCCGAATCTACCACTACCTTAGTATTTACTTATATTGGTTATAATACCAAAGAAGTAAGTATTGCAGGAAAAACAACAGTAAATGTAACACTGGAAGCAGCAAAAACCACCCTTAACGAAGTGGTGGTAGTAGGTTATGGTAGTCAGCGAAAAGCCGACGTAACCGGTGCAACAGCTTCGGTAAGTGCAAAAGATCTGAATGCCGGAGTTGTAAATAACCCTCTGCAGGCAATTCAGGGAAAGGTGGCAGGTTTAAATATCGTTTCGCAGGGAGGTGACCCAACCAGTAATCGTCCGGCTATTCGCTTAAGAGGAACTTCTTCTCTTAGCGCTAACAGTGAACCTTTAGTTGTAGTTGATGGAGTTGCCGGGGCCAGCTTAAACAGTGTGGCTCCTGAAGATATTGAAAAGATAGACGTGTTGAAAGATGCATCTTCAGCCGCGATTTATGGTTCAAGAGGTGCAAATGGGGTTATTATGGTAACAACTAAGCGTGGTAAGGCGGGTAAGACTACAGTGGAGTTGAATAGTTATGTGGGAATAGAGCAAGTGTCCAATTCTTTACCTTTTCTAAGTCCTGACGAGTATGTATCCAAATTACGTGAGTTAAATCTGGATGTTTCAGCAAATGATTACGGAGCAAGAACTAATTGGTTTGATGCGATCACCCGTGATGCGGTAAGTAACAATCAGAGTATAGCTGTTTCGGGTGGCACCGAAAATTTCAATTACCGAGGTTCTGTAGTATATTTGAATCAACCTGGTATTGCACTTAATTCTGGTATGGACCGGTTAAACGGCCGCTTAAATTTAGTTCAAAAAGCATTTAATGATAAACTGGAAATCCAGTTACTTTTATCTCAACAGCAATCTAACAGGAAATACGTAGATTATTTTGCTTTTTTACTAGCAGGAAGAATTAATCCAACTTTTCCAGTATATAACGATGCCGGAACTTATTTGCAGCCGGGAGTTGCAGGTTTTGATCAATTTAATGGAAACAGTATTCCGGGTGGATTTGAGATTGAAAACCCTGTTGCAAGAATGCAGCAGTTAACCAATGGCTCCAAAGACAAAGAAAGTCTGGGCAATTTAAAAGTATTTTTAACACCTGTTAAGGGTTTGAAATTAGGTGCAAATGCATCAATTAATAGCTTTAACAGTAATTACGGTTTTTTCCGTCCAAGTTCATGGAAGGCAAATAGTAACAATATTTCTTACGGTTCAAGGTCCGAACGAGAGGTTACTGACAGGTTGCTGGAGCTAACCGCTCAATATGCGCAACAGGCAGGAAAGCATAATTTTGATATTCTGGGTGGCTATACTTATCAGAAATTGTCAAATGAAGGCTTTAATGCTGGTAACAGTAATTTCCCCGATGTTTTTGGCAACAACAATATCGGAGCAGGTAATGCTAACTCCGATGGTTCTACAAACAGGGAAGTTGGATCCTATAAATCAGAAGCAATTTTAATAGGCTTTATTGGTCGTTTAAATTATTCTTATAACGACAAATACTTGCTAACGGCAAATATCCGTCGTGACGGATCTTCTCGTTTCGGTGCCAATAATCGCTGGGGATGGTTCCCTTCTGTTTCTGCAGGATGGCGTATAAAACAGGAAGGATTTATGAAAAATGTCAATTTCATAGATGATTTGAAGCTTCGTGTGGGTTACGGAATTACAGGAAACCAGGAAGGTATTTATGATTATGCCTCTCAGTTATTGTATGGTCCTAACGGTTCTTATTTTACTAATGGAGGGTTCCAGACTGCATATCAATATAGCCAGAACGCCAATCCTGATTTGAAATGGGAAACTTCGGCGATGACGAATATCGGTTTAGATTTTAGTCTGTTTAAGAGCAGGCTTAACGGTTCACTGGAATTTTATAATAAAGATACCAGAGATCTGTTATTTGATTATGGTATTGCGATCGGTTCTACATACGGGGCAGATAATCTGACGGCGGTTTCAAATAGTATATTAGCCAATGTTGGAAAAATTAACAATAAAGGAGTGGAACTTGCTTTGGATTACCTTGCAGTAGACAAAGAGAACTTTCAATGGAGAACAAGTGTAAATGTAGCACACAATAAGAATGAAGTAGTTTCTTTGAGTTCTGGTATCTTCTCCTACGATCCTTCTTCACCCAGAACGTACGGTACATTTGGTAGTGGACAGGGGGGGATTGCCGCACCAGTTGTGTTGCAACCTGGCCACCCTGTCGGACAATTCTATGGCCCTAAATTCTTAGGATTCGGTACTAACGATGACGGATCTCCAAAATATATCTGGCAGGATTTTGGCGGAGGTGGTAATGATCCTTTTGGTAAGGATCGTACTTATCTGGGAAGCGCACAGCCAAAAGCAGTATTTTCATGGGGAAATAGCTTTACATACAAACGCTTTGATCTTAATTTCTTATTAAGAGGTGCTGTTGGACATAAGATCGTTAATGGCCCGTATATTTATTCAGCTAATCCGAATCGGTTCCCTGGTAATAATGCTATTAGTGATGCCTTTTCTACAGGAATCCCGGCAGGATTATCTCCTGCATTTTCTGACATGTGGGTGGAAAAAGGTGATTTTGTCCGTTTAGATAATTTCCGTTTGTCTTATCGCTTGCCAAAATTTGCTAAGTATCTAACTAATGCCCAAGTGTATGTAGCTGGAAATAATACATTCGTTATTACAAAATATCGTGGTATAGATCCTGAACCCAGACTTGGTTCCTCACGCGATATATATGGAAGTCTGGATGCCAATGCGGTAAGTACCAATCTTTCACCAGGTATCGAACCAATCACTTATTATCCAAAAACTCGTTCGTTCACACTGGGGGTTTCGCTAACTTTTTAAAGCCAAATGAAATTGATATGAAAATATTTAATTATAATAAAATAATAATTGCCGGCTCCATTGCTTTTTTGTTAGCAGGGGTACAGGCGTGTACCGATTTGGAACCGGAGGTTTTTGATCGTGCAGAAGGAAGTAAGTTTCCCAAAAACGAAGCTGAATTATTATCTACTGTAGGGGCTACTTATGGACAATTAAGAGGCTATTATGATCCGGTTACTGTATTGAACGAAGCTACTTCGGATGAGATGGTAGTGCCGACACGAGGCCCAGACTGGTATGACAATGCTTCATGGCAGCAAATGGCCCGCCATAACTGGACACCTGTATCGCCGGGACAAATTAACGGATCCTGGGAGTGGGCATATCAGGTTATTGCAAAAGCAAATATTAATATTACTGCAATAAATGCCAGCAGCCTTGAAATTCAGGGAAAAGAAACTATTCTTTCTGAATTGAGAATGTTGAGAGCCTTTGCATACTTTACTTTACTTGATATGTTTGGCAATGTTCCGATTCTAACAGAAAGCTCTCCGGCAGGAAATCCAACCCAATCAGATCGTGCTGCCGTATATGCTTTTATTGAAAAAGAAATAACAGAAGCTCTTCCTAATCTAAGGGATGAAAAAGGAGCAGCCACTTACAGTCGTTTTACGAAGGGAGCAGCTAATACATTACTTGCAAAACTTTATTTGAATGCTGAAGTATATACAGGTACTCCAAAATGGCAGGAGGCATCAGCGGCTGCAGATGCTGTTATAAATTCTGCGGCAGGTTATGGTTTAAATCCTGATTATCTGTCGAATTTTGCAGTAGCGAATGGTAGTAACACGAATACGTATGCTGAAAATATTTTAGTTATACCTTATGATAAAGTTTTAGCTACCGGAATGAACTGGCAAATGAGAACATTGCATTATGCTCAGGGAGGAGTTTATCAGTTATCAGGTAATCCGTGGAACGGCTTTTCTACCCGAGCTGATTTTTATAATTCTTACTCAGACAATGATCTCCGTAAGGCAATGTGGTTAGAAGGCCCTC
This sequence comes from Rubrilithobacter danxiaensis, assembly GCF_047272945.1. Taxonomy (NCBI): domain Bacteria; kingdom Pseudomonadati; phylum Bacteroidota; class Sphingobacteriia; order Sphingobacteriales; family Sphingobacteriaceae; genus Rubrilithobacter; species Rubrilithobacter danxiaensis. The sequence continues at coordinate 104,885 of NZ_JBKOPS010000005.1, forward strand.
AGAAAGATAACGCCGGTAACATCATTACCTTTACCGATGCGGTTGATAACAAGTCAAAACAATTAATCTTTACTCCGCAAATTACCTCTCTTGAAAAGGCTTTTGGTAACGAAGGAGTTCGGAATGTTAAATACGAAGTACAGCGTAACAATACACGTAGCGACCAGGATAACGACTTTGCTCTTTTCAGGTTTTCGGATGTCCTTTTGATGAAAGCAGAAGCAGAACTTCGTCTCGGACATACAGGACCTGCGCTTACCGAAATAAATAAAGTTCGAGCACGTGCAAAAGTTGCTAACCTTACCAGCTTAACGTTAGATGATATTCTTGCAGAACGAGGCAGAGAACTTGCATGGGAAGGCTGGCGCAGGAATGACCTTATTCGTTTTGGCAAATGGGAAAGTTCATGGGAATTTAAGAATAACAGCGAAACATTCAGAAGATTATTCCCTATACCTTCACAACAATTATCTAACAACCCTAATTTGAAGCAAAACCCGGGGTATTAATTAAAATTTTGTTTAAAACTTATTATTTAAAGAAAGCAAGTTCTTGTAACTTGCTTTCTCTTTAATACATGCTTTCAATAATTAGCTCAGCTTCTTAATGTTATCAGGAAAAATACAAGTTTCACTTACTGTTATTGCTATTCTGGTATGTATCATATCCTGTAAAAACAAGGGTAATAGGGAAACTTTGTTTAAAGATTTACCGGCATCTGAAACAGGGGTATCTTTCATAAATAAAGTAGAAAGCACTCCTGAAATGAATATTTTCAGTTACCGGAATTTTTATAACGGAGCCGGTGTTGCCATTGGGGATGTAAATAATGATGGTTTACCTGATCTGTATTTATCCTCTAACATGGATAAAAACCATCTTTACCTCAACAAGGGAAGTCTAAAATTTGAAGATATTACAAAAGAAGCCGGTGTAGAAGGTAAACAGGCTTGGAGTACGGGAGTGACAATGGCTGATGTGAACGGTGATGGACTGCTGGATATATATGTCTGTAATTCAGGGGATGTGAGTGGTGATAACAGGAAAAACGAACTCTTCCTTAACAAAGGAATTTCAAAAAATGGTGTACCGGTATTTACAGAAATGGCTGCAGCGTATGGTCTTGATGACAAGGGATATTCTACCCATGCCGCTTTTTTTGATTATGACAGGGATGGAGATTTGGACGTTTACCTGCTTAACAATAGTTCGTACCCTGCAAACCGATTAGGATATGCCAATATCAGGAACAAACGTGATGAACTTGGCGGCGACAAATTGCTCCGGAATGATGGAGAAAAGTTTACAGATGTAAGTGCCTCAGCGGGTATTTACGGCAGCTTAATTGGCTTTGGTCTTGGAATAACTATCGGCGATGTAAATAACGATAACTGGCCTGATATTTTTATTTCCAATGATTTTTATGAACGGGATTATTTATACATCAATAATCATAACGGAACTTTCACGGAATCAGGCAAAGACTTTATGCAGCACGAAAGCCTTTCATCTATGGGGGCTGATATTGCTGACCTGAATAACGACGGTAACTTGGATATTTTTGTTACCGATATGCTTCCCGGTAATGATATCCGCTTAAAAAGGACTTCACAATTTGAAAGCTATGAACTGGCACAGCTTAAACTATCCAATGATTTTCATAAGCAATACATGCAGAATATGCTCCATTTAAACAATGGAGACAATACATTTAGTGAAGTGGCCAGGCTGGCAGGAGTTCAAGCAACAGACTGGAGCTGGGGAGCGCTATTGTTTGATATGGATAATGACGGCATGAAAGATATTTTTGTCGCGAACGGAATATATAAAGATATCACAGACCTGGATTTTGTTAACTTTTTGGGCAATGAAGAAACATTGCGTCAGGCGGCAATGGGTGGAGGCTACAATTATAACAAAGAGCTAATTGCCAAAATGAGTTCTACCCCTGTTCCCAATTATGCTTTTAAAAATTTAGGCAATCTCAAGTTCGAAAACAACGCTGAAAAGTGGGGGCTTGGTGAACCTGGATTTTCAAATGGAGCGGCGTACGGAGATTTAGACAATGATGGCGATCTTGATCTGGTTGTAAATAATGTAAATATGCCCGTTTCCATTTATAAAAATCAGGCCACTGAAGAACTAAAGAACCATTTTTTACGGGTAAAACTCAAGGGAAATGCAAAAAACCGTGACGGTATAGGAGCTAAAGTATCCATACATCAGCAAGGAGAAAGTAACATTCTGCAGCAAATGCCCAATCGTGGTTTTGAATCTTCCGTTGATCTTACTTTAGTATTTGGATTGGGAAAGCAAGCCAAAATTGATTCCCTTACAGTTTTGTGGCCAGACGATAAGATACAGGTTTTGAAAGACATTCAGGCAGATAAAGAGATTGTTCTGGATTACAGGAACGCAAAAAATAAATTCTACGATAAAAAAATACCCCTTGAAAAGCCTTTTATCGATTTAACCCGTTCATCAAAATTAAATTATACACATCACGAAAGCAATTTTGTGGATTACAACCGCGATGCATTATTAAAACAAATGCTATCTACTCAAGGCCCTGCCCTCGCAACAGGCGACTTAAATGGGGACGGGTTGGAGGATGTTTACGTGGGAGGTGCTGCCGGAGGAGAAAAAAAATTATTTATTCAGCAGAAAAACGGAACTTTTTCAGATAAATCTCCGGCAGTCTTTGCAGAAGATATTGCTTCTGAAGACGTAGACGCACTGTTTTTTGACGCTGATAAGGATAAAGACCTTGATTTATTTGTAGTGACGGGAAGCAATGAGTTTCTTTCTGGCGACCCCCGGCTGCTCGACAGGTTATATATTAACGATGGAAGAGGTAATTTCTCAAAAGATAATCGGTTGCCCAATATCGCCGAGAACGGAGCTTGTGTAAGTGCGGCAGATTTTGACCAGGATGGTGACCTGGACCTGTTTATCGGAAGCAGGATGATTTCGGGCAGTTATGGCTATAACCCTGCCAGTTATTTATATATTAATGACGGTACCGGAAATTTTAAGAATTACACAAAGCGGTATCTTGAGCAAAATGAACCGGGAATGATAACCGACGCTCTCTGGGAAGATCTGAATGGCGATAAATATCCTGAACTCATCGTTGTAGGTGACTGGATGCCGGTAACAATTTTTAAAAATAATCGGGGAAAAAGTTTAAATCCTATAACAATTCCTCATTCAGCCGGATGGTGGAACCGGATTAAAGCGGCGGATATTGATAATGACGGCGATATAGACTTTGTACTTGGAAACCAGGGAAGGAATAGCCGTATCACTGCCACAGAAAACAAACCCGCAGAATTGGTTACAGGCGACTTTGATAAGAACGGCACTGTAGAACAAATTATTTTATGTTATACAGAGGATGGTAAAAGTTACCCGATGGTATTGAAACAGGACTTGCAAAAGCAGGTTCCATCAATAAAAAAGAAATTTTTAAAATATTCAGACTTTGCAGGTAAAACGTTGCCGGATATCTTCTCTGAAGACGAGCTGAAAGATGCGGTGGTAAAGAAATCAACAAATCCAAATTCATCACTGCTGCTCAACAACGGAAAATTAAATTTCAGCCTGATTGCTCTTCCTCTTGAAGCGCAGTTTTCTCCGGTTTTTGGAATTGAGGTATTTGATTATAATCGCGATGGAAAATCAGATATCATGCTAACCGGTAACTTTTTTGATGTGTTGCCCGAGCTTGGCGAATACGATGCAAATTATGGGTTAATTTTGCAGGGAAAAGGGAATCATCGGTTTGAGGTATTGCCTTCCGCTAAGTCAGGACTTTTTGTAAAAGGACAGGTTAGGCACTCAAATTTGATTAAGGATGCAAAAGGAAATATACTGATAATCCTTGCAAAAAATAACGACAAGCTACAGGTAGTTAGCTTTAAAAAATAAATGCCAGAAGAAAAAGGGCTTTCAAAATTCAGAAATATAGTGACTGTATTACATCTCTTAAAACAAATTCCAAAAACTTCCTTTCGACATCTACTCACACTAATTATGTGTGCTGTATTATTTTATGGCTGTAAGCGGGATAAACGAAGTTCAGAACAACCTCTTTTTAGTCTCATTGACTCAGCCAAAACAAATATTTCGTTTGTGAATAAAGTAGAGGATAAGGAAAATTTTAATATTCTGGATTATTTGTATTTCTATAACGGCGCAGGAGTAGCATCAGGCGACGTAAATAACGATGGTAAGCCGGACTTGTTCTTTGTATCAAACCAGGGTAAAAATAGATTGTACCTGAATCAGGGAAACCTGAAGTTTAAAGATGTGTCAAAAGAAGCGGGAATTGAAGGGTTTTCTGACTGGAAGACAGGTGTAACCATGGTTGATATAAATGGAGATGGCTGGCTGGATATTTATGTGTGTGCAGTAGGAAATTATAAAGGACTTGAAGGTGCAAATGAGCTTTATATAAACAATGGCAAGCAGGCGGATGGAAGTGTAAGTTTTACGGAGAAAGCTGCCGATTATGGGCTTGACTTTACAGGTTTTGCCACTCAGGCAGCGTTTTTCGATTACGATCAGGACGGAGATCTTGACGTTTATCTGCTTAATCATGCAGTTCATACTTCACGGAGTTATGATAAAGTGAACGCTCGCAATTTGCGTAACAATGAAGCGGGAGACTACCTGTTTGAAAACCAGTTAATTTCTAGTGGGAAGCAGAATAAAGAAGCTATCAGGTTTAAAGACGTTAGTCAGAAAGCCGGAATATATGGAGCCGCAATGGGTTACGGACTTGGAATTGTAATAACAGATATTAACCAGGATGGTTGGGATGATATTTATGTAACCAATGATTTTCATGAGGACGATTATTGCTATATAAACAACGGTAATGGCACGTTTACCGAAAGTGTAAAGCAGTATTTCAAGCATTTAAGCCGCTTTTCAATGGGTTGCGATGCAGCGGATATGAACAACGACGGTTATCCGGATGTCATGACACTGGATATGTACTCGGATGATGAAAAAGTGGAAAAAGTATCAACAGGCGAAGATCCCCTGGATATTTATTTATACAAACTCCAGTTTGGTTATTATAACCAGTATAGCCGTAATTGCCTTCAGTTAAATTTATCAGGTAAAAAGTTTTCAGATGTAGCTTTAATGGCCGGCGTTGCTGCTACAGACTGGAGCTGGGCTCCTCTTTTAGCTGATTACGATAACGACGGGATCAAAGACATTTTCATCTCCAACGGTATTGTTAAAAGGCCCAATGATCTGGATTATATAAAATTCGCTACAACTGATTCCATGTATCATGCACCGCAGATATCTCAGGCTTTAAAGCACAAAGCAATTGCAATGATGCCGGAAGGGAAGGTTCATAATTATTTCTTTAAAGGAAGTTCAAACCTTCAGTTTCAGGACAAATCATTGGACTGGGGTTTTGCAGATGCGAACATTTCAAACGGAGCAACCTATGCAGACCTGGATAATGACGGAGACCTGGATCTGGTAACAAACAATATCAACGAACAGGCGGGTGTGTACCTGAATAACAGCGAAAAGCTTCAGAAGAACGGGTATCTGAAAATACATTTGAAGGGAGACAGGCTAAATACTTTTGGTATTGGAGCGAAAGTTTTTCTGAAGAGTAAGGGCGCAATACAAATGCAGCAGGTAAACCCTGTGCGTGGCTTTTTATCTTCTGTAGAGCCTGTGCTCACTTTTGGGTTAGGAAAGCAAACTACCGTAGATTCAGTAATTGTTATTTGGCCCGGACAAAAAGTTGAAGTGAGAACAAAGATTGAAGCAAATTCGGTAATCACATTCAACGAGCACGATGCTACTGATAAAAACGGGTTTTTAAAGAATAATGTGCTTCCACAGCAATCACCGCTGTTTGAAGAGATCACGGATAAGCTGGATATTAAGTATAAACATGCGGAAAATAATTACCTGGATTTTTACCGGGAGAGTTTAATACCTTTCGTCTTGTCAACTGAGGGGCCAAAAATAGCCGTGGGAGATGTGAATGGTGATGGCCTGGATGATTTTTTTGCAGGAGGCGCAAAGTGGCAGTCTGGGAAATTATTTATACAGAAATCTAATGGACAATTTGATTCCACAAACCAGGCTTTATTTCAGGCAGATTCTACCTATGAAGACGTAGACGCAGTTTTTTTTGATGCAGATAACGATAAGGACCTGGATTTGTATGTAGTATCGGGCGGAAACGAATTTTATGGAAACATGAAGGAACAGTTCGACCGCTTGTATTTGAATGACGGGAAAGGCAATTTTTCAAAAAGCTTAACTCTTCCGCCTATGTATGATAATAAAAGTTGTGTGAGGCCTGCGGATTTTGATCAGGATGGAGATATTGATTTATTTGTAGGCGGCAGGGTAGTAGGATATAAATATGGGGAAATTCCCAGATCGTATCTTTTAATAAATGATGGAAAGGGGAAGTTTAGTGATCATACTCAGAAGGTAGGTTCGTCTGTAAGAAACGCTGGTTTAGTAACCGATGCAGTATGGTCAGATTACGATAAAGACGGGGATCTGGATTTGCTGGTTACAGCCGATTGGGCTTCTGTTAAGGTATTTGAAAATAATAAGGGGCATTTTACCGATGTAACAGATCAAAGCGGTTTGGCGGGACTCTCCGGATTCTGGCAAACAATACAAGCAGGGGATTTTGATCAGGATGGTGATATGGATTTTATTGCGGGGAATCTTGGTACCAATACAAAGTTCAGGAAAGGGGATCATTCTGCAGTGCGAATGTATGTGAAGGATTTTGACGGAAACGGAGTTACCGATCAGGTGCTGGCCTACAGCCGGGCTGATAATTGGTATCCTGTTGTTTCAAAAGATGAACTGGGTAAGCAAATGCCTATGATAAATAAAAAGTTTACCAATTACAGGCAATATGCAGGTAAAACTATAGACGAGATTTTTACTGGTGAACAGCTGGAAGGGGCTATAATCCGAGAGGTAAATAAATTTGAATCGGTTTTGATAGAGAATAAGGGAAATAAAAAGTTTGTTGTACACAATTTACCAAAGGAAGCTCAGGTATCAAAAATATTTTCTTTCCTTACAGATGATTTTAATGGAGACGGTTTCCCGGATGTTCTTATTGGCGGTAATTTTTATGGAGTAAGTACGTACCAGGGAAGATACGATGCAAGCTACGGATTAATGCTTGCAGGAACAGGGAAAGGAACGTTTAAATCTGTACTGCCAACCGACTGCGGATTTTTGCTTGATGGTGAAGTTCGGGACATAAAACAATTAAAAACAAGTGAAGGTACAATTATTCTCGTAGCCCGAAATAATAGCCCTCTGCAAGTATTTCGTACAATGAAAAACAAGCCGATTCAGAAAAGATAGTGGAACGTATTCGGACTAAAGGTGCTGTCAATTCAGTTGATAGGCTTGCTTACTATTTTAAAAATCAGTATTTTGCTTACAGAAAAGTTCAGGATCTTTTCTCAATCCTGATCGCTGGATCAGTTAATTTCTAACCAATATGAAGAGCCGTTATTCTTTTATATTATTTTTTGGAGTTTTAATTTTAGTAAACCTCGGATGTAAAAAGCAGGTAAATAAAGAGTCAATCAGTAGTCCGGAGATTATTCATACCTCCATGAAAAAACTAACCGATGTAATAGTACACGATGTTTTTTCGCCTCCCGTAGCCAGCCGTATTTATGCTTACGCCAGTATTGCTGCCTATGAAGCGCTTGTCCCGGGTTATCCCCAATACCGATCATTAAAAGGACAGTTAAAAGATCTTAAAGATTTGCCGCAGCCTGTTGCAGGCGAAGAATATTGTTTTCCTCTGGCCAGTGTACATGCTTTCTTAAAAGTGGGACGTGCATTTACTTTTTCCGGTGAAAAAATAGATGAATTTGAACCTGGAATTTATAAAAAGTATAAGGATAACGGAATATCAGATGAAGTATATGAGCGTTCAATGAAATTTGGTGATACAATTGCCGTTAAAATACTTGAATGGGCTGGTAAAGATGGGTATAAGGAAACAAGAGGATTCCGGTACACGGTTGAATCGGACCCCGGTAAATGGAAACCTACACCTCCCGGATATATGGATGCAATAGAACCTAACTGGTACAAATTGCGTCCCTTTGCGCTTGATTCCTGTAGCCAGTTTAAACCTAAAACTGCCCTTAAGTTCAGTATTGAAAAAGACAGCCCGTTTTTTAAGGAAGTGATGGAGGTTTATGAGATTTCTAAAAATATGAATGCTGAGCAAAGAGCGATGGCCAGCTTTTGGGATTGTAATCCGTTTGTAATGCATCTAACAGGACATGTTATGTATGCCACAAAGAAAATAAGTCCTGGAGGCCATTGGATAAATATTGCGGCGGTAGCGTCCAGGAAATCAAAAGCCGACATTATGAAAACGGTAGAAACGTACGCGTTAGTTTCCGTTTCTTTGGCGGATGCTTTTATCAGTTGTTGGGATGAAAAGTACAGAAGCGCAGTGATCAGGCCGGAAACTGTAATTAACGAGCATATTGATAAAGACTGGCAGCCCTTGTTGCAAACGCCTCCTTTTCCTGAATATCCCAGCGGACACAGTGTAGCTTCCGCAGCTGCTTCGGTGGCTTTAACATCTTTATATGGCGATACATTTTCGTATACCGATTCAACAGAGAATGAATTTGGGCTACCCAGCCGTAGCTATAAATCTTTTCATGAAGCTGCAAAAGAAGCGGCAATTAGCAGGATATATGGTGGAATACATTATATGTCGGCAATAAATAACGGTTTTGAGGAAGGAGAAAACGTTGGCAAGCTGATTGTAAGTAAAATTAAGACCAGGAAAGATGTGGTTGCATTTCAGAATACATCTAAGAAATAAATTGCTCTGATAAAATGCAAAAAATTATAAACCTGAGGAAGTTAATAAGAAACTTGTTTATTTTGATGATTGTATTGTGTAATATAGGATGTGATCAGATAACAAAAACGATAGTTCGAGAACATGTTGATTATAATGAAAAAATTGAAATAATATCAGATCATTTTACGCTTACTAAAATAGAAAACTCAGGCGCTTTTTTAAGTCTTGGTGATAATCTTCCTGTTTTGGTGAAGATTTTTTTACTGTCAGTTCTGCCATTAATCGTCCTTTCATCAGGGATGTATATTCTTTTAACAAAAACTGAAATGGCAAAGTCCTTAATTGTAGGAATCTGCTTTGTAATAGGAGGCGGTATCGGTAATTTGTACGACAGGATCTTGTACGGCTCAGTAACAGATTTTCTGCATATTGATTTTATACTATTTCAAACGGGTATTTTCAATATGGCAGACGTATCAATAATGACAGGAATGTTTATAATTTTACTGAACCTGTTTCAGAAAAAGGACGTTTCGGCATCTTTTCAATAATCTGGAGCAGCTGTGACTGCCTGTTTTTAACAGACTGAAACTGGAAAGTATTAGAATTGTATATAAAAAAAGAAAACCCGGCTTGCCGGGTTTCCTAACATAAAAATCTTTTATTATTTCTTTTCCTTATTGTAAGCCTCATTTAAGCCCGCCACTACTTCTTTGGTAACATCCAGGCTTTCGTCAGCATATAACAAAGTCGGGCTGGCTTTTGAATAGGTGAGAACCATTTTATAGCCTTTGCTTTTAGCGTAGGTTTTCAAGAAGTCAGATACCCTGTTATATAATTTTTCATTTTCTGCGGCTTCCTCGCTTGCAAGAGATGAACTGGCATTTTGATTAAAAGAAGCAAGTTCCTGCTGTTTACGTGCAAGGCGTTCCTCTGTTGCGGCACGCTGATCTGCACTCATAGAAGGGGCGTTCTTCTGGTATTCAGCTACTTCACGCTGAAAAGAAGTGCCCTTTGCATTCAAATCCTGTTGTGCTTTTTTAGATTTTGCCTCAAACTTATCACGTACATCTTTAAAATAACTGAAATTATTAAGCAGCGAGTCAGAATTAACAAATACAATTTGTTCTTTATTATCTGTTACAACCGCTTTAGAGGATGCAGTTGTTTTGGCTTGTTCTTTATTATTGCACGAAACCACAATAGCAGCAAATGCAAAACCTGCTGTCAGCTTACCGAAATTTGCAAAAAACTTATTCATTTTTAAAAGAGAAAATTTAGGCAAAGATAATCTTTCATTTTAAGTATCCTAATCATTTAACTTTCCATCGAAAGAATACAAATGTTATAACGAATAATTATCCACAAAGTACAGTTTTTCAGGCAAAAACGTTATTTTTGGTACTTGTTGTTTTTTAATTATGAGTGAAGAAAAGGAAAATAGTTCAAATTATTCCGCAGATAATATACAGGTTTTAGAAGGTCTTGAAGCGGTACGGAAACGTCCTTCAATGTACATCGGCGATACCGGTATTAAGGGCTTACACCATCTTGTGTATGAAGTTGTTGATAACTCTATTGATGAAGCTTTAGCGGGTTATTGTACGGATATCAACGTAACTATTCACAAAGATAATTCAATTACAGTTGAAGATAATGGTCGTGGTATTCCGACAGGTATCAATACCAAAGAGCAAAAATCAGCACTCGAGCTTGTGATGACTGTTTTACACGCAGGTGGTAAGTTTGATAAGGATACTTATAAAGTTTCGGGAGGGTTGCACGGAGTGGGTGTTTCTTGTGTTAATGCACTTTCTACTCTTATGATAACGGTTGTTCACCGTGAAGGAAAGATCTTCACACAGGAGTATCAGAAGGGGAAACCTATGTTCGACGTGAAAGTAATCGGAGAAAGTGACCGGACGGGTACCATCCAGACTTTTTATCCTGATCATGAAATCTTCCAGCTGACAACAGAATATAAATTTGATACACTTGCAGCACGTTTAAGGGAATTGTCTTATCTGAATAAGGGAATCCGTTTAACACTTACTGACGAGCGGGAAATCCTTGAAAACGGAAACTATGTACGTGAAGAATACTTTTCTGAAGGTGGATTAAGTGAATTTGTAAAGTACATTGATGGAACACGAACCTCTTTAATACCGGATCCAATTTATGTAGAAGGAATAAAACAGGGAATTCCTGTTGAACTTGCATTCCAATACAACGAAACCTACAACGAGAATGTGCATTCGTATGTAAATAATATTAATACGCACGAAGGAGGCACGCACGTTGCCGGTTTCAGACGAGGACTTACACGTACGCTGAAATCTTATGCCGAGAAGTCTGGTTTACTGAAGAATTTAAAAGTAGAAATTTCAGGTGATGACTTCCGGGAAGGTTTAACAGCGGTAATTTCTGTAAAAGTTCAGGAACCACAGTTTGAAGGGCAGACAAAAACCAAACTCGGTAATAACGAGGTTATGGGTGCGGTTGATATGGCCATCGGGGAGATTTTAGGAAACTTTCTCGAAGAGAATCCCAAAGAAGCTAAAATGATTGTTAACAAAGTTATTTTGGCCGCTACCGCAAGAGCTGCAGCAAGAAAAGCCCGGGAAATGGTGCAACGTAAGAGTGTAATGGGTGGTTCGGGGCTTCCTGGTAAACTGGCGGATTGCTCTAATAACGATCCTGCAAAATGCGAGTTATACCTGGTAGAGGGAGATTCGGCAGGAGGTACTGCAAAGCAGGGGAGGGATCGGAACTTTCAGGCAATTCTTCCTTTGCGGGGTAAAATACTGAATGTTGAAAAAGCAATGGAGCATAAGATCTACGAAAATGAGGAGATCAAGAATATGTTCACCGCTCTTGGCGTAAGTATCGGAACCGCTGATGATGCAAAAGCACTTAACCTGGAAAAACTGAGGTATCACAAGATTATAGTAATGACGGATGCGGACGTTGACGGATCGCACATTACAACTTTAATTCTGACATTCTTCTTCCGATATATGAAAGAGCTGATAGAGTTTGGATATATATACATTGCAGCTCCGCCTTTATACCTTATAAAGAAAGGAAAAGACCAGGAATATGCATGGAACGACGAACAGCGTGATGCTGCTGTGCAACGTTTAAAAGGAGCAGGAAAAGAAGAAAGTGTGCATATTCAGCGGTATAAAGGTTTGGGTGAGATGAATGCCGAGCAGTTATGGGATACAACAATGAATCCTGAAACACGTACACTGCGTCAGGTTACCATTGAGAACGCCGCAGAATGCGACCATATATTTTCTATGCTGATGGGAGATGAGGTTGCTCCGCGAAGGGATTTCATTGAGCGTAATGCGAAATACGCCCGTATTGATGTTTAAGGAAAAAATCTAACTAAATTAATATCTTCAGGGTATTCAGAAAGTTCAAAGCTAGTAAGTCTTTTGCTTTTTGAATACCTTTTTTATTATCGAACGAGAACTACTCTTCAATTTATATATTTCTTAAAAAAAGCTTTTGTAAGGGATAATGGATCACTGCTCCGTATTCCATTAAAATATCACCCCCTACAACACCAATGATTTGTCCTATTTCCAGCCTTTCATACGCTTGATTGATCATTGAAAGATCGAGTACGGCCAATTCAAAGGCGGAAATTGCAAGAGCACCGATATGCAGGCTGGAAATAGCAAGCGTATAGCTTTCCATAGAATTTGTTCCAAGGCCAGTGGAGAGTTTATCACTTAAGAGCAAATTCTCTTTTGCTTCCAGATTGGTTTCTACGATATTTTTATCAAAAACAGTTTTTGAGGCACCGGTATCTATAACAGCTTTAAAGGTTTCCCCAAAAACAACAACTTCCACTAAAATGTGGAAGCCGTCATCGTTCAGATTTATAATTTCTAAGGGTATTTCAATCATTACCCGAAAGTTTATTTAAAAAATTAGATAAGTTTAGAATCAGCAAGAACGTTGTTCATTGTTCTTACAGCATCAGCACTTTTATTAAATGTGGCCTGTTCTTCGTCACTCAATTTAAAATCAACAATCTTTTCCCATCCGTTTTTGCCTAAAACAACAGGAACAACCAGGGAAATATCTTTCTGTCCGTATTCTCCATCTAAAGCCACTCCGCAGGAGATCAGTTTTTTTTCATCTCTTAAGATGCTTTCAACCATTGCTGCAGTTCCGGCACCAGGTGCATACCATGCAGAAGTGCCAATCAGTTTTGTAAGCGTTGCACCTCCAACCATTGTTAATGAAACGACTCTTTCCTGTTGCTCTTTACTCAGAAATTGTGTAACAGGAATACTGTTCCATGTTGCGTGGTTAATTAAAGGTATCATAGTGGTATCACCATGTCCTCCAATTACTACTGCATTTAAATCAGCCGGAGAACATCCTAATTCCACGCTTAAATAATATTTAAAACGGGCAGAATCTAAAGCACCGCCCATGCCAATAATGCGGTTTTTAGGTAAGCCTGAAGTTTTAAGAGTAAGGTAATTCATGGTGTCCATCGGATTGGAAACCACAATAATGATTGTATCAGGAGAATATTTTAATATATTTTCTGTTACACCCTTTACGATATTTGCGTTGGTGCCTATCAGCTCTTCCCGGGTCATTCCGGGTTTTCTGGGCAGCCCTGAAGTGATTACCACTACATCCGATCCAGCGGTTCTGCTATAATCGTTAGTTACGCCTGTTATCTTGGTGTCAAACCCCAAAAGAGCAGCAGTTTGCATCATGTCTATTGACTTGCCTTCTGCAAAGCCTTCTTTTATGTCGAGTAAAACTACTTCTTCTGCAAGTTCTTTGCGTGCAATATTATCTGCACAGGTAGCACCTACTGCTCCTGCTCCAACTACGGTAACTTTCATTGATTATGGGTTTATAGAAGTTAAACAATCGGCTCGAAGTTAAAAAAATCGAACATGTAATAAAATTCTTTTTCAATTTTTAATGGTTAATTTCAGCTAGTGAAACATATTGATTTATACAAGAATAGAATGATAGCTTCGGTGTTACGATACAGTGTTCAATTTATTTTTTTATATCTTTCATGGCTGATAGTATTTAAGTAAGCATTACGATAAATTTATTCTATGAAAAAACTGAAACTGGTTCTTTTATTCCTTGTGCTGCTATTTCCTGCCGGACTTATTTATGCTCAAAATAATAGCTCAGCTCAAAACGCGGTAGGAAAGCCAAGATTGAATCATATTGCTGTGTATGTAAATAATCTTCAAAAAAGTACCGACTTTTACGAAACAGTATTAAATCTTAAAAAAATTTCTGAACCATTTCACGATGGTAAACATACCTGGTTTAACATTGAAGGAAGTTCAAATCTTCATCTTATTCAGGGTGCTTCAAAAGAGACAGAACATGATATCAACGATCATTTATGTTTTAGTATAAAATCAATTAAATCCATGATTGGCGTCCTGAAAGATAAAGGTATTGCTTACAGAAACTGGGCAGGAGAACCTAATGCTTTTACCTTACGTGTGGATGGCGTAAAGCAAATCTATTTCCAGGATCCTGATGGACATTGGATTGAAATAAATGATGATTACAATTAAAAAGAAGCAGATTTTTACTTTAAAACGGATACCCTATTGCCAGGTTGAACACCAGGTTTTCTTTCCTCCAGCTTTTGCTTCCAAAATCAATATCGTCTAAAACCCAACGTTGCCCTTGCGGCAGCCAGGGTTTCCTTAAGGGAAATGACAGATCGGTTCGTAATACCAAAAATGACAAATCGAAGCGGAGGCCTGCACCGGTGCCAACGGCAAGTTCTTTTAGAAAGTCCTTTGAAATTGCTGCCCCCGGCCTGTCAGGATCGTCGTGTAAAAGCCAGATATTTCCTGCATCTATAAATAAAGCTCCCTCAACGATACTGAACAATTTGGGGCGATACTCTGTATTCAGTTCTAATTTAATATCTCCCGACTGGTCTGCTGACAGGCTACGTGTTCCCACGTTTTCAGGTGGATTTGTTCCCGGCCCTAATGTTCTGGCCCGGAAAGCCCGGATACTATTTGTTCCGCCAATAAAAAACTGTTTAACGTAGGGCAGAGAGAGTGGTGTGCTGATCGGATCAATTCCTTTTAAACCTCCTGCACCATTTCCATTTCCGTAAGTATAACCGTATCCAACCAATATCCGGTTTGCCCATCGTGAATTGCTTCCTAATTTCCGGTAGTATCTTAAATCTGTTTCTAACCGGATATATTGGGCAAACGGTGCACCAAAAAGTTTTTTCTGTTTTCCGTTTATAATATCAGCTCCGGTTAATAGGCCTAACAGATTTCCTGATAAGTCAAGATTTCCGTTAAAATACCATGTGTTTGTTTTATAAGTTTCGTTGGTATTTGTGTAATTGAAATTGTAAATAGAACCAATAGTGAATTGTCTTTGAATTGCATTTCTGTAAATAGGATCAGATAATGCTTTTGTTTTATATTCCTCAGAAACATTAGAAGGCTGAACGTAGTTTACTGCAATGATATCCAACTGATGCTCTCTCTGGCTGTTTTGTTTCCAGTTGTATCCCGCAGATGTACGAAAAGAATTTAGAGTGTAACTATTAACACGGCGCAGCAAATCGTACCCCAGCGTGAATTTAGTACGTGGAAGGTATGCGCTGGATGATTTAAAATTGAATCCTACAAATCGGGGAATGTTAAAATTGATTTCGCCACCCAGGCGGTATATATTGTTCCCTTTGTTAACTCCGGAAACCTGCACGTCAGTTCCTCCATAAGCAGAAACAGTTACAAGTTCTGCACCTTTAAAAGCATTTCTGTTCTTCCAGCTCAACGTAATTTCGGAGCCTGTAAAATTTGCGGAATTTGTTCTTCCTGTAATTTCTGCACGAAGGGATTTTTTAGGATACGGAGTAAGATAATAATAAGCATCTAAGCGTGGACTGTCCAGGCTTTCTACTTCTTCAAACTGGTTTTTAACAAAGCGAAAAGTTCCAAGTGTTACCAGGCGGTTTAATGACAGGTTGTGGTCGGTACGATTATAAACATCTCCTTTGTTGAAGAACATGGTACGTCCAAAGACTTTAGGTTTAAAAGTATTTCTGGGATCAATAATTTTAAAATCCTGATATCGTTCGATTTTTTCCTGCATGTTTTGCGCAGTATCGCGGGGGCGAAAGTTCGGGAAGATATAAATATCATTTATCCTGTAAACGTCTTTGGATTTTTGTGGGGTGGATTCTTTAATAGTTACATATAAATTTACTTTATGCTCTTCATCTGTGCTGTCAACCTGCACTAAAATATTATCAGGGTTAAAGAAGTAAAAGCCTTTTTCCTTTAATCTGCTATCAATACGTTCGCGTTCAGCCTTAATAATATCGAGGTTGTAGCCATCTCCCGGTTTTAAAAATGTTTCTCCGGCTACTGATTGAATTGACCGGCCGAGGTCGGAGCTGTCAACACTGAAATTTACTGCATTTATCAGGTATTGAGGGCCGGCCTGGGCATGGTAGATCAGTTTTGCTTTGCGGCGTCGTATTACGGTGTCAGCAGTAACTGCAGAACGAAAGTAGCCGCGGTTTTCGAGCCTGTTTGCAACCAGATCGCGGTTAAAATCCACCTTAACAGTACTAAACAGAACCGGAGGCTCTGCGAATTTTTTAAGAAGTTTCCCTAAACCTTTATTTGAATTTCCTGATATGTTATAAAGCCATAGTTTTGGACGTAATCCTAAAATTGTAGAATTAGGTTTTGGGCGCAGCAGGCTTGTAAGGTCAGCCTCAAGCGATTTTGCTTCCTTGTGTTTAATGTCTTTATCTTCAATCTTAACTTTTCCGCCGATATAAAGTAAATCACCTTTGGGTACCCTTTTTGTAATATTACAGGAGGCATAACCAAATGCCAGAAAAATTAAAAAGTATAGTATATTTTTTTTACCCATTTTCATTCGCTTTTCTTCTGGCTTTTCGTTCTTCACGCCTGCGTTTTTTTTCTTCTTCAGTTTTCGCTTTAGCAAATATTTGTTTGAACTTGTTGTAGTCCATTGTTATTACAAATCCCACACCTGTTTCTATAACCTGTCCCTGTAAAGCTACCTGATACTCGTTTTTCTGGTATGCCCGCAGTAAATAACGGCCATCTTTTGAAAGCTGGTATTCTATTTCCACGTTTCCTGCAATATTGCTGGTATTACGGTTAGGCTGTTGTGGTCCTTCCAGTTCAAAATTGCTTCCAACAGTAACCTGAAGGCGGTCGTTAAGTAAACGTTTAGACAGGCCAACATTTAAATCGGTACGGTTTTTTAGCTCTCCGGTAGTGTAATCTTCTGATGATTCAAGGTCGAAATTTAATTCAACCCCTCCGATAAGGTCACCGGCAAGGTTATTCAATTGCTGAGATAAAATCTTACTTACACTTTGTCTTGCCAGCGATTCAACTCCGCCTCCTCCGGCGCTGCTCTTAAACGGATTGTCGGATACAAAACGATTTAAAAGAAGCAGTGCGAACACTTGTTTATTTAATTCAGAAGGTTCGGTTTTCAGTTGCGTTAAACGTGTTTCAACATTATTGGTAACATCAGAAGAAACGTTGTAATTTTTTTCAGGAAGAACGATATCGAAAGTAATGGCAGGCTTCATCAGTTCGCCTTTCATATTTAAATGAACTTCAAAAGGAAGCTTTTGCTTGTAAATGTTTAAGGCGGCAGGAGCGGCATCTCCTAACTGTGCCTGTACCAGATCAAGCGGAGCAGTTTCAGCTACATAAATAGCCGTTACATCTAAATTGGCATCCATCACATCGCCATTCCAGGTAATGGTACTGCCCGGCTTAATATCAAACCGCCTTCTGAGGAAATTGAAAGACAACTCGTAAGCTCCTTCTTCCATTTCGTAAGTTCCTGTAAGGCTTGTTTTTCCGCTGGGGTCGATTCCTCCGCTAAGCTCGGCTTCACCACGTAATTTTAAGAAATCTCCGTTGGCTGCATCTACAATTAAGTTGAATTCGGCTTCTTTATCAATCGTGATATTTACAGCTACATCCATACCCGTAATCTCCGATTGATTTTCTGAAGAATCTACCTTTGAGGTGAGCGTTTTGGCTAAATTCGGATTGTCTTTGTCTACAAATTCAACAATGCCTTTTCGCTCTTCGATGGCCGGATTTGTTTGAGGCAATACAACTGTAAGTTTAGTTTTAGGGTTTATTTTTAAACTGCCATCTACAGAAGGCTGCGCCATATCGCCTCCTATATTCAAACGTGTATTGATGAAAAGCTGGCCGTAATATAATTCGTTATTTTTTGCCGTTGAGTTTAAAACCTGGAAATTATCAGCAGAAACGGTGAGTCCAAAGCGGTAGTCGGTGTAAGTTTTAGTAAATACGGTGCCATCAACATCTAATGTGTTGTTTGCGGAATCTGTAATTGTAAAATCGTTAAATTCAATCCCATCATCGGTAAAGCTGATCTTGTCATTAACCTTATAATATGAATTGAACATGGAGATATTAAAGGCCGTATTATCAAAATTGATATCTCCGCGTATTTTAGGGGCATCGGCAGTGCCGGTAATATCAAGCTTTCCGTTCAGGCTTCCGCTGGCTTGCGTCAGGCTTCCCATGGTAAACCCCTGTATGCTTTTTAAATTCAGTTTCCCTATGTTTAAGTCAAGGTCAAAGCTGGAGTTTTGTGTGAAATAATAGCCGTCTAAACCAACCTGATTCCCGTTACCTGTAATATCAACTTTTGCGGCAAAAGTATTTTCACGTTCGTTGTTAACTTTTAACGCAATGTTTCCTACCGTGTCTCCCCGGAAATTAAAATCACCAATTGTTAGATCGGAAGTAAAAACAGGTGTAGTTTGAAGATTGCGAACTAATACATTTCCGTTTATTGTTCCACCCAGCAGCAAGGAATCTTTTTTTGCAATTTGTGTAAGGGTTTCTATTTTGAAATTACTGAAGTCTACTGCAAGCGGATTGTTTGCTCCCGGCGGATTGGTATTGATCTTCAATTGCTGATTCCCCATTGATATGACAAAGTTCCGTGCATCAATTCCTTTCTTTCCAAACTGAATGGCATTATCAGTACTTACTGTCCATGGCTGGTAGTTTAATATCAGCCCGTCCGGCTGCAGGCTGAAAACAAAGGCGTCAGGTATGGATTTTAAAGATCCGGCTATCCGGTAATGCTGTTTATTGTTTTTATCACGAACCTGTACATCGGTAGTTAAAACATCGTTTTGAACGTCTCCGCCAATACTGGTATTAATTAATTGTAGCTGGCTGCTGCTTATCTGGTCCAGTTTTAACGAATAGCTTAATTTTTCTTCTGCTGTATTGATATTCAACCGCAGATTACTGAGGATATTACCCGCATAGTTTACCTTAGGCGCAGTGGCATCTAATTTAAAAGTTCCATTCCTGCTGTCAAAGTTACCACCCAGGTTAACATTTGCCATTTCTTTTAAGTCAGGAACAAG
Source organism: Rubrilithobacter danxiaensis (assembly GCF_047272945.1). Classification (NCBI taxonomy): domain Bacteria; kingdom Pseudomonadati; phylum Bacteroidota; class Sphingobacteriia; order Sphingobacteriales; family Sphingobacteriaceae; genus Rubrilithobacter; species Rubrilithobacter danxiaensis. Next base: position 124,231 of record NZ_JBKOPS010000005.1, read on the forward strand.
CTTAGAAACGATAGGTGCGTTTACAAACTGAGCATTAAAGGTGAATTGCTGAGGTGAATACTTTGTAGTATTGGAAGCCGGATTAACTGAAAAATACCGGTTTATTAACGACTCAAATGCTGTTCCGATCTCGCTCAATTTATAATCTCCGGCGATATTGGCAGAAAGTGCTTCAGACTTTAAATGTAAGCTGCTGCTATCGGCGCTGGCGGTAGAAACTACACTGACCGTATCTAACTGATACCGGTCGGGGCCTTTCGCATACAGCAGATTTGTAAGTTGAATTTTACCATTTAAATAATCAGGATCTGCCGTTGGAACATCCGCCACTACCTTGCCGTGAAAACGCATATCGTCTTTGGTGAAATGCAGGTTTTGCAGATTTACACTATCCAGATTCAGTGTTAGCGCTACAGAAGGATATTTTTTATTCATGCTTGCCCTTGCACTTAGATCGAAGTCCAGGTTCGGGTCATTCATGTTAGCCTTAGCTGTTATTGCTCTGTTTTTAGATGTTGCTTTCACATTCAGATTACGGTAGGTATAACCATTATATACAGCCTTTATGACTTTCGCCGACAGATCTGCAGTAAGGTTTTTAGGGTTAGTACCGGTACCTACAACGTTGGCAGCCAAGGTTATCCTGCCGATAGTTTTTTCCTGTGCGATTAACCTGCCTGCATTGAAATTGAATATTTTAACATTTGCCTTGTATGTTTCCCTGCCTTTTATTTCGCTATTAAAGGAAGCAATGGCTTTTGCGCTTCCATAACTTGAATTAAGATCAAGGTTGGTATTGAAGTCGGCAATGGCACCGGCAAAGGTTCCTTTTAAATTAAATGTTTCTGGCAGCCGGATATTTGCAGGAAGAGTTCCGGCAGGGATAAATCCCGCAATATCCGTACGTGTAGTGCTGAAGTTATTGATCCTGATATCAAAGATGCTTTTATTTACATCCGGAAGTCCGGTAATACGAGCGGAAGCATCCACTTTGGTGTTCCCTAACCCTGAAATCTGAAGATAAGGAATGGTTAAATTTTTGAGCTGTCCCTTTACTTCGCCATTAATATTTAAAATTGCGTTTGGATTTTTTCTGAAAGGATCTGTAGAAGCGAGCGTTGGTACAAGTGCTAAAATATCATGAAAGCCGAGCCTGCTGTTGTCCAGGTTAGCATCAATGCTTAGAGCGCCTAAGTTTGAGCTGAGGCTTTCTATGGAAGGGTATGAAACCCGGATCTGGTTTTGAAGACGGGTAACTGGTGTTTGAATATCCAGGTCGTTCAGGTAAGCCTCATGTTTCCCATAAAAGAAATTGGTGGTGAACTTTGTCAGATTGAACCCGCTTTTTTCTGTGAAGCTGCCATTGTTTATTTTGCCTGCAATGGTATCAATTGCATAAATAAAATCTTCTGCATCTAACGTAAAGTCTTTTATATTCAGATGCGCAAAATCAAGCCCCCGCTTTTGTACGGGCAGGTTGTAATTGTCAAACTGGATATTGTTATCAGCCAGATTTAGATTGGCGAGAGAAAGTTTCCAGCTGTTTGCCTGTGTTTGTACTTCTTTGCCTGCTTCTTTTGCTACCACTTTTGCTTCTTCCTTCTTGCCAAGGCTGAATTGTATATCAGAATTATTCAGGTTCAATGTTTTCAAGGCAATGTTCTGGCCTTTCAAATCAAGTTTGTCTGATTCTACTTCCACACTGCCCAGATTCACTTTTGCTTTCATTGCCGATACCGCATTCTGATAATCTACTTTTATTTTTTTCAGGTCAATGGTGCCAAGTTGAAGCGCCATGTTTATTGGTTCGTTACTTTCAGCTTCATCTTTTGCCAGCGGTTCCGGAGTTGCAGCGGGCTTACTCTGAATAATGGTCGCATTTAAACCGGATAAGGTGATTTTTGGAATACCAAACTTCATTTTATCCAGGTCGAAATCTTTTATCCGTGTGTCAAAATGGCCCAGATATACCGCTACATCGTTAGCAGTTACTGCATCTTTAAATCTGGTACGTATACGGTCAAGGTTAATTTTTTCTACAGAAAACTTCATGGAGGATGTAGTATCCTGTGGCTGTTCGGGTTTTTTTTGTTCGCTTACAAAGGCCTTAATAATATAATCAAAATTGAAAGCACTGTCGGGCAAAGTCCGTTGAATATTTGCAGTTATTCCCCTTAAATCAATTTCATTTATTTCAACTTCATTATTAAGAAGCTTCATCATGCTGATATCTACCTTTAAAGTATCGCCGGCTAAAAGTGTATCGCGTTTCTGATCTTCAAAATAAACATCTTCAAGAACAACCATTTTAGGAAGGTCAAGGCTGATGTGATTTATTTCGACCTTAGTGCCTATTTTGTTTTGCAGGTAAGTAACTGCCTTTTTGCGGGCAAAATTTTGAACCGCCGGAACTTCGATCAATACAAAAACCAGCAACACCAGGAATATAACGCTACCGATAATCCAGAGAAGAATCTTTAAACTTAATAACCCGTATTTTTTCAATGTAAAGTAGAGTATTTGCTAACTAATTAAATTAAAAAGGGGAGTAAATGTTTGAGTTGAGCTTAAATTAAGCAAGCGATTTGATTGTGTACAAAAGATGGAAAATTGGAGTCTTAGAAAGACTGAAGCCAGTTTTTTGCCTGCTCAGAGTTGTTAAACAGCATCATTGTAAATCCGGGATAATTTATTTTTCGCTCCAGGTCACTTGCAGAATCTGCCGCAAACGGATCAGTAGGAATGATATGGGCAAGCGCTTTAAGCCCTTCGCTTATAGCTACGGGAATAAGCTCTTCAACTATCCATGTATTTGCTTTTCGCCAGGTACTGCGCACCTCTAAGTTGTTATTAAGCAATTTTTGCGTTTTGGTTTGGCGCAGCAGGTCAAGAAATTGAACCGACCAGTTTCTTATATCTTCTTCTCTGATAAAACCAGTCCAATTAGCATAAATCCAGCTGTTTTCGCTGTCGAATCCTGTTCTGCAGCAAATTTTGTTTGAGTTTGTATACGTAATCAGTTCTTCTGCTAGTGCCATTTTTTTCCTCATTTTGTACAGGCTTGTACTTCTCAAGCCATAAAGAAAAAGCAGTGAATGGATACAATGTTTTTCTGGTGTTAAATAAATTACAAATAATGCTTTTCTGCTATATTTACCAAAAAATATGCCGCAAAAAGTACTCTTGTTTATACTTCGGAATCTAAATGAGTAACATTAATATAAAGCAATTAGCAAAGGAACTTAATCTTTCTACTTCTACTGTTTCAAGAGCTTTTCGTGGCAACAGCGATATAAATAAAGAAACCAAAGAACGGATTTTAGCTGTAGCTAAAGAGTTAAATTATCAGCCTAATCATTATGCCAGCAATTTACGTGAACAGAAAAGTAAAACCATTGCTGTAATTGTTCCCGAGTTAGCAAATAACTTCTTCTCGCAGGCAATAAATGGAATAGAACGTGTTGCACGTGAAAAAGGATATCATGTATTAATCTATCTTACTGAAGATGATTATGAGCGGGAGGTTTCTTTTATTAATGATCTTCATAATGGCCGGGTGGATGGCATCATCATGTCTGTGTCGGGCGAAGCAAACGACCATCGGTATCTTAACCGGCTAAAAAGTAAAAAAATTCCTCTGGTCTTTTTCGACCGTGTTTATGAGGATATTGAAGCATCAAAAGTTACTACGAACGACTACGAAAGCAGTTTTTCCGCAACAGAACATCTAATACAGGCGGGTTGTAAGAAGGTGGCATATCTGGTAGTAAATAAAAGCCTTTCGATAGGTAAAATGCGCATGCAGGGATATACAGACGCATTAAATAAATATAACCTGCCCGTTCTGGAAGAACTGATTATTGATTGCAGCAACGATTATAAAAAGAACTATAAAATTTTATCTAAAGCGTTTAAAACGCTAAAGCCCGACGGTGTTTTTGCCTCTGTAGAACGTTTGGCAATTGCTACCTATTATGTTTGTCACGACAGTGGTATCACCATTCCGGAAGGTATTAAAATAATAAGTTTTTCGAGTCTGGAGATAGCTCCATTATTAAATCCATCCTTAAGTACAATTACACAGCCCGCATACGAAATGGGAACCAAGGCAGCTAAACTTCTGTTTAAAAGTTTAGTTTCTAAAGAAGAATTTGCAGAAAAAGAGCATTTAATCCTCAAATCCGAACTTATAGAACGAGACTCTACACGCATTTTCAAAGCAGGACTCGTAAGCTCGATTATCCAATAGATAGTAATTCTACAACTTGTAAGAGTTGTTTCTCACTCTATATAACGGCAGTAAATCGAGGTACATTTTAATGCCTCAGGTCCTCTTTTCGTAAAAACGTTCTGATTAATTCTTCTTGAATTTAAAGATATAATCTTTTGAAAATCCACAAAAAATTTTACTTTTAACTTTTGTTTCGGGAACGTTCCCGATTGTATTCGCAGTAACTTGTCCTGGAATAAAGTGTTAAAAAATATTGATGATAGGGATAGAGCAACTGCTTACAATGCATATAGTATATAAAATATTCAGTGGTGGTTTATTTGGTTTTAGTCTAATCCGGCTTCGTGCCGGGTTAGCTTTTTGAAAATTATCTGATTATCACTGCTTTTTAATTGAAATATAAAATTATACACTAATAACAATTTGGATGAAATTTAAACTGTTTTTTACTTCTGTTTGCCTGTTTGTGTGCTTTACCACAGTCGCTCAGGTTCCTGCTTTGGAACGTATAGAACCAGCTTTCTGGTGGGTTGGTATGAAAAATAACAAGTTGCAGTTATTGGTTCACGGGAATAAAATAGCAGACAGGAATGTAGCACTGAACTATCCCGGAGTTACTTTAAAAAAGGTAAATAAGGTAGAAAGCCCGAACTATTTATTTCTTGATCTGGAGATTGCGGCTACAGCCAAACCGGGAACGTTTCCAATAGAATTTGCGAAGCAGGGTACAAAGCCATTAAAATATTCATACACTTTAAATAAAAGAGATTATTCTTCTAACAGGACTCAGGGGGTAACCAGTAAAGATCTGATCTACCTGCTCATGCCAGATCGTTTTGCTAACGGCGATAAAAGTAATGATGTAATAAAAGGGATGAGAGAACACACACTTGTCCGTGATTCAATGTATTACCGTCACGGCGGTGATATTAAGGGGGTAATGGATCATCTTAATTATCTTAAAGATTTAGGAATAACAACTATCTGGTTTACACCTGAAATTGAGAACGATCAGCCAAAGGCCTCCTATCACGGGTATGCTGTAACAGATCATTATAAGATTGATCCGCGTTTTGGCACCAATGAACTTTATAAATCCTATGTGGAAAAATGTCATTCTATGGGTTTAAAGGTTATAAAAGATGTGGTACATAACCATATCGGCAGCGAACACTGGATGATGAAAGATATGCCAATGAAAGACTGGGTTCATCAGTGGCCAACTTTTACTCAAACAACCTATAAGGATCAAACAGCAATGGATCCGTATGCTTCTCAGGTTGACAAGAAAAGAATGATTGATGGCTGGTTTGTAAGAACCATGCCAGATTTGAATCAGGAAAATCCGTACGTTCAAACATATCTCAATCAAAATCACATCTGGTGGGTAGAATATGCTGGTATTGATGGATTCAGGTTAGATACCTATCCCTACAATAACCTTTCTTATATGGGTGCCTGGGCCCAGGCTATGAAAGCAGAATTTCCTTCCCTGAGTATTTTTGGAGAAACCTTGGTGAACAGTGTAGTAAGCCAGGCTTATTTTACAGGTGGAAAAAAGATTGGCCAACCTATAGATACGCATTTGCCCGGAGTAACCGACGTGCAGGTAAAGGATGCTATTTATGAAGTTTTAAACGGAAAGTTCGGCTGGACTGAAGGAGTTAACCGCTTGTATACGGTTCTTTCCCAGGATCTGGTTTATGAAGACGCTTCAAGGAATGTTGTATTCTTCGATAATCACGATATGAGCCGCTTTTATTCCATGATCGGGGAAGATTTCGGGAAGTATAAAATGGGTCTTGCAATTCTTTTTACCACCCGTGGTATTCCACAGGTTTATTATGGAACAGAAATCCTGATGAAGAACTTTTCTAATCCGGATGGATTGGTCCGAGAAGATTTTAAAGGCGGATGGCCTGGTGATAAAGTAAACAAATTTACGGAAGCAGGACGTACAGAAAAAGAGAATGAAGCTTTTAATTACTTCAGGACGCTGGCAAATTATCGTAAGGATAACGAAGTTTTGCAAACCGGAAAACTAATGCAGTATGTGCCGGAAAATGGCATATATGTTTATTTCAGGTATAACAATGTCAAAACAGTTATGGTAATAGTGAATACCAATGATAAAGAGGAGAACGTAAAAACCTCCCGTTTTGAAGAACGCCTTTCCGGATATAATAAAGCGCTAAATGTTTTATCAGGAGAAAAGCTTAATTCAGTTGAAACAGTCAGTATTCCGGCTAAAACAGCATTGGTGTTCGAACTTCAAAAATAAGGAATGACTGAAATAATTGAAAATAAAGCGGAGAACGCCGCAGTTGGAATTAAACGTCCTGTTAAGGCCTGTCTTTTCGATCTGGATGGGGTACTCGTAGATACCGCGGTTTATCACTACAAATCATGGAGAAAGCTTGCAAACGAATTGGGCTTTGATTTTACTGAAGAAGAGAATGAGCAGTTAAAAGGTGTAAACCGGATAAGGTCGCTTGAACTGATATTGGGATGGGGCGGTGTTCAGAAATCCAAAGATGAAATAGAACAGCTGGCAGCGGTAAAAAATAACTGGTATGTTGAAATGATCAACGAGATGAGTCCTGCCGAAATATTGCCGGGAGCAAAGGAGTTTTTGCAGGAGGTTAAGAAAGCAGGAGTAAAAACAGCTTTGGGGTCTGCAAGTAAAAATTCGGCTATTATTCTTCAGAAAACAGGCCTTATATCATTTTTTGATGCCATTGTCGATGGCAATACGGTTTCGGCGTCAAAACCCGATCCGGAAGTATTTCTTGCCGGTTCAACAGCATTACAAGTTGATCCGGAATACTGTGTGGTTTTTGAAGATGCTATTGCAGGCGTTGAAGCCGGAAAAGCAGCAAGAATGCGGGTAGTGGGGATAGGCTCGCCGGAAGTGCTAAAAAATGCCGACCTGGTTGTAGGCGGGCTGTTTGAAATGACTATAGATAAATTACAAAATATATAAATTATTGCGGAAACAGTCTTAACGGATAACAAGCAGTTAAGGCAAGTTTGGTGGCGAGGTGCTATGAAAAATTATATTAAAGTTGACGAGTGGAATATTATTGAAGAGGGTTTTGATCCGCATCAGAACAAAATCTCCGAAAGTATTTTCAGCTTGGGAAATGGCCGCATGGGCCAGCGGGCAAATTTTGAAGAAAGCTACTCTGGCGAAAGCTTGCAGGGAAATTATATTGCGGGCGTTTATTATCCGGATAAAACCCGTGTTGGCTGGTGGAAAAATGGCTATCCTGAATATTTTGCCAAGGTTTTAAATGCGGCAAACTGGATTGGAATAGATGTAAAAATAGGTGAAGAGAAACTCGACCTGAATCATTGCAAGGTTTCGGGATTTAAACGAGTTCTGAACATGAAAGAAGGCTATTTAGAGCGATCTTTTATAGCAGAATTACCGAGTGGTAAGCAGATTAAAGTAAACGCAGTCCGTTTTTGCAGCATTGTTGATGATGAAGCGGGAGCTATAAAATATGCAGTTACCTCTTTAAATTTCGATGATGCGGTTACCATTACCGCTTATATTGATGGTGACGTAAAAAATCAGGACTCCAATTATGATGAAAAGTTTTGGGATGGGGTGTACCGGGAAGTAAATAATCGGGAGGCTTACCTCACTCTTCGTACAAAGAAAACGGAGTTTGAGGTGTGCAGCGGAATGTTATACTCGGTATCCTTAAACGGAGGGCAAATAGCTGTAGGTTCAAAAGAAATAAGTCGTGACAAATTTGTTGGAAGTACGTTTTCTGTTCCTTTGAAAGCGGGACAGGAACTAACAGTCTACAAGTTTGCAGCGAATCTTTCCTCAGAAAACTACCCGAAAGAAACACTTTTATCCAACTGTAAAAACCAGATTCATAAACTGGCTGATAAAGGATTTGATAAAATGAAACAGGAGCAGGCTACGACCTGGGCAGAAAAATGGATCGAAAGTGACATTGCAATTGAAGGAGATCCGGCAGCGCAGCAAGCTATTCGCTTCAATATTTTTCAGTTAAATCAAACCTATACCGGCGAAGATTCCAGGCTGAACATTGGTCCAAAAGGATTTACCGGGGAAAAATATGGCGGTTCAACGTACTGGGATACTGAAGCCTACTGTGTGCCTTTTTATCTTGCCACGGCTTCGCCTGAAGTGACTAAAAACCTGTTGATCTACCGCTACAAACAGTTGCAGAAAGCAATAGAGAATGCACAGAAACTTGGCTTTAAGAATGGAGCGGCGCTTTATCCGATGGTTACCATTAATGGTGAAGAATGCCATAACGAATGGGAGATAACGTTTGAAGAGATCCATCGGAACGGAGCTATCGCTTTTGCAATATATAATTATATCCGGTATACCGGCAATCAGGATTACCTTGCAGATTACGGGCTGGAAGTTCTGGTTGGTATTGCCCGTTTCTGGAGCCAGCGTGTAAACTGGAGCAAGGAAAAAAATCAATATGTAATATTGGGGGTAACAGGGCCCAACGAATATGAAAATAATGTAAATAACAACTGGTACACAAACAGAATTGCTTGCTGGAGTTTGCAATACGCCCTGGAAGCACTGGAATACGTAAAGCAGACATCTCAGGATAAATACAATTCATTGCTGTTAAAGCTTAATTTTAATGAACGGGAAGAGACTGCAAACTCGCAGCATATCATCGAAAATATGTACTACCCGGAAGATAAGAACCTGGGAATTTTTCTGCAACAGGATGGCTACCTGGATAAAGAGCAGATTCTGGTGAAAGACCTGGACCTGAAAGAACGGCCGTTAAATCAGAAGTGGAGCTGGGATCGTATTCTGCGTTCCTGCTATATCAAGCAGGCCGACGTGTTGCAGGGGCTTTATTTTCTGGAAGATCGGTATGATGAAGAAACCATTCGCCGGAATTTTGATTTTTACGAGCCTCGTACGGTTCACGAAAGTTCTCTTTCACCCTGTGTTCATGCCATTTTAGCCGCTAAACTGGGAGATGAGCAACGAGCTTATGATTTTTATTTACGTACTGCCCGGCTCGATTTAGACGATTATAACAACGATACAGAAGATGGCCTTCATATCACTTCTATGGCCGGTACCTGGATGAGTGTGGTAGAAGGCTTTGCGGGAATGAGAGTTCGCAATGGGGTTTTATGTTTTAACCCTTTTTTGCCGGGCAGGTGGAAGACGTTTTCCTTTAACATCCGTTTTCGCAACGCTCTTCTTACTGTAAAAATCAGCAAAGAAGGCGCCTGTTTAAGTAACAGATCTTCAACGGAGATTACGGTAAAAATATTCCAAACACTTTATACACTGAAAGGGAACGCGGAAGTTTTTGCAGAATCCGGGCTAAAAGTTTAAAGAAATGAAGATAAGCAGAACACTTTTTGTCCTGATTTTCATGGTAAACTATTCATCGTTTGCCCAGTCCTACAATAATAGAATGGTATCTAAAACTAATCCTGAAAAGGAAATTATAAAAGATAATAAGCTTATTATTTACCAGATGATGGTGAGGCTTTTCGGTAATAAGAACAGCACAAATAAGTTTTATGGCTCAATTAAAGAAAACGGTTGCGGAAAGTTTAACGATGTTACTGATAAAGCTTTAACAGAATTAAAAGAGCTTGGCATATCTCATGTATGGTACACGGGCGTAATTGAACATGCAACCATGACTGATTATTCCAGGTTTGGAATAAAGGTTGATGATCCGGATATTGTAAAAGGCAGGGCCGGTTCGCCTTATGCAGTTAAAGATTATTACGATGTCGATCCTGATCTGGCAGTTGATGTTAAAAACAGGATGGCTGAGTTTGAAAGGCTGTTGCAGCGTACACACAAAAACGGGTTAAAAGTAATCATGGATTTTGTCCCGAATCATGTTGCACGAACATACCATTGGGATTCAAAACCGGCAAACGTACAGGATTTTGGTGAGCAGGACGATAAAACCAAAGCGTTCGACCCTCGAAATGATTTTTACTACATTCCGGGGGAAGAGTTTGTAGTGCCTGAAGGAACAAACGCAGGAGGAGAGGACTTTTACAGTCCCTTAAAAGACGGGAAATTCCATGAAGTTCCTGCAAAAGCAACGGGAAATAATGTTTTTTCTGCAACTCCGTCTTTAAACGATTGGTACGAAACTGTAAAGCTGAATTACGGGATAGATTACAAGGATAACAATAAAACTTATTTTGAACCGGTTCCTCCTGTGTGGCTGAAAATGAAAGATATCCTGCTTTTCTGGGCGAAGAAAAAAGTGGACGGCTTTCGGTGCGATATGGTAGAAATGGTTCCCGTTGAATTTTGGAGCTGGGTTATCCCGGAAGTGAAAAAAGTAAACCCTGCTATTATATTTATTGGAGAAGCATACAATCCTCAAGAATACGAAACGTATTATACAAAAGGGAAATTTGATTTTTTGTATGATAAAGTGGGTTTATACGACGGAATTAAAAAGCTTATTAAAAATGAAGAGAATGCCGATATAAAGGATATTACAAAGGTATGGAAAGAGGAAAGCAAGAATTATTCTTCCCGTATGCTTCGTTTCCTGGAAAATCACGACGAAGAAAGAATTGCCTCTGAAGAATTTGCTCAAAATCCCTGGCTGGCAGTTCCGGGTATGGTAGTATCTTCGACCTTAGGCAGTGGGCCTGTTATGATCTATTTTGGACAAGAAACAGGAGAGCCTGGAAAGGGCACGGAAGGGTTTGGTGGCGATGACAGCCGCACCAGCATCTTTGATTACTGGGGTGTTCCTGAACATCAGAAATGGATGAATGAAGGACAGTTTGATGGAGGAAGATTATCTCCGGACCAAAAAAAACTGCGTAATTTTTATAAAACCTTACTGACAGTAACTGCCGGTAGTGAAGCTATTCGCAAAGGAGAATTTATTCCATTGGAACAACTTCCGGGCATGACAAATCGTATGTATGCGTATATCCGGTATACACAAAATCAACGCTTGCTCATCCTGGTAAATTTTGAAAGAGAAAAGGAATTGGAAATGAGATTGACTTTACCCGATGAGTTAAAGAAAACCTTGTTAATTCAGAATAAGCAAATACTAAACTTGAAAGATCTGCTCAGCGGCCAGGAAATAAAGGTTCAAGATATCGACGAAGGAATTCCTGTAAAAGTAATGCCTGCCGGAGCCTTGATCTTACAGTTTTAACGAATTGAATTAAAAATTATAAACCTGACATGAACACAATTTTAGAAAAGCCTAAGCTTAGCTTCTGGCAGATATGGAACATGAGCTTTGGCTTTTTGGGTATCCAGTTTGGGTTTGCTTTGCAAAACAGTAACGCTTCGCGGATACTTCAAACCTTTGGTGCAGATGTAGAACATTTATCGCTTTTCTGGCTGGCAGCTCCTATTACCGGTATGATCGTTCAGCCTATTATCGGCCATTACAGCGACCGTACCTGGACAAGACTGGGTCGAAGAAGGCCTTATTTTTTAACCGGCGCTTTACTTGCAGCCCTTGCTCTGATATTTATGCCGAATGCGTCTGTATTAGCTTATTTATTTCCACCAATCTTAGTGGGAGCCGGAATGCTGATGATTATGGACGCCTCTTTTAATGTGGCAATGGAACCTTTCAGGGCTTTAGTTGCAGATAATCTTCCGGATAGTCAACGCAGTCTTGGTTTTTCTACTCAAACCTTTTTAATCGGGATAGGTGCAGTTTTAGGCTCCTGGCTTCCTTATATTTTTTCGGAATATTTGGGTGTAGCTAAAACCGCTGATCCCGGCGAAGTGCCCGATAATGTGATTTACTCCTTTTATGTGGGAGCACTCGTATTGGTTGCAACCCTGGTGTGGACAGTGGTAACTACCAAAGAATATTCTCCCGAAGAACGAAGCCAGTTTCATCCTGAAGAGCCAACAAATGAAAAATCGAAAGGTATCTTATCTATTTTCACCGATTTTTCTTCTATGCCGGTTACCATGCGTCAGTTGGGTTTGGTGCAGTTCTTTTCCTGGTTCGCCTTGTTTTCGATGTGGGTGTTTACTGTGCCTGCAGTTGCGCAGCATATTTATCACGTGCCTTCCAGCGATACTTCTTCTGTAACATACAATGATGCGGCTAATTGGGTAGGAATTTTGTTTGGTATTTACAACGGAGTTTCGGCTTTGTATGCTCTGGTGCTCCCTGCAATTTCACGGGCGACAAGCCGGAAAATTGCACATGCCTTTTCACTTTCGGCAGGAGGTGCAGGATTGCTTTCTATTTTTTTCATTACAGATCCTACTATGCTCATCTTCTCAATGATTGCAATCGGGTTAGCCTGGGGAAGTATCCTGGCAATGCCGTATGCCATCTTATCCGGGTCCATCCCTGCACGAAAAATGGGTGTTTATATGGGTATCTTTAATTTCTTTATCACGTTTCCACAGATAGTAAATGGCTTTTTTGGCGGGATGATAGTAAAGCATTTCTTTGGCGGGCAAGCTATTTATGCGCTTGTTTTAGCCGGTATATTAATGATTCTAGGAGCTATATCTGTGCTGTATGTGCAGGACGGCAAGGTAATACGCAAATAGCAATTCGGGAAGTACCTGTAGAGTATTCTTACCATACATTCAATAATGAAGTGCAAGAGAATAATTCGAAAGGGTACAAAAATTGGAAGTTGCAGCTAGTTGATGTAAGATATGAAGGCATGAAGTAGATATATTCTGCCCCTAAGTCAAGATGGTAGACGCAGTAGCTGCTAGCGCATTCAAATTGATAATAAAATGAGATGAGCAGCCGGTTTTCCTCAAACTACTCATCTTGCTATTTTTATTTAGCGGCTTTATATTTGAATTTCCTGAAAATCGATGAAACCGCTTGTCTTACTTTTGACTCATCTTTCATTATTCCCGGAGTCAAAATTCCGGAAGCAAAGCCCTGCCAAACCATCTTATTTTGGTTATTTGTAATATTTATTATCAGGGTTCCGGCTTTTATATTAGTCCATTGCACATTTTCCGGAGTTCGAACAGTATCACTACCCATCGAAACAACCTGATATCCGTTATAGGTTCTTAATTTGCCGGGCTGTTCAAGTACCATAAAGCTTAGCAGCATATCTGCGTCGCCTTCTGTTTTTTTATATCCCCTGGCATCCAGTTCGTACATAATTGCATCCTTGATCATTTTTCTGCCAGATTCATTATTATAAATAAGAACTCCAGTTGGCCCTACAAATATCTTATCATCGGGTATTTTGTCGATATTGGCAATCCAGTCATAAGTTTTATAACTGCTTATAGATGCATCTAATGCCTTATTCGCATCCACTACCTGTGCTTGCCCTGCTGAAACCAGCCCTATGAATAAGGTTAAAAAAAGTAATTTTTTCATAATTATAAAATTTAAAAATTAAACACTATATTTTCAACCTGACACCTATGGCTTGGTTTTCCAATTTCACACTTAATCAAGAATCGTGAAATAAAAGTTTATTATTTATAACCTAAATGTTGACTTTTAAAAGGGATGTGTGAAATCCAAAGTTTGCTAAGGAGCTAGCAAAGTCTTCAACTTCACCCTTTCTCTCTCCTTTCAAAGGGAAGGGAAATAGCTACTGTTTTTTTGGATTGCCGGTACGCAGGAAGAGCTGTACAATAAGGGAGAGAGGTTCGCAGGATTGAGAGGTTTTGTACATTCCTAAAACGTCAATGTTACCGAGCTTCCTATATTTTCTTTTGAGTTCATCTGAATATTGCCATGGTGAAGCATCATAATCTGTTTGCAGAGTGTTAACCCGATACCGCTGCCATTTTTCTTGGTTGTAAAGAAAGGAACAAATATTTTTTCAGCAACTTCTTCTTTCATTCCGGCTCCGTTATCGCTTACCTTAATAATCGCTTTGCCTTTTTCAAAGCCAGAAGACAGTATAATTTTTGCATGCTCCCGTTCTTTTACTGCATCCATTGCGTTCAGCAATAAATTAATCAGTACCTGTTCCAGTAAAGCAGGATCGGCATTTAAGGCAAGTTTAGAATCTTTCAGAACGATTTCCAGTTCAATATTTTTCTGCTTTAAAGAGGGTTGCAACAGATGATAAAGGTTTTCGAATAAATCTCTAACATAAATCTCTTTAAAATCAGCTTTAGAGATTTTATTTAAGCTTCTGTAAATCTCGGCAAATTTTAATAGTCCCTCACTTCGGCGTTTTATTGTTCCCATTCCCAGTATCATGTCATCCAGTTCGCCTTCCTGGTAATTGCTGCCAAGGCTTTGAAGCTCGTTTTTCAAAGTTTCGGCCAGGGATGAAATGGGAGCAATGGAATTCATTATCTCATGAGTAAGCACACTAAGAAGTTTTTGCCAGGCTTTCGCTTCGGTTTCATCCAACGCTTCATTAATGTTTTGAAAAGCAAGCAGCTTGTAATTCTTATTATCTGTTTTAAATTCGGCGGCAGAAATCAAAAGCTTTGTTGAATTATTATTCGCCTGTACAGAACCTATTTTGGATTCTCCAACAGCTATATGTTCAATTTCTTTAAACAAGAGCGGGTGGAGTTGATTTAATCTCTCGATGGTTGGTAAATAAGGTGCCTGTAAAATATTCTTTGCGGCCTCGTTAAGCCATATCACTTTGCCAGAGCCCAGTTCATAGGATAAAATTCCGGTGTTAATTAGTTCAAGTATCTTTTGCAGGTATTGCTGCTGGTTTTCTTTCTCTTTGGAAAGAGCTTTAAAGGTGGTAGAAATTTCGTTGAAGTTGTGTTTTAATAAACGGATTCCTTCCGAACCTTGCTTCTCGTTATACCTTCTGGAAAAATCGCGGTAGTGTACGGCTTCTGCAAATTCTTTTACTTCTTCATAAATTAGCAGCTGATTTTTAAATATAGCTCTAATCTCTAAAATAAGAACAGGAACCATAAAAATCAGGTACATGTATTGATTCTTCAAAAGAAAAAAACACGCTCCGAATAAAGTAACAGAAAGCAGGAGCACCCGCAGAAGAATTTGAAATTCAAATCGTTTAAATATCATATTTATCCAATCGGCGGTATAAGGCAGTACGTGTAATTCCAAGCTCTTTTGCTGCTTTGGTTATATTGCCGCTATACTTTTCTATTACTTTAAGGATGGTACTTTTTTCCAGCGAACTTAGCTTAAACTCAGCTGGTTCCGGCGGTAATGCTTCTGTTTCTATGGGCGAAAAGATAAGATCTTTGGCATGGAGGACAGAATCTTCAGCCATTATTACAGCCCGCTCTATTGTATATTGTAATTCCCGTACGTTGCCCGGAAAATGATAGCTCATCAGTTTTTCTAATGCCCTGGCATCAAATTCAATTTCCGGCTTCAGGTACTTGGAGGTATATATTTTTGCAAAATGTTTAGCCAGCAGCAAAATGTCAGAACCTCTTTTCCTTAACGGGGGCACCATAATCTCTACCGTATTAATCCGGTAAATTAAGTCTTTCCGGAACCTGCTTTCATTAGCAAATTCTTTTAGCGGAACATTTGTAGCACATATTAAGCGTATATCTATAGGCACAGGTTCGTTTGATCCGAGCTTAATAACCTGCCGGTTTTGAAGTACGCTTAATAGCTTGGCTTGCTGCTGCAGTGAAATATTACCTATTTCGTCTAAAAAAAGTGTTCCGGAACTGGCTGCTTCAAAACGGCCGGTACGATCTTCTCTCGCATCAGTAAAAGCACCTTTTTTATGCCCGAACAACTCGCTTTCAAAAAGACTTTCCGTTAAGGCTCCCACATCAACTTTTACAAAAGGCTTTTTGCTTCTTAATGAATGCTGATGTATAGCAGTAGCGATAAGGTCTTTCCCTGTTCCGTTTTCACCGAGGATAAGTATGTTGGCATCCGTTGGGGCAATCTTTTCTATTTTGCAGAAAATATCCCGCATTGCTTCCGAATCGCCGATGAGTTCAGACAAACAGGTTGATTCTGCTTTTGGGCTTCGCGGTGCAGTACTTTTATCTTTTTTATCCAAGGTATCCTGAAGCACAGCCAGCAGCTTTTCATTGTGCCAGGGCTTAACAACAAAGTCTGAAGCTCCTTCTTTTAAACATCTTACAGCCAAATCTATATCACCGTAAGCTGTTATCATTATTACAGAAGCTTCAGATTTTGCTTCTTTTATCTTCTTTAACCAGTATAATCCTTCGTTCCCTGTATTTATTGCACTTTTAAAGTTCATATCTAAAAGTATCAGGTCAAATTGCTCCCTGCGAAGTAAAGCCGGTAGATTTTCGGGATTCTTGTCGGTTATAACAGATTTTACTTCAGTTTTAAGCAATAGCCTTACCGCAATCAATACATCCGGGTCGTCATCGATTACCAATATGGAAGCCTTTTTCAGTTGCATGTTAAATAATAATATCAGCATGAAGATAAAACAATTATGCCAGTTAATATAATTGACTGGGAGACAAATAAAAACGTTTTTTAAGAAGGAAGTATCCTGTATCGCAAGCGTTCACAAATTGTCCGATAACGAACACTTTCGATCGCTTGATATTAGCTAAATAGTTGATAGTTAGATTTTTGTTCATTTGGCACAAGGTTGTATAACAAGTTATTGTAACATTTTTTAAAATAGAAAACAGTGGACAGAGTTATACCCAAAAAAACGTGGACGACTAAACGGATTACTACGATTGCCGGAGGAGCAGCAGTTATTTTGCTTCTTGCTTCGAGCTACTATTTTACATCCGGGAAGAGCAGGGTTAATGTAAATACAGAACGTATCACAATCAGTGAAATCAAGAAAGGGACGTTTCAGGAATTTATTCCGGTAAATGGTATTGTGCTTCCTATAACAACTATTTATCTGGATGCTGCCGAAGGTGGTAGGGTGGAAGAAAAATATGTGGAAGATGGTGCTATGATGAAAAAAGGCGACCCTATAATGCGCCTTTCAAATACCGACCTTGAACTAAACCTGGCTAACCAGGAAACAGCGGTGTTTGATGTATTGACACAAATGCAGAATACCAAGAACAATGCGCAACAAAATACAATCGGAAAGCTGAACCAAATGGCGGATGTTGATAATGCATTAAAAGAAGCAGAACGGGTTTATAAACTGAATAAAAAGCTTTACGATCAAAAGGCCATAGGCTTGCAGGAATTCAAATCATCAGAGAACTTATATAACTATCAGCTTCGTCGTAAAAAGCTGACATCTGCAGTGCTTAAGCAAGACTCGGTATCAACGAAGCAACAGCTTGAGCAGATGAACGAATCGTATGAACGGATGAAAAACGCTTTATCGCTGATGCGGAAAAAAGTGGGTGATCTGGTTGTTCGAGCTCCTGTGGATGGGCAATTGACCTCAATGGATGCAGAAATAGGACAGTCGAAAAATAAAGGCGAACGCTTAGGCCAGCTGGATGTAATGAGCGGCTTCAAGGTGCGGGCGGATATTGATGAACATTACATTTCAAGAATCTTTACCGGGCTGATGGGAGATTTCAGTTTCAACGATAAAACCTACAAACTAAAAATAAAGAAGGTATTTACACAGGTTACAAACGGACGTTTCCAGGTAGATATGGAATTTGTGGGCGAGGTTCCTAAGGGAATACGCCGCGGACAAACGCTCCAAATAAGATTGGCTCTGAGTGATGAAACACAGGCACTGCTTTTACCAAGGGGAGGATTTTATCAGCAAACCGGAGGCAACTGGATATTTAAACTCAGTGAAAATGGTAAAACAGCGTACAGAGTTGACGTGCAACTTGGAAGACAAAATCCCGATTATTATGAAGTGATGCAGGGACTAAAACCCGGAGATAAGGTAGTGACTTCAAGTTACGAAAATTATGGGGATATGCAGGAATTGGTGTTGAAGAAGGAGTAGCGTATAGCTATGCCAGAAATGGAGCCCGTTATAGAAACGTATATAGAGAGTGTTAAAATTAAATATAAAAATAATTGCTAAAACCTAAAAGCTTTTAGCTCCAACCTGTAAAGTATGATCAAAATTACCAACCTCGAAAAATTTTATCGCACAGAAGAAGTAGAAACTGTGGCTCTGAACAAAATCTCAATTGATGTTAAGAAAGGCGAATTTGTGGCCGTAATGGGGCCTTCCGGATGCGGAAAATCAACCTTACTTAACATTTTGGGTTTGCTTGACGACCTCGATTCGGGGAGCTATCTTTTTAACGGGATAGAAGTGGCAAACTTTAACGAACGTAAAAGATCTGAATTGAGAAAAAACAACATTGGTTTCGTATTTCAAAGTTTTAACCTGATAGATGAGCTTACTGTGTACGAAAATGTTGAACTGCCGCTTATTTATACAAAAACCCCTGCTGCCGAGCGGAAGAAGAAGGTAGAAGCAGTGCTTGATAAGGTACAGATTATGCACCGTCGTAATCATTATCCTCAGCAGCTATCCGGGGGACAGCAACAACGTGTGGCAGTTGCAAGAGCAGTGGTGAACGACCCGAAACTGATACTGGCGGATGAGCCCACCGGTAACCTCGATTCATCAAACGGTAATGAGGTGATGGAGCTGCTTACAGATCTCAATCAACAGGGAACTACGATTGTAATGGTAACACATTCTGAACACGATGCCCGCTACAGCCATCGTATCATACGGATGCTTGACGGGCAGGTAGTACTTGAAAATATAATGGTTTAGTTAAATTTTGATGTCCTTACGCTGACGGCGGGTGCCATTTCTGCCGTCAGTATAAAGGATCTTACCCGGAAAGTTTAAGAACGGAATAAAGAGCAAATGAGCAATGAATGATCAGCTCTCAGCTCAATGCTAATACTTAAAACCTACAACTTACAACTTTTGTATGCTAAAGAATTATTTAAAAATAGCCTGGCGGAACCTGTTTAAGCATAAGGCATTTTCTTTTATAAACATAGCGGGGCTTACTATCGGAATGGTTTGTACCATGCTGTTATTATTATGGGTGTATAATGAGCGGGTATGGGACAAGTTTAATCAGAACTACGATCGTATCTATCATATATTGTCCAATCGTAATTTCAATGGAGAGATTACTACGGGGCCTGATATGATGTACCCTTTAGCTAAAGCCTTAAAAATAGCTTTACCGGAAGTAGAAGCTGCTACTACCGTATCCTTTGGCGAAAATACCTTATTCGCTGCAGGAGATAAAAAGTTAAAAAAGAGGACAGTTTTCACATCTCCTGATTTCTTCAATACCTTCACTTTCAAATTTATTCATGGAAATGCTGCAGCAGTTAAAGACCCAACAGCTGTAATTTTAACCGAAAGTACGGCCATAGCATTATTTAATACCGATGATGTAATAGGGCAGGCGGTGCGGGTAAATAATGGCCGCACAGCCTATGTAAAAGCCGTAATTAAAGATGTTCCGAGAAATTCAACCCTGCAATTTGATGGTATCATGCCATTTAATCCTGATTCTCCAGAAATTAAGGAAGCTGAAAACGAATGGGTGAACTGTAGTTACAGGGTATTTTTAAAAACAACAGTCAGCGCAAATACTTCCGCATTAGAGCAAAAGATACTCCAATTAATTAAGGAACGTACAGAAAAAGTAAATCCTACTACCAAGGGAAGTATCGTGTTGCATCCCATGAGCAAGTGGAGGCTATATGAAGAATTTAAAGACGGGAAAAATACAGGAGGGAGGATTCAATATGTACACCTTTTTACGTGGATCGCTATTGTTATTCTCATTATTGCCTGTGTAAATTTCATGAACCTGTCGACTGCCAGTTCAGAGAAAAGAGCGAAAGAAGTTGGAGTTCGTAAAACTCTGGGATCGGAAAGAAATCAGTTACTGTGGCAGTTTCTTACCGAGTCTGTACTGCTGTCTCTGATAGCCTTTTTCCTTGCAGCAATCATCGTTTACATTTCGGTTCCTGTTTTTAGCCGTATGCTTGATTTAGATCTGCAGATTCCTGTTAAAGATCCTTTGTTCTGGGTTGTAATTGCAGGTATAATAGGGGTGACAGGTTTTATTGCCGGTAGTTACCCGGCTTTTTATCTTTCCGGATTCAGTCCTGTAAAAGTGTTAAAAGGAACTTTTCTTCCGGGTCATCAGGCACTGCTGCCCAGAAAGATATTGGTTGTATCACAATTTATTGTTTCTATTATACTTATTTCGGCAACACTGGTAATTTACAGGCAGATACAGTATGTGAAGAACAGAGACCTGGGGTATAACCCGGATAATTTAATCATGGTTCCTTCTTCATCCGCAACAGATAAAAGTTTTAAAGCAATTAAAAATGACCTTTTGCAATCCGGAATGATCAGTTCTGTCGCACGATCATCCAGTCCCCTCACTACCATTTTAGGTTTTACCTCCGGAATCAGATGGCCCGGCGCAGGCGAAAACAGTAATCTGGTAATAGGTTTTCTTTTTGCAGACGGAGGGTTTTCAAAAACCATAAACGCAAAAATGCTCAATGGCCGTGATTTTTCTGACGGCGACAGTAACTCGGTAATTTTTAACAAAGAAGCAGTAAAGCTGATGGGACTTAAATCTCCCGTAGGATCAGAAATTACCTGGGCAGGGAAAAAACGAACTATAGTGGGTGTGATTGATAATATGGTAATGGTTTCACCCTATGAAGCGGCATCTCCTTTAATGATCTGTTATGAAGATAAATGGTCAGGGAGCATGAATATTCGGCTTTCAGATAAAGCAGATGTACGAAAATCGCTGGTAACAATTGAAAACGTCTATAAAAAATACAGCCCGGAGTATCCGTTTGAATACAAATTTGTCGACGATGATTTTAACCTCAAATTTAATACGGAAGATCTCATCGGCAAACTTTCTCTGCTATTTGCAGGTGTAGCCATTTTTATTTGTTGCCTGGGTTTGTTTGGCCTTGTTTCTTTTTCTATAGAAAGAAGGGCAAAGGAAATAGGTGTGAGAAAAGTGCTTGGTGCATCAATCAGGCAATTACTGCTTCTCATGTCAAAAGAGTTCCTGTTGCTGGTTGCTTTTGCATTTTTTGTTGCTGTACCTGCCGCCTGGTGGGGCATGAATGAGTGGCTGAAAAACTATGCTTATCGTATTAATATCAGCATCGGAATTTTTGTTCTTGTTGGGTTTTCGGTACTGCTGCTTACCATTATAACGGTTTGTTTAAATGCTTTAAAATCAGCAATAGTTAATCCAATTAAAAGTTTAAGAACGGAATAGAGAGCATAAGGCATTAGCTCCAAGCGATTAGCTGTTAGCTAAAAGCGCAGAAATAGAAAATTAAAGAATACAGATACAAAGCAAAAAGCTTATAGTGGCAGCTAAAACCAAAAGTGCTTAACAGGTATAACTTACAACTTTCAGTATGCTAAAGAATTATTTTAAAATCGCATTCAGAAGTTTAAACCGTAACAGGAGTTACACTATTATCAATATCGCCGGTTTGGCTGTTGGTATAGCCGTTTGTATAGTAATCTTTATCATTATACAATTTCAAACAAGCTTCGATGAGTTTCACTCCAAGAAAGATCGTGTCTATCGTGTATTGACTGAATCTCATCATGCAGATGCCGCCACTATTTCCTATGCGAAAAACGTTCCTTTTCCAATGCCCGAAGCATTGAAAACGGCTTTTCCCCAAATAGAACAAGTAGCTCCTGTTTATGCAAGCCACAACGATGAGTTACAGGTATTGGATAATAACGGAACTCCTGTAAAAAATTTTAAAGAGCAGAGTGGCGTATTTTATACATCGCCTTCCTTCTTTAAAATATTTAATTTCCCTTTGCTTGCCGGTTCTTACGAATCATTAAAAGATCCGAACAATGTATTGCTTACAAAAGAAATTGCAGAGACCTATTTCGGCGATGGTCCTGATAGTTACCGGGAAGCGATTGGTAAAACCATTAAACTAACAGGAACATACAGCATTGGTGCAGGATTGTTTCAGTCTCCGCCCGTTACGCTGAAAGTGTCAGGTATTCTAGCAACTATACCGGCAAATACCGATTTTCAGCTAAAATTGGTGATTGCTTATGGAACAGATTTTACCGGAGATAAAATGTACGGGTTTCAACACCCCGACTGGAATGGCACATCAGCTGATTTCGGTTGTTATGTTTTGTTGCCGCCTAATATTTCTGTTGATAATTTCAATCAGCAGCTGCAAGCATTTTCAAGAAAGGTATTACCTCCCGGTAATAAGAACAGTCATATTGTACAACCATTAAATGCTGTGCATTATGACGCAGAAACAGGAAATTACAGCAATAAGACAATCAGTCATCAACTGCTGAATGTATTGTGGCTGATTGCCGCTTTCATTCTATTAATTGCCTGCGTAAACTTCATTAACCTTTCTACAGCACAAGCCGTGAATCGTGCAAAGGAAGTTGGAGTAAGAAAAGTTCTGGGAAGTAACAGATCTCAATTGCAAATCCAATTCCTTGTAGAAACATTTTTAATAGTTACAAGTGCTGTAATGTTGGCATCGGTTATTACAATTCTTGCATTGCCTTATGTAAATCAACTTTTAGAGCTTTCGCTTTCATTCAACATACTAAACAATCCTGTAATTATTTTATTTCTTTTAGCTGTAACAATAATTGTAACCGCACTCGCAGGCTTTTATCCTTCTATTGTTTTATCACGTTTCAATCCTGTTAATGCTTTAAAAAGTAAGCTCACAGCGAATACTACAAAGGGCGTTTCATTAAGAAGAGGATTGGTAGTGTTTCAATTTATCATTGCGCAGGTTCTGATCATCGGAACACTCATCATTGTAAAGCAAATGGATTATTTTATGAATCGGCCCTTGGGCTTCGATAAAGATGCCATTGTAAATGTTCCTTTTCGCCCTGATAGTACCGGCAGCAAACTGACAGATTATTTAAGGCAAAAGTTAGTGCAGGTGAACGGCGTACAGACGGTAAGTTTTAGTTCAAACACGCCCGTTGAAGATGATAATAACAGGTTTACCACACTCAAATTTGATCATTCAATAAAAGACGAAGATTTCCCGGCTATTGTCAAATTCGCTGATAACGAATATTTGCCGACTTATAAACTGCAATTAGTAACCGGAAGAAATTTGCAGGCGTCTGACATGACAAGAGAATTTTTAGTGAATGAATCGTTTGTAAAAAGTCTGGGGCTTACAAGACCTGAAGATATATTGAACAAAGAAGTAAGTATATGGGGCGATGTAATAAAATGTCCGGTTGTAGGTGTAGTGAAAGATTTTAATGACAGGTCTTTACGCCAAAGTGTTGCACCGTTAATTATTGCCACAAATATTACCATGTATCGGCAGGCTTCCATAAAACTGGCAACGACAAACATTGCTTCTGCCATGGAATCTGTTAAAAATATATGGGAGCAGGCATTTCCAGATTATGTTTATGAATACAGGTTTTTGGATGATAAAATCGAAAGTTTTTATAAGCAGGAAAGCCAGTTATCACGATTATATTCAATTTTTGCAGCCATCGCGATATTCCTCAGCTGTCTTGGGTTGTATGGTTTAGCCTCCTTCATGGCCGTGCAACGAATAAAAGAAGTAGCTATTCGTAAAGTACTAGGTGCTACTGCTGGCAAGATCATTTATTTGTTTTCAAAAGAATTTATCATACTCATTGCAATTGCTTTTTCGATTGCTACCCCCGTTGCATGGTATTACATGCACCAATGGTTGCAAGATTACGCTTATCGCATCAACATCAGCTGGTGGTTATTTGCTGCGGGCGGACTTGTTGCAATAGTTATTGCACTTGCAACAATTAGTTTCCAGGCAATGAAGGCAGCGGTAGCAAACCCTGTAAAAAGTTTAAGAACGGAATAGAGGAATTAGCTATAAGCTTTCAGCTACTGGAAGCCGGTAGTATAAAAATAACGTCAAATGCAAACACTAAAACTTACAACCCATAACTTATAACCTACAACTTACAACTCACAACTCAACCATGATAAGAAACTACTTCAAAATAGCAATAAGAAATTTATGGAAGAATAAAGCCTATTCTTTTCTAAATATTCTTGGTTTGGCAGTTGGTATGTCTGCCTGCTTTCTGATTTATCTCTATGTAAATTTCGAATTAAGTTATGACTCGATGCATAGCAAAGCCGATCGTATTTACCGGCTTAATTGTGATATAAAAACCCCGTCGGAAACACTGAATATAAGTGCAAATTCTGCCCCAATGGCTATTAGCATTAAACAGGATTTCAGCCAGGTAGAATCTGTAGTAAGAATAAGTCAGCAAAGTTTATTACTCAGAAAAGGGGACGTTAAGTTCCAGGAAGAAAATGCATTTGCAGCCGATTCCACTTTTTTTAATGTTTTTGATTTTCCACTTATTAAGGGAAATAAACAAACCGTTTTGAAAGAACCTTTTAGTATTGTACTATCAGAAACGGCCGCAAAAAAATACTTTGGTTCCGAAAATCCGGTGGGTAAAAACCTGTTAATAACAGGCGACGGGCTGAATGCCACCATTACCGGGGTAATGAAAGATATTCCTGAAAATACCCATTTTAGGCCGGATCTGCTGATTTCTTTATCAACCTATACGCAGAATTTTAATAAAGGTGCAGATGAGCAGTGGGGTAATTTTTGGCTTACTTCTTATATTTTACTTAAACCGGGAACCAACGCTAAATCATTAGAAAAACAATTCCCTGCCTTTTTAGAAAAACGTGACGGCAAGGAAATGAAAGAATCGCAAATGTATTTTACATTGACCTTAGAGCCTTTAAGGGATGTTTATTTAAAATCAAAGCGGGATGGCTATGCAAGAGGTAATATCAATAATGTATATATTTTCTCTCTTGTAGCATTGTTTATACTCATTATTGCCTGTATCAACTTTATTAACCTTACTACTGCACGCAGCAGTGAACGGGCAAAGGAAGTGGGAATCCGTAAAGTAGTTGGTGCGGTTAAATTTCAGCTTGCCGGGCAATTTATCAGCGAATCTGTAATTATATCAATTGCATCGTTCTTTATCAGCGTGATTTTATGTGCCTTGCTGCTTCCGTTATTTAACCAGCTGGCAGGAAAACAAGTAAGCGATGGTATTTTCACACACCCCCTTTATATCCTTACTCTTTTCTTTATTTCTATTGCAATAGGTATTGTAGCGGGAATTTATCCCTCACTTGTATTATCTTCCTTTAAGCCAATTGCGGTTTTAAAAGGACGCTTTGCTACAAGTTCCGGCGGCTTACTACTCAGAAAAGCTTTGGTAATTGTTCAGTTTACCATGTCCATTGCATTGATAGTAGGAACTATTGTCGTTTACAATCAGCTGAATTACATGAGGAATCAGGATTTAGGCTTTAAAAAAGACCAGATGCTGATTCTGGATACACATAATGATAAGAATAAAACAGCGTTAAAAGAGTCCATATCATCCATTCCGGGTGTTGTGTCTACAGCACTTTCTTCAAGCGTACCAGGCGGAGGAAATCCCGGAGCATATTCAAAAGTTGAAAATAAATCGGGTGATATGCAAACAGCTAACCTTGATTTGTATTTTGTGGATTTTGATTATATCCCTCAATATAAAATGAAGTTTCTTGCAGGACGTTCTTTTTCAAAAGAATTTGGTACCGATACTACCCAGGCGATGGTAGTGAACGAAAGCACCGTAAAACTGTTAGGATACAGCTCGCCTCAACAAGCTATTGGGAAAAAGTTTGACCAGTGGGGCAGGCAGGGAAAAATTATAGGAGTAGTTAAAGACTTTCACTTCCGGTCTTTACAAGAACCTATCAAGCCTTTAACCTTACGGATTGAACCGGGCGGATGTAATTTAATTTCTGTAAATCTTTCAGGAGGAAATTTGCCTGCAACTGTAAAAGCAATAGAAGCAAAATGGAAAGAACTTATTCCAGACAGGCCCTTTGAATATGTTTTCCTGAATGATTCGTTTAACAAGCAATATAAATCAGAAGAAAATTTTGGAAACCTGTTTCTCAATTTTGCCATCCTTGCCATCTTTATTTCCTGTTTAGGCTTATTGGGACTTGCTTCCTACAGCACCTTACAACGAACTAAAGAGATCGGGGTAAGAAAGGTCTTGGGTGCAAGTGTATCTAATATTGTTAATCTTTTATCTATAGAATTTTTAAAGTTAGTAGGCATTGCTTTCATAATTGCTTCGCCAATTGCCTGGTTTGTAATGAATAAATGGTTGCAGGGTTTTGCCTATAAAAATGATTTAAGCTGGTGGATATTTCTTTTGGCCGGATTTCTTGCAGTAATCATAGCATTTACAACAATTAGTTTTCAGGCTATAAAAGCAGCGCTGACAAATCCGGTTAAGAGTTTACGAACGGAGTAGGGTCACCTGAAAAATGGAGATTTGCGTAAATCTTAAAACCTACAACTTACAACCCATAACTTAAAACCTTTTCCTATGTTCAAAAACAACTTCAAAATTGCGTGGCGGAATTTGTTGAGAAACAGAGTGTTTTCGTTCATCAATATTGTGGGCCTGGCAGTAGGCATGGCTTTTACTATTATTATTGGATTATGGATTCAATACCAGTTTTCGATCGATGATTTCCAGATCAATAAAAGTCGGATTGCGCTTTTGGAAAGGCATGGTATGTCTAATGAAGATAAAATAACCAGGATAACCACGCCACTGCCTCTTTATAACGAGTTACAATCCGGTTACCCGGAAGTAAAACATGTTACGCGAATTTCCTGGTTAGATGAGCACAGTTTAATATCCGGGGATAAAAAACTGAACAAAAAGGGTATTTACGTTGATCCGGATTTCCTCAAAATGTTCACATTCCCGTTAAGTAGCGGGAATATGGAAAAAGCACTAACCGATCCTAATTCGGTAGTACTTACAGAAACCCTTGCCAAAACCCTGTTTGGGTCAACTAACCCGATAGGTAAGATTATAAAATTCGATAATCAATTTAATGTGATGGTATCGGCCGTAGTTAGGGATTTGCCAAAAAACTCCTCGATTTCATTTGATTTTTTAGTGCCCTTTGCGCTTAAGGTGCAAACTGAAGATTGGGTGAAAAGGTCTCTTACTAAGTGGGATGGCGGCTCTTCAATGACAGCGGTAGAACTAAAAGAAGGTGCAGACATGGAGAGTTTGTCTGCAAAGTTAAAGTCGCTTTTACCTGAGAAAAGCGAGGGTAACCGCGATATTTTGTTCCTCCATCCTATGGAAAAGTGGAATTTGTATGACGAATATAAAGACTGGGTTAACGTTGGAGGAAAGATTGAGTATGTCCGCTTATTTGGAACCATCGGTATTTTTGTATTGTTGATTGCATGCATTAACTTTATGAATCTCGCCACCGCCCGGTCAGAGAAACGTGCCCGGGAAGTAGGTATTCGAAAGGCTATAGGATCAAAAAGAAAACAATTAATAGTTCAATTCCTAAGCGAATCTCTGTTTACAGCCTTTATCGCTTTCTTACTGGCGCTGGTAATTGTAATACTTGTTTTGCCTCTGCTTAAAGACCTCGATTTTGAAAATATTCAGCTTAATCTAACTGACTTTTCAGTGCTGGTTTCCGTTCTCGGAATTTGCATTATCACCGGTTTAATTGCGGGAAGTTATCCTGCTTTCTATCTTTCTTCCTTTGTTCCGGTTAAAGTTTTAAAAGGAGCCGTAAACCAGGGGACAGGTGCTATATCTTTTCGGAAGATACTGGTAGTGTTGCAGTTTACCATATCAATTACGCTGATAGTGAGTACGGTACTTGTTTTTCAGCAAATAGAACATGCCCGTTCACGATCAATAGGGTACAATCCGGACAATCTCATATCCGTTAACGGTACTAACGACCTCGCAAAAAATTATAAGGTTCTGAAACAAGAATTATTAAATACCGGATACTTCGAAGCTGTTGCAAAATCCTCCAGCTCAATGACGAACATTAATAATGATTGGGGCGAATTTAGTTGGGAAGGAAAAGATCCTGATTTGAGCGTTAGTTTAGATGTGCTGATGGTCGACTACGATTATGAGAAAGCTACCGGAATGAAGTTTAAAGAAGGGCGGTCTTTTTCAAGAGAATTTAAAACTGATTCGGCTGCAGTTGTTTTAAACGAATCTGCCGTTAAATTAATGGGTTTTAAGAATCCTACACACAAAACGATCAGGTTTCAAAATAAGATACTTAACGTTATCGGTGTTACCGAAAATGTGGTTATCGCCGATGCATTCAAAACCGTAAATCCGGCAGTTATCTTTTTAAGAGAAGATCATTTTTCTACCGTTTTATTAAGATTAAAACCCAACGCCGATCTTAAAAAAGCACTTGCCGTTATAAAACCTATTTTCGAGAAGCATAACCCGTCCTTGCCTTTTGAATATAAGTTTGCCGATGAGGAGTTCGCTAAAAAATTTGAAATGGAAAATAAGGTAGCGAAGCTTTCTGCAATTTTTGCTGCATTAACCATCTTTATTTCCTGCTTGGGATTATTCGGTTTAGCAGCATTTATGGCTGAACGCAGAACTAAAGAAATTGGAATACGGAAAGTATTGGGAGCTACGGTTGCTAATGTATGGTTATTGCTTTCTAAAGAATTTGTGGTACTTGTAATAATATCATGCCTGATCGCTTCACCGATTGCTTTTCTGCTGATGTACAACTGGCTTCAAAAATATGAATACCGGATCGATATCGGATTTTGGGTGTTTGCACTTGCCGGAATTACCGCTCTTTTTATTGCAGTTGCCACAGTAAGTTTCCAGACAATTAAAGCGGGTTTGGCTAATCCGGTTAAGAGTTTGCGAACGGAATAAAGAGTACAGTTACCTGATTTGAAAGTGCAGGGAAATTGAACGATCGGAGAAATATGGGCTCGGCTGTAATATAAACGATCGTTAACTGTTCGGAAGCGAACAGTTAATAAAGTTTATTTCTCAGTAACAGTTTGATTACTATGTAATTAGTTAATTGGCATTGAATTGATAAGACATCTTGTATCAGTTCCTAACTCCCCACGAATAGTAACTGAATAGGCTTACGGCCAGTTGACTATTAAAGCTAAAAAATAATGTTCAAAAACTATTTGAAAATAGCATGGCGCAACTTAAACAGAAGTAAAATCTTCTCCGCCATCAATATCTCCGGCTTATCTATTGGCATAGCCACTTGTTTGGTTATTATGTTGTTTGTGCAGAATGAACTCAGTTATGACAGGTATAATAAAAAAGCTGATCAGATTGTACGGGTAGTTTTCAAGGGTTCTATTAACGGAGCGCCTATGAAAGAAGCAAACGTAATGCCGCCCACGGCTCAAACGTTAAAGGCAGATTATCCGGAAGTGCTGGAAGCAACCCGTTTAAAGACCAATGATCAGCCGCTTGTTACTTATAAAGACAAAACATTCAGGGAAAAGGCTATTGCTCATGCCGATTCTAATTTCTTTCATGTTTTTACGATCCCGTTTATTAAAGGCAATCCTGAAACAGCCCTGCTTGAACCAAATAACATTGTTATTACCGATGAAATAGCCAAAAAATACTTTGGAAATGAAGACCCTGTTGGTAAACTTCTTAATTTCCAAACCTGGAACAGCGTATATAAAATAACAGGAGTAATTAAAAAGCTTCCTGCAAACTCACACTTTCATTTCGATTTCTTTGCTTCGATGTCTGGCATTACCGATGCTAAAAGTCCTTCCTGGATGACATCCGGTTACTATACTTATCTGGTTTTACCAAAAGATTATAATTATAAAAAACTTGAAGCCAAATTACCACAGGTTATAGAAAAGTATATGGGCCCGCAAATTAAGCAGGCAATGGGAATGAGCCTTTCTGAATTCAGGAAAAAGGGAAATGATGTAGGCCTTTTTTTACAGCCGTTAACAGACATTCACCTTCATTCAGATGTTAATTTTGATATAGAACGGGGAAGTGATGCACGATATGTTTATATATTTAGTGCTATTGCCGTATTTATATTGCTTATAGCGTGCATCAATTTTATGAACCTTTCTACAGCCGGTGCCTCAAAAAGGGCAAGAGAAGTAGGTGTACGAAAAGTGCTGGGATCTGAAAAGCTGCAGTTAGTAAAGCAATTCCTGGTAGAATCCGTTTTACTGACGTTGATAGCGTTGTTTATAGGGGTATGTTTAGTTTACCTGGCCTTGCCATTATTCAACCGGTTGTCCGGAAAAGAGTTGGATTTCTCTTTTATCTTCCATCCTTTGATAATACCCGGCCTCTTATTTTTTGGACTATTTGTAGGTATACTGGCCGGAAGCTATCCAGCTTTTTTTCTGTCGTCTTTTAAGCCCATTGCGGTGTTGAAAGGGAAACTTACTGCAGGTAAGAGCAGTATGGGGTTTCGAAGCGGACTGGTGGTGTTCCAGTTCTTTATTTCCATTGTACTGATAGTGGGCTCTGCAATTGTTTACAAGCAGCTTCAATATATTCAGAATAAGAAATTAGGGTACGATAAAGATCAGGTACTGGTATTGCATGAAAGCTGGCGACTGGGTAATAACGAAGAAGCATTCCGCCAGCAACTTTTGCAGGATTCCCGGGTAAAGAATGTAACTATTTCAGGGTTTTTGCCTGCCGGTAATACTTATTCAAACAATAACAGTGTTTATACAGATAATAATCCCGATCAGCTTATCAAAACACTTAAATACCAGGTAGATGAGCGATATATTCCAACACTGGGAATGCAAATGCAGGCAGGAAGAAATTTTTCTGCCGGCTTTGCAACTGATTCGGGAGGCGTTATTATTAATGAAACTGCAGCAAAAGTATATGGATGGGGGAAAAACGCCTTGGGCCACATCATCACAGATTGGACGAACAACCAGGGGCAAAAAAAATCCTATCGGATAATAGGAATTGTAAAGGATTTTAATTTTCAGTCGTTGCATGAGCGAATAACGCCTTTAATGATGGTGTTGGGCGAAAACTCAGGCGCTATGGTTATAAAGGTGAAAACGGGAAATACCGCTCCTTTAATTGCATCTATAAAAGAACAATGGTCACGCTACTCAAACGAAGCGCTTTTCTCTTACTCATTTTTAGACGAAAGCTTTGAGGCTATGTACGATACGGAAGGAAGGCTGGGGCAAATATTGGGGATTTTTGCCGCCCTTACCATTTTTATTGCCTGCCTTGGTTTGTTCGGACTTGTAAAGTTCACTGCTGAGCAGCGTACTAAAGAGATTGGTATCCGGAAAGTACTGGGTGCAACGGTTACAAACGTGGTAGGAATGCTTTCAAAAGACTTTTTAAAGCTGGTACTTATAGCAAACCTGATAGGTTGGCCTGTCGCCTGGTGGGTGATGGATAAGTGGCTGCAGGACTTTGCCTATAAGATTGATATCAGCTGGTGGATATTTGGAATCGCCGGGGCCATTGCACTACTGATTGCTTTAGTTACAATTAGTTTTCAGGCTATAAAAGCGGCATTGACAAACCCTGTAAAGAGTTTGAGGGCGGAGTAGGAAAGAGGTTAAAGGAGCAAGGTTGAAAGGATTAAGGTGAGTTATGAACTGAGAACTTAAAGCCAAATAAAAGAATTACAAAAGCTGTAGGCTAATAGCTCGAGGCTCAAAGCTATAAACAATGATAAAAAGCTATTTAAAATCCGCTGTAAGAAGTTTATACAGGAATAAAGCGTTTTCCGTAATAAATATTTCAGGTTTAGCTATTGGAATGGCAGCTTTTCTGCTGATTATGCATTATGTGCAATTTGAAAGAAGCTACGAAAGCTATATTAAGAATGCAGATAATGTTTACCGGGTAACGCTTGATTTATATAACGGTTCCCAATTCCTAGTAACGGATTGTGAGACTCATCCTCCATTTGGTCCCACAGTAAAAGCCAGGCTGCCTGAAGTGGAAGAGTTTGTCCGGATTCAGCGGATGGAACAAATACGGGAAGTAAGTTATCTCGATAAGCATTTTTTAGAAGAGAAAATTTACGCAGCCGATCCAAGCATTTTTAGTGTTTTCGGTCTTGAGCTCATTAAAGGTAACATCAATACGGCCTTAAAAGCTCCCATGCAACTGGTGATTACTGAAAGTATGGCTAAAAAATACTTTGGGAATATCGATGTTGTGGGTAGGAGTATTAAAGTAAAACCATATAAAGAGAGCCTGGAAGTAGTGGGAGTAATTAAAGACCTTCCACTCAATACTCATCTTAAAATGGACTTTCTGATTTCGTTTATTTCTTTAGAGAACTGGGGATGGGATTTGTCCAGCTGGAACGGAAATAATAACTATACTTATTTGAAACTGACACCAGGCGTCGATCTTGAAAAGTTTAATTCAAAACTCAAAGCATTTTCTAAAATCCAATTAAAAAGAGAGGTGCTTGTTGCCGAACCGATTAAAGATATTCATTTATATTCTCACAAAACCTTCGAACCTGAAGTAAACGGAAACGCTCAGACAGTAAATTTTTTACTGGTTATATCTGTGCTCATTATATTAATCGTCAGTATAAATTATATAAATTTAACAACTGCCAAATCAATTGAACGGACTAAGGAAATTGGAATCCGTAAAATAATCGGGTCATCTAAAAGTGCAATTGTAATTCAATCTATTGTTGAGTTTATACTTATAAATAGTATGGCCAGTGCCTTGGTTTTAATACTGATTTATTTTACCTCACCTTTGTATCCTGATATTATTGGTAAAAATATTCCGGTCGATTTACTCCAAAACCTTGC
Source organism: Rubrilithobacter danxiaensis (assembly GCF_047272945.1). Lineage (NCBI taxonomy): Bacteria > Pseudomonadati > Bacteroidota > Sphingobacteriia > Sphingobacteriales > Sphingobacteriaceae > Rubrilithobacter > Rubrilithobacter danxiaensis. Next base: position 157,105 of record NZ_JBKOPS010000005.1, read on the forward strand.
TTTTTGGAAAAGCCTTTTGCTTATATTTTTTATTAATATTTTGCTATCAGGCTTATATCCGGCCTTAGTTTTATCATCAACAAAACCTATCTCAGTAATAGGAAGGAAGTTCACTGGATCAATTAAAGGCAGTTTACTACGAAAGGCATTGGTTGTCGGTCAGTTCGCTGTAACATTTATTTTGCTATCGGGCACCATTGTGGTTTATATGCAGGTTCATTTTATGAAGAATCAGAGCATGGGTATGAATATAGATCAGATTTTGGTTGTGCGGCCGCCGGCAATGGGAAATGGGGATTCTATTGAATTAAATAGATTTAAAACATTTATTAATGAACTGAAAACCAGCTCACATGTAAAAGGAGTAAGCGTTTCAGAGTCTTTACCGGGAGTAAGTCTGCATGAGTTAAATACTTCAAGGGGAATAGTACAATATGGCCAGGAACAAAGCGCCGGGTATAATTACTATATGTATGGAATCGATTCCGCTTTTATTCCTTTAATGGATATTAAAATGGTTGCCGGGACTAATTTTTCAAGCGGATCCGATAAAAGAAATGAAGTTATTATAAATGAAGAAGCTGCAAGATTACTGGGATTTAAAGATGCAAAGGATGCTATCGGGAAAAAAATATCCATGAATAATTCTACAATCGCGGGGGTTGTTAAGAATTATAATCAACAATCACTAAAGGAGAAATATTTACCCATGATACATTGGTATGGGAGTAGTGTGGCTTATATTTCTTTAAAAATTCAAACAACTGATTTGAAAAAAACGATTAGTGAGGTTAAACAAATCTGGAACGCAACTTTACCCGGATATAACTTTGATTATTACTTTTTAGACGGGATGTTTAATGAGCAATATAAAGCAGATCTGCAATTTGGAAAAACGACAGCAATTTTTTCCGGAATAGCAATTTTCCTTGCCTGCCTTGGCCTGTTAGGATTAATTTCATTCAGCACACAACAAAGAACTAAAGAAATAGGCATACGGAAAGTTCTTGGAGCAACAATAACAAACATTACAGCCCTGCTTACCAAAGAATATATAAAGTTAGTTGCACTTTCCATTCTGATTGCTTCGCCCATTGCATACTATACAATGTCAGGCTGGCTTCAGGATTTTGCAAACAGGATAAACCTTAATAATAATATCTGGATCTTTTTGCTATCTGGATTTACTGCTTTAGCTATTGCGTTGTTAACAGTAAGTTTTAAAGCTATCAAAGCAGATATAGCGAATCCTGTAAAAAGTTTGAGGACTGAATAAGGAGAATAAATGTTAAGTATTAAAACCGTTCAGTAAATGTTCGTTATCGAACAGATATTTTACCGATATTCTATATAACTGACTGTTTTTCACGATAATATGTTTCTGGTATGAGATTGATAGTAAGTAAGTAGTAATAAATATGCCATGCTAAAAAACTACCTTAAAATAGCAGTAAGGAATTTGCTTAAATACAAGCTTACTTCTTTTATTAATTTATTCGGGCTTGCAGTAGGTTTAACCTGCTGCCTGGCCATAGTGGCGTATGCCTTGAATGAGTTAAGTTTTGATAAATTTCATAGCAAAGCAGATCGCATTTATCGCGTTACAACAGACTGGAAATGGACAGGAGGAAGTTTAAACGCAGCAAGCACATCTGGCCCGGTAGCTCCCTTACTTAAACAGAATTTTCCTGAAGTAGAAAATACCGTACGTTTTTTTGCTGAAGGAACTGAGTTTGTAAAATCGGGAGAAAATACTGTTGAACTTTCTCCCATTTTTACTGAAAATAGTTTTTTCAAAATTTTTGACTATACCTTCTTATATGGCGATCCAAAGTCTGCTTTAAGCGAGCCTAATTCAATGATCCTGTCAGAAAGTGCAGCGGTAAAGATATTCGGAAATCCTGCCGGCGCTTATGGAAAAACGCTGGAATATATCAACAGGCCGCCACAAAAAGTAACAGGTATTATTAAGGATGTTCCTCAAAACTCCCACCTTGTTTTTAATGCAGTGGGAGCACTGGATACACAAGCAGAGTATTTAAAATCATTACAGCAGTTGAATGTCTATACCTATGTTCTGCTTAAAAAAGGCACCGATGTACATCAGCTTGAACAGAAGATCAGCAAACTGATGGGGAAGGAACTTAATGACACTGTTTCCTCGTACCGATCACCGTTTCAGCCACTAACTTCCATTCATTTACACTCTCATTTAACGAATGAGGTAGGTGCAACCGGTAATATTCAGTACCTGTATATATTTTCTATTGTTGGTGCAATTATTTTACTGCTTGCCTGTATCAATTATATTAACTTGGCCACTGCTCAATCATCCCGGCGGGCTAAAGAAGTTGGTGTAAGAAAAGTAATAGGGTCTGATAGAGGCCGTATTATTCTGCAGTTTTTTACCGAATCATTTTTGCTGGTAATACTGGCTGCTTTATTTAGTTTACTGATCCTGCAGCTTATTACTCCGTTTTTAACAAAAATTGGGGGCGAACAGATTTCCTTATGGAATTATAACTGGCACTTCATCGCTGGTGTAATAATTGGATTTGCTTTAATTGTAGGTATTTTAAGCGGAATTTATCCGGCAGTTTATCTTTCCGGGTTTCGGCCTGCTACGATTTTAAAGGGAGTAACGGCTAAAAGCCCTTCAACTGCCTTTTTCCGAAAATCGCTGGTTGTTGTGCAGTTTACAATTTCAATTGCGCTGATAGCTTTTACTGTAATTGTATGGCAGCAGCTAAATTATGCTTTGAATAAAGATCTTGGTTTTAATAAAGATCAGGTATTAGGAATACGAATTCCGGGTAACGACCTGCGGATTAAGAATCTTGCCGCTTTTAAAAGTAAGCTTAGTTCGTATCCCGGAATTTTGGCAACAACCGTTACTACTAACCCATTAGGAAAAGATGGTTGGATTTCAACAGGAGGGTTCTTTTTTGAAACGGATGGGCAAAGACCATCCTATACTAATATTTCTCAGCAGTTGGGTATAGATCCGGCTTATTTTAAGATGATGGGCATAAGTTTAAAAGAAGGCCGTAACTTTTCTGCTGCGATCCCTTCTGATTCTGCTCAAAGCCTTATTGTAAATGAAACCCTGGTAAAAAAGCGTGGTTGGAAAAATCCTTTAGGAAAAAGAATATGGTATTTTACAGATGATAATGGGAGTACAAAAGAAGCAAAAGTGATCGGGGTGGTAAAAGATTTTCATGTAGAATCATTACATAAAAACATTGAACCCTTATTGTTTTACCTCGCTCCGCCCGAGCAGTCGGATAATCTGTACATAAAATTAAGGCCCGAAAATATCAGGAAAAGTCTTGCTTATGTGCAAAAAACCTACCGGGAATTCGATAATTATAATCCTTTTGAGACGTATTTTTTAGATGAAAATTTTGCCAGCCAGTATCAGGATGATAATCAAAAAAGGAATTTATTTCTTTTGTTCGCATCCCTGGCAATAGTAATTGCCTGCCTGGGATTATTTGGATTAGCTGCATTCACTATTGAGCAGCGGACTAAAGAGATTGGAATACGAAAAGTATTGGGTGCTTCTATTAAAAATGTGCTGGTTTTGGTAACAAAAGATTTTGTATGGTTAGTGTGTATGGCTTTTGTTATAGCGGTGCCAATTGCCTGGTGGGGAATGAATAAGTGGCTGCAGGATTTTGCTTACAAAATACCCATACACTGGTGGACTTTTGCAATAGCGGGAATATTAGCTGTTTTGGTAGCAGTTTTAACCATTAGTTTTCAGGCAATGAAGGCTGCAATAGCTAACCCGGTAAAGAGTTTAAGAACGGAATAATAATTATATATGCAACGTCTGTACCCTGTATGCCGTCTATTATAAACCTAACCCCTTAAATATCAAATATTAAAATCATGAAAGGCTTAAAAATTTTACTGATGATGGCTTCTATGCCGGTTTTTTTACAGGTTCAGGCACAGGAGAAAGAACCTTTTCTTACCAAAACATTTGATAAGGAAACAATTAAAAATGTAGTGGTAAAAACATCAGGCGGAAGTATTGAAGTGAACGGCGGCAACGAAGGGAAGGCAAAGGTAGAGGTTTATGTGCAAGCAAATAACGGAAACGGAAAAAGGCTTAGCCAGCAAGAAATTAAAGAACGTTTATCTGATTATAATCTGGATATTTCTGTAGATAACCAGAAACTTTCCGCAATAGCGAAACCGAAAGGCAACAATATTAACTGGAAAAGAGGATTGAGTATTTCTTTTAAAGTATTTGTGCCTAAATCGGTTTCTACAGATTTGAACACCAGCGGCGGAAGTATTCATTTAAGCAATTTATCAGGACAGCAAAGTTTTAAAACCAGTGGTGGCAGCCTTCATGTAGAGAAAGTGACAGGAGATATTAGCGGAAAAACTTCGGGCGGAAGTATTCATGTATCCGACTCTCGGGATAACATTAACCTGGAAACAAGTGGTGGAAGCATCAGGGCCAGCAACTGCGGAGGTACCATCAAATTGAAAACTGCGGGAGGCTCTCTCAATCTGGAAGATTTAAACGGAAGTATTCATGCAACAACAAGTGGCGGAAGTGTAAAAGCAGACAATATTAAGGGAGAGCTGATAACAGGAACTTCCGGCGGAAGCATGAATCTGAGCAATCTGGCCTGCAGTCTCGAAACATCAACTGCATCGGGAAGTGTCCACGTACAACTGGCACAGTTGGGAAAATATGTTAAAATACATTCAGGAGGCGGGCATGTTGATCTTCAGATTCCGGGAGGAAAAGGAATGGATTTAAGTTTAAAGGGAAACAAAGTGTCTGCCAGCGGCCTCAGCAATTTCAAAGGATCAAAAGAGGAAGACCGTATAGACGGTGAGTTAAACGGCGGCGGAACTCCGGTAGAAGTAAATGTTTCCGGTGGAAATGTTAGTCTTACTGTGCAGTAGGTTCAACAGCAGGAATTTTAAATAAGAAAGAACATTTTTAAAAGAATTAAGGTGAGACCTTTTCTCCTGATTGTACTGATTTTCCTGTATTGTTCCTGCAGCTCTTCTAAATACTGGAATGGGACCGATATTCCAGGAATTATCAGGGCCGAATTTAAAGACCTGAATGGGACGCAATCTTTTGACGTAGTAGCCCCTGAAAAGGGTCCTCAAATATTTCTGACTTATACGGTAACAGTAGAAAAAGGAGAGTTGGAAATGAAAAAAAGTCTCCTTCTGAGCGTATCTTAAATAAAACAATCAGTGATTTTGCCTCCGATTCTATTATTCTTAACAATTCAACAGGTTCATCTTACAAAATTTATATAAAAGGTAAGCACACGGCGGGGAAATTTGATATACAGTATAGAACAAATTCCACCCGGAAGTAAACAATAATAATGTCTGTACGCATGTGAACAAAAACTGTTCGAAAACGAACATGTAAAAATTAGCGATAGTATAACTTGCTGATATTCAGAACCATTTTCCAATGGCACGGATTTGATATTGATAAGAAAAGAGGCTTCTGAAAGAGCTCGGAACATAACCTATAACTGCAACTTACACTTATCATGTTTAAAAACTATTTTAAAACTGCATTTAGAAGCTTGACAAAACGCAAAGGCTTTGCACTGATAAATTTAACAGGCTTAACCTTGGGCCTGGCAAGTGTAATGACTTTAGGCTTATTGCTTTACAAGTATTATACCACCGATGATATACAGACGAACAAAAGCCGGATGTATTATTTAAAAAGTTTTGGTGCTGATGATAAAAATGGTTCCGCCATGACCACTTTTCCCTTACTCGACGAGATCAAGAAAACATGTCCGGAAATTGAAGCAGGAACGCATTTGCAGTGGGGAGATGTACCATGGTTAAAATACGGAAGCAAAGAAGTACAAGAAGATACACGTTATGTAGAAGAAGACTTTTTTAAGGTTTTTTCGTTTCCGTTAGCCGAAGGAAATCCGGCGACAGCCTTTAAGGACAAGTTTTCCATTGTAATCTCTCAAAATGTTAAGCAACAACTGTTCGGTAATAAACCGGCATTAGGAAAAACAATACTTGCCGATGATTCTATCCCGGTAACGGTAGGCGGAGTATTAGCTGCTATTCCTTCAAATTCTTCGGTTAAAGTAGAGGTGCTATTTCTTACAGATTATTTAAGAGCTAAAGATAAAGCCAGTTTCGAAGGAATGTATAACTGGTACAACGTACTTGCTGAAGGTTATCTGGTATTAAAAAAAGGAGCAAACGTTCAAAATCTGAATAAGAAAATAAATGAAATTGCACAAAAGTTTTATGTGTCAGATCGTAAAGGTTTAAGGGTAAGCGCAACACCTTTCGGCGAACTTAAAAAAGAAGGAAATACTAACGTAAAAGCTATTGTTGCCGGTTCTATAGCTGCTTCGGTTTTTATATTGCTGATTATAACCTTTAATCTGCTGAATTTAAATGCGGCTTCCATGTTAAGCCGAACTAAAGAAGTTGCTGTACGGCAAATTATCGGCTCTGAGAAAAGGCATATTATTTTTCAGTTCTGCGTGGAAAACGGGATGATAATTTTCGGGTCGCTTATCACCGCTTTTTTATTGTTTATCTACTTCCTGCTTCCTCAGGTTAATTCACTTTTGGGCGAAAACTTAGGAATGATGGTTTTGAGTTTAAAGTCGGATTATGTAATAGTCGCCAGTTTCATTTTTATCGCTTTAATTATTATTGCAATTGGTGTTTACCCGGTTTTACATATAGTAACTGCAAAAACAACCGATGCTATTAAAGGAAATATTGGTAAAACAGGCGACAGAGGTGCAGTGAGGAAACTACTTCTAACGGCTCAGTTTACGTTAGCGATCATCCTTATTTGTTCTGCAATTATTTTGAACAAACAAATAGGGTATATGAAAGTAATGCCTTTAGGGTTTGAAAAAGATAATGTGACTATCGTAAACCTTGATCTTGCTTTTAAAGATATTAAATCGGCTACTGCGAAGTTTGAAGTTATTTTAAATTCTCTTAAAAATAATCCTTATGTAGAAGCTGTTTCTGCCGAACATAATATTCCAACTGCTTACGATCAGAATTATAATGAGTTTGGCGATGTTTTCTCAGGGAAAAAAATCGGAATGCGTCAAACCTCTGCCGGAAAAGGTTATGTTGAGGTATTCAAGATCCCCATTGTCGGGGGTAGGAATTTTGACGATCAGCTGGAAAAAACAGAGGGAAGTAAGGTCATCCTAAACGAAACAGCAGTTCAGGCTTACGGATGGAAAAACGCTGTAGGAAAACAAATTAAATCAAGCGGCGGAAACCAAATTTACACAGTAATAGGTGTGATGAAAGACTTTCATTACGACGATATGCAAACTCCGATTGGCCCGCTGATTCATTTTTACAACAGGCCTGACAATTTAGAAAGCTTTAACTCGCTTGCCATTCGTATAAATAAAAAGCACATACAGGAGGTTATTTCCCAATTAAAAAATGAATTTAAAAACATTCCGGCAAGGCGGGATTTCAGCTATAAGTTTATGGACGACATGGTTGATAAACAATATATTTTTATAGCCGGTATCTTAAAAATTACAAACTACGTTGCGCTGCTTACCATTGCCATTGCATGTATGGGTATGCTGGGATTAATTACTTTATCGGCAAAACGAAGAGTAAAAGAAATTGGAGTCCGTAAAGTATTAGGGGCTTCAGTTGCAAATATTACTGCTCTTATATCTAAAGATTTTATAAAAATCATTCTTGCTGCTATTCTAATTGCATCGCCCATTGCCTGGTATATAATGAAAAAATGGTTGCAGGACTTTGCTTACCAGGTCGAAATAAAGTGGTGGATGTTTGCCTTAGCCGGGATAGTTACACTGGTAATTGCATTATTAACGGTAAGTTTTCAGGCTGTTAAGGCAGCGCTGGCCAATCCGGTAAAGAGTTTGAGATCGGAATAAAGAGAGGTGAAAGCAAAAAGTTTAAGCAGAAGCTGATATTATAAAGTTAACCTGCAACTCAAAGCATTGCAAAAAGTAATAAAACTTAAAACATATATTCCCTAAAACTTTAAATATGCTGAGAAACTATTTCAAAACGGCTTGGCGCAGTATCATTAAGAACAGGGGTACTTCTTTAATAAATATTACCGGTTTATCTGTAGGCCTTACTGCTGCTGTTTTGATAATGCTGTGGGTGCTGAATGAAATGAACTTTGATAATAATCATCAAAATCAGGATAGAATATACAGGCTGAAAACGAGCCTCAAAGAGAATAACTGGGTATGGGAGACTACTCCTTTGCTGCTTGCAGATGCGGTAAAAAAGCAAATACCTGAAATTGAAAAAGTATCGCGGCTGTATACATCAAACTGGCCGGTGTTTAAAGTGGCAGGTAATTTTACTTATGAGAAAAAAGCAGCCTATGTTGACGATGATTGGTTTAATATATTTCATTACGATGTGGTAGCGGGAAATCTGGAGTCTTTTGCTCAAAATCCTAATAGTATCATCCTGACTGTTTCTGCAGCTGAAAAATATTTTGGTAAGCGCCGTGCAGTAGGAGAAGAAATTCGTATTGATAGCATAAATTATCAGGTTAAAGCAATTGTAAAGAATCCTGTTGTAAATTCAAGTTTTCAATACAATGTATTTCTGCCCTTGGTAGCCTTACTTACAGATAAACAACGTAGAGAGAATGATGAGAATTGGAGTAATTTTAACTATCTCACTTTTGTAAAGCTAAAGCAAGGTTCGGATCCGGCGGTTACAGCAAAAAAGGTTACCGCTATTTTGCCCGATAATCAGGGGACTACTATCAGCCTGATCTCTTTAAAGGATATGCATTTTGAAAACGATTTGCAGTCATCCTCATTTGTACATGGCAATCGTAACACTGTTTATATATTTTCACTATTAGCATTTTTACTGCTCTTAGTTGCCTGCATTAATTATGTAAACCTTACTACTGCAAAGGCAAGCCTTCGTTCAAAAGAAGTAAGTGTAAGAAAAATGGTGGGTGCAAAAAGAATTCATCTTTTTTATCAGTTTATTTCGGAGTCTTTATTTATCAGTATTATCGCATTAATTACAACACTGGTACTAATTAAGGTATGTTTGCCATGGTTCAATATCATTACTGGTAAAAGCTTTGTTGTAACCCTTACTTCCATTAATATGTGGCAGGTGATCGGTATTACACTGTTTACTGCACTGTTATTATGCAGCATTTATCCGGCGCTATTGCTATCCTCTTTTAAGCCCTTAAATGTGTTTAGAGGCACTACTATTTTGAAAGTAAAAGACAGTGCTTTCAGAAAAGGCTTAACTATAGTACAATTCACTATTTCTGTTGCGCTAATTGCCTGTACTATTGTAATATACTGCCAGATGAAGTTTATACAACAAACAAACCCTGGTTACAACAGGTCACAAGTTTTATCATTTCCGTTACCACTGAATATTGGTAATGACAAGAAAGAATCCCTGATTCAATCTATCAAGCAGCAGTTACTTTCACATAGTAGTATAAAAAGTGTAAGTACTACTAATCAGCCTATCGTAAATATTGGTAGTATTTCTACCGGTAGTGCTGACTGGAATGGGCATGATACAACCTTTAATCCCAAAATAACACAGCTTTCTGCTGATGCTGATTTTCAAAAAATCATGCAGCTTCAAATGAAAGAGGGGCGTTGGTTTGAGCAAGGGAATCAGGCAGATGGAAATAATGTAGTATTGAATGAATCTGCTGTAGCACAGTTAAATATTCCAAAGCCAGTTATCGGGCAACGATTTACTTTTAAAGGAAGAACAGGCCAGATTATAGGTGTTGTAAAAGATTTTACTTATCAAAGTCTGCATAATAAAACAGGGCCGCTTGTTGCCTTTAATGATCCGCAATGGTTTCGTTTCTTTATGGTCCGGACTGTGCCTGGCAAATCAAAGCGAGCTATTGATTTTATACAAAGTATCTGGAAAAAGCAATTGCCCGGCCACCCCGTTGAATACAATTTTTTAGACGATAACTTTAATGAGCTATACAAGGAAGATCAGCGGACGTCTTTCCTGATTTTTGTGTTTGCCATTATTGCAGTGCTCATCTCTTCACTCGGTTTATTTGGACTAGCTGCCTTTACAACTGAGCAGCGGGCAAAAGAAATTGGTATTAGAAAAGTACTGGGTGCAACAGTTGAAAATATAACCACAATGCTTTCACGGGATTTTGTAAAACTTATTAGCATAGCCATAATTATTGCTGTCCCTGTCGCTTTTTTTGCGATGAATAAGTGGATGCAAAATTTTGCATATCGAACTGATATCACCTGGTGGATGTTTGCTCTGGCCGGCTTACTCGCTTTACTGATTGCTTTAGTAACTATCAGTTTCCAGGCGATAAAAGCTGCAATAGCAAATCCAATAAAGAGTTTGAGGACGGAATAGGAAAAGTTGGAAGTGTATCTTCATAAACAATGGAGCAAAATAATCAACATGGTAATTAAACATCAATAAACTAATGAAAAGGATTTTATGTGCCATTTTTCTGATCGGAAGTGTTTTACAATCTAAGGCTCAGACCCTTAATCCTGATCTAAAGGATTTAAGCAAGTGGACTCTAGTTAATCGCTCGGTTGAAGCAGTAAATGAAGATGGTAAAAAAGCTGTTCGTTTTAACGAAGTACCGGATGCAGGATTGATGATTCTGAAAGATGTGTTGTTTTCAAATGGTACAATTGAGTTTGACGTAAAAGGCAAAAATGCAATGCAGCAAAGTTTTGTGGGAGTTGCATTTCATGTGATGGATGAAAATCAATACGATGCCGTTTATTTCAGACCTTTTAATTTTTCAAGTCCCGACAGTAGCAGGGCGTCACATTCTGTACAATATATCTCGATGCCCGAAAATGATTGGGAAAAACTCAGAACCGAATTCCCCGGAAAATATGAAAACAAGGTTCATCCTGTACCCGATCCTGATGGATGGTTTCATGTAAAAATTATTGTGGATGGAAGAAAAATTTCAGCATTCGTAAATAATTCACAAACACCAAGTTTGCAGGTTGAAAAGATAAGTAATACTGAAAAAGGACAAATAGCATTTTGGGCTGGCAATAATTCAGGTGGCAGTTTTGCCAACCTAACTATAACTCCCCATACCGCAAAAGACTAAAAAGAAAACTGTAAATAATCTGTAATTCTTAAGCCATGTTCAGAAATTATTATAAAGCAACAGTGCGAAATATTATGAGGAATAAGATATACAGCTTCCTCAATATTTTTGGCTTAGCCATTGGCATCGCCTGCGCCGGATTAATCTTTTTATGGGTAGAAGATGAAATAAACTTCGATCAGTACAATGTGAAAAAGGATCAGATCTATTATGTCCGCGAAAATCAAAAGTATGATACCTATGTTGCAACCTTTGGCTCTACCCCAGGCATATTAGGACCTGCCATTCAAGCTGAAATTCCTGGTATCGCCAACACCTGCCGTATGAGCCAAAACAACGAGGATAAGTTAATTACAATTGGTGATAAATCGATGTATGCAAGTGGCAGTTATGCTGAGCCTTCTTTATTTAACATGTTTACGCTTCCGTTTGTACAGGGAAATGCCAAAACAGCATTTACGCAGCTGTATTCAATGGTTATTACCGAAAAAACAGCAAAGAAGTTTTTTGGCAACGAGAAAGATGTAATCGGTAAGAAAGTACGGGTCGATAATAAACAGGATTATGTAATAGCAGGAGTTGTAAAAGATATTCCTGAAAACTCATCCCTGAAATTCGAGTGGGTAGCGCCTTTTCAGATATGGTTTGACCAAAGTCCCTGGGCTCATAACTGGGGAAATAATTGTTTATCAACCTTTGTTGAATTAAAACAGGGTGTTGATCCGGCAACTGTAGATAAATTATTATATAATTTTATTCAAAAAAGAGAACCTCAGTCAATTGCCCGGCCATTTCTATGGAGCATGAACGACTGGCATTTGAGAGACGAGTTTGATAACGGGGTTCAGACTGGCGGCGGGCAAATTGAATACATTCGATTATTTACCACTATTGCGTGGATCATTTTATTGATTGCCTGTATCAACTTTATGAACCTGGCTACAGCAAGAAGTGAAAAACGTGCAAAAGAAGTAGGGGTACGAAAAGTACTGGGTGCAGAAAAACAAAGTCTTATTTTTCAATTTATTGGAGAAGCTGTGTTTATGGCTTTATTATCAGCTCTTTGCGCTGTTGCTATTATATTGCTTGCATTGCCGGCATTTAATGTATTGGTTGAAAAAAATCTGTCAATAGGTTTAAATAATCCGCTTCATATAACTGTCTTGTTGCTTATTGCATTGGTCTGCGGTTTGGTAGCGGGCAGTTACCCGTCTTTATATTTATCAGCCTTTAATCCGGTATTTGTTTTAAAGGGATTGAAATTAAAAACCGGAAGTGCAAACTTTATAAGGAAGGGTTTGGTGATATTACAATTCACAATTTCAATAGTTCTTATTATCAGCACCATTATTATTTATCAGCAAATACAGCATGTAAAGAACAGAAGCCTTGGTTTTAATAAAAATAATCTTCTTCAAACAGCCGTTGTTGGTAATGCGGCAAAAAATTATCCCTCAGTAAAGCAGGAGCTTTTAAATACAGGTGTAGTTGAGAGTATAGCCCTTTCTGATCATAATACCTTATATGGAGGCAATAATACGAACAGTTTAACATGGCAGGGAAAAGCACCCGGGGCACAAATATTGATTTCTGGCCGCAACGTAACACCTGAGTTTATTAACACCTCTCAACTCAAGTTGCTGAAAGGCCGCGACTTTATGCAAACCGATTCTACCAATTCAAAAAAGCTGAATGTAATCATAACGCAATCGCTTGAAAAGCTTATGGGTAAAGAAAGTGCCTTGGGTAAAACACTCTGGAATGAAGGTGATACCAGCGGAACGATACTCACTGTGGTTGGTGTGGTAAATGATTATGTATATGGAAACATGTATGGCAAACCCGATCCTGTAGTGTTTACATGCACTGCCCCGGTAAATACAAATACAATGTACATCCGTCTTAAACAGCAAACAAATGTTGAAACGGCTTTAGCACAAATACAGGATGTTTTAAAGAAAGCTAATCCTGCCTATCCTTTTACTTATCAGTTTGTGGATGATCAGTTTAATAAAATGTTTTTAAGTGAAATGCTTATCAGTAAATTATCAAGAGTATTTACTGCCCTGGCAATTATTATATCATGTTTAGGCTTGTTTGGATTAGCCGCATACACTGCCGAACGCAGAACAAAAGAGATAGGTATAAGAAAAGTATTAGGTGCCAGCGTATTAGGTATTACAAAGCTGTTGTCAAAAGATTTCTTACAGCTGGTTGCAATTTCCTGTCTTGTTGCTTTTCCGGCTGCCTGGTGGATGATGCACAACTGGTTGCAGGGATACCAATATAGAATAGGAATCAGCTGGTGGATATTCATTGTAGCAGGTGTTGCAGCTATACTGATTGCGTTGCTTACTATCAGTTTTCAATCAATAAAAGCGGCAATTGCAAATCCGGTAAAAAGTTTAAGAACGGAATAACACCAGGTTAAAAACGAATAAAAATAAAATCCCTTTTCGGGATTAGGAGGGCGTATGTTAAAAATTTTTTTCAAAATAGCTTTTAGAAACATTACCAGGCACAAAGGTTTCTCTTTTATTACTATTGCCGGCTTAACATTGGGGCTTTCTGTATGCCTTTTAATTGTAGCCTTCGTGCAGGACGAGTTGAAATTCGATAAATTCGTAAAAGAAGGTGATCTGGTCTATCGCATTTATAATGCCCGAACAGATAATATAAGTACAACTCATATGGCAAGTGTACCTCCCAGATTTGCCACCTATATAAAAGAACATTTTCCTGAAGTTGAAACTACCAACCGGATATTAATGGCGTCCGGTAAGATGTTTTTTGATTTAGGGGATAAAAAAGGATACGAAGAAAAATGGCTTATTACTGAAGGAAACTTCTTCGATATTTTCCCACTTGAATTTTTAAGCGGACAAGCAAAAAACTCACTGAGTGAACCCAATACAATAGTTGTAACCGAAAGTCTGGCTAAAAAATATTTTGGTTCGCAAAATGCCCTTAATAAAGTAATAAAAATCGATAATGAAAACTTTACTGTAAAAGGCGTAATTGAAAATCCGCCCGAGCATTTTCATCTCAATTTCGACTTTTTAATGTCACTTGAGTCTTTGCATCTTCCAAAAGAGCGAATGGAAAGTTTATCCTGGCAGCAATTTTACACCTACATAAAATTAAAACCGGGTGCAAATGCAGAATTATTGGAAAGAAAATTTTCTGATGCAATAAAAAAGGAAACCCATGAGATAGCTGCAAAGTCAGGAAGCAGCTATGTGCCCTTTTTGCAGCCCTTAAAAGAGGTTCATTTAAAATCAGCTGATTTTACTTTTGACAATGCCAAAAGAGGTAATCTTACCTATGTAAAAGTATTGAGCTTTATAGCGCTGTTTGTTTTGGTTATTGCATGCTTCAACTTTGTAAACCTGGCGACAGCAAGTTCATTAAGGAGAGCTCGGGAAATTGGGGTGAGAAAAGTAGTAGGTGCAGAACGGAAACAGCTTGTAATTCAATTTACGGGCGAATCCATTCTTATTTCAACCATTTCAATGGTACTATCTGTTATGATTACCCTTTTGTTTTTACCTCTGCTGAATAGCTTTACAGGCAAAAATATTTCCTTTAATCCTCTTACTCATCCTGAATTGGCCATATTATTAATTGCTGCAGGAGTAGCTACAGGAATTTTAGCAGGCATATATCCGGCAATAGTTTTATCAGGTTTTAAGCCTATAAAAGTATTAAAAGGCATGAAACTTACAGATACCGGAAGTAACGTTTCCTGGTTAAGGCAAGGGCTTGTTATTATTCAGTTTGCTTTGTCTGCAATATTAATTATATGTACTACTATAGTGTACAGGCAGATGAATTATTTAAATGAAAAGGATCTTGGATTTAATAAAGAACAGGTTTTATTCTTTCCTGTTCGGGGAGATATTGAAAGTCGGATTCAGGAGTTCAAAAATGAATTAAAGAGATCTCCAAATATAATTTCTGTTACCGCCGGATACGGCTTACCAGGAGATCAGTTTGCAGGTGATGAAGTTATTGTGCCCGGAAAAGAGGGTGATAAACAAATGCCTGTAAGTCTTTTTATTGCAGACCCGGATTATATTAAAACACTTGGGTTAAAACTTATTGCTGGCAGAGATTTTTCCAAAGATATTACCTCTGATGTCGAGGACGCCTTTATCATAAATGAGACTGCTCAAAGGGAAATGGGGTATGAAACGGCAGAAAAAGCCTTAGGAAAACCATTGAAATGGAAAAAGTGGGAACCGGATTCTATTAAGCCGATAAAAGAAGGAAGAATTATTGGGGTAGTAAAAGATTTTCATTATAAAAGTTTGCACGAAAAAGTAGCCGCATCTGTACTGCAGATTTATCCGCAGGAAACAGCAAAAATTGCCGTTAAAATTCGCCCCGCACATTTGCAGCAAACAATCTCTTTTATTGATGATACATGGAATAAGTTTTCTCCGGATTATCCTCTCGACTTCAAATTTCTGGATGAAAATTTTGAAGAGATGTATCAGGCTGAAGAGAAGATGAGCAAACTTCTGCTGATTTTTACAGCATTAGCAATTTTTGTAGGTTGTATGGGACTTTTCGGTCTTGCAACTTATAGTGCTCAGCAACGGACTAAAGAGATCAGTATCAGGAAAGTACTAGGAGCAACGGTTCAGGGAGTGGTTCTTTTACTCACGAAAGACTTTATGAAACTGATTCTGATTGCTTTGATAATTGCTTCTCCTGTTGCCTTGTATTTTATGAATGAATGGCTCGAGAACTTTGTATATCGCATTAATATCAGTTGGTGGATAATTCCTTTCTGTGCAATTACTGCACTATCAATTGCTTTTTTTACCATTTGCTTCCAGGCGATAAAAGCTGCAGTGGCAAATCCTGTAAAGAATTTGAGAACGGAGTAATTGAAGGGGCTGATGCTTATAACTTATAGTCTGCAACTTACAAATCATTGTTATGATAAAGAACTATATAAAAATCGCCTGGCGCAATGTGAGGAAGAACAAGCTTTTTTCTTTCATTAATATTTTAAGTTTATCAGTTGGGCTGGTATGCTGCATGCTGATTTCAATGTATATCTATCATGAATTTAGCTATGATGTTCATCAAAAGAAGGGAGATCGTCTGTATCAGTTAGGTACTTATAGCGTAATGAATGGAGAAGAGAGCCGTTCCGCACATACGCCGGCACCTATGGCCACGGCAATGAAACAGGAGTTCCCGGAAATTGAAGCCGTTACAAGGATAGCTCAGGCTTTTCAGGATGATAAAACCTTACTGCAGTATCAGTCAGGAAAAGATGTAAGATCATTTTATGAGACAAAGGGATTTTTTGCTGATTCCACCTATTTCAGTTTGTTTACTTATTCTTTTAAGGAGGGAGATCCGGAAACAGCATTAAATAATCCCAATTCTGTTGTGCTGAGTGAGGAGATTGCCAGGAAGATATTTGGTAAAGAACCTGCTTTAAATAAAACACTTCACATAAACAGTACAACAAATGGTGAATTCGACTTTAAAGTAACCGGTGTTTTCATGCCTTCTAAAACACCTTCTCATATTGATGCACGTTTTATAATGTCTATGCAGGGTGGGGAATTAGGGCAATGGGTAAACAGCCTTACCGGTATGGTAAATAACAACATGTTCTTTTCTTATTTATTATTAAAACCCGGTGCAGACCCAAAAAAGCTGGAAGCAAAGTTCGATGGTTTTATTAAAAAATATGCCGGGGAGGATTTAAAAGCTTCCGGTCGTAATCGAAAGCAGTTTCTTACTCTGGTAAGAGACATTCATTTACATGCAACAGAAGGAAATGTTACTCCCGGCGGCAACCTGAATTATTTATATATTCTCCTATCTATCGCTTTGGTTACCCTATTGATAGCTTGTGTAAATTTTATGAATCTTTCTACAGCACGTTCTTCAAAACGCGCCATAGAAATCGGAGTTCGAAAAGTATTAGGAGCAGAAAAATCTTCGTTGATAAGACAATTTCTCTGGGAAGCAATTTTACTGTCACTTATTTCATTGATGATATCGCTGGTGTTTACAGCACTTTTAATTCCTGTATTTGAGGAAGTTTCAGCAAAAGAGTTTTTATTCTCAAGCCGCCAATACCTATCTTTCATATCCGTATTTTTACTTATCTCCTTATTGGCCGGTTTGCTGGCAGGTATTTATCCCGCATTTTATTTATCTGCTTTTAAACCTATAAAAGTGCTTAAGGGGAAATTTTCCAACTCGCTGGCAGCTATTTCTTTTCGTAAAGTATTGGTGGTGTTTCAGTTTGTAATTTCTGTAGCACTAATTGTTGCTTCGGTAACCATTGGCAACCAAATGCGGTTTTTGCGGAATAAAGATCTTGGCTTTCAAAAAGATCAGCAGATCGTTATTCCCTTACGCACGTCAAATGCCAAAAATATGTACACTTCCTTTAAACAGGAGCTTTTAACCAGTTCAGCTATTGCATCCGTTGGAGCCTCCAGGTTTTACCCGGGCTTGGCAAATACAATGGACTGGCTTTTATACAAGCAAGGTAATACAGCTGCTCAGAATAAGGATGTATATATGAACAGGGTTGACAATACATTTCTGCAAACCTTAAGAATAAAACCTGTTGCAGGCAGAGTATTTTCTGAAAATTTTCCTGCAGATACCCTTGACAGAATTGTTTTAAATGCCCATGCAATCAAAGAATTTGGATTTAAATCTCCCTCAGACGCTATTGGGAAAAATATTGTAGCAGACTTTGGATCAGAGAAAGTATTATTCAACATAATTGGAGTGGTAAATGACTTTCATTTTAAAGATCTGCATTCCAGTATAGAATCTTACGGTTTTCTTTTAGACAGAAGACAGAGTTATAATTATATTATTGCTTATGCGCAAGGCAGTAATATTAAAGCTGCGGTAAACAGTGTTAGTGCAATCTGGGCAAAATTGAATCCTACCGAACCTTTTGAATATAGTTTCCTGGATCAGGATTTTCAGAAAAATTATGTTGCCGAAGAGCGTTTGGCCGCTATTATCAAGTACTTTACTATTGTGGCCATTTTTATTTCCTGTCTGGGGCTCTTTGGTCTTACTACTTTCAGTGTAGAACAACGGACAAAAGAGATCGGCATCAGAAAAGTGCTTGGGGCAAGTGCAGCAGGAATTGTATCACTTTTATCTAAAGATTTTTTAAAACTTGTCATTATTTCTTTCGTGGTAGCTTCTCCTCTTGCCTGGTATTTTATTAATAAGTGGCTTGAAAATTTTGCTTATAAAGCTCCTTTTACTATCTGGATAGTATTAACTGCATGGATAGTGGCTTTACTGATCGCTTTTTTAACTATCAGTTTCCAGGCAATAAAAGCGGCAATTGCAAATCCGGTAAAAAGCTTAAGAACCGAGTAACGCTTTTAGAAAGTTTTAAACTTTCCCAAAGTGATAAAATATTAAAAAATGGATTTAGTAGTAGAATTGATACTTTCCTGGTTAGCGCTTTGGTTTTTTGAAAAGAAAAATTTAAGTGTATTAGGAATAAAACCTACTAAAACAAGAATGATGAATCTGTTTACCGGCTTTCTTATAGCTTCCTTTCTTTGTGCATTTAATTATTTTCTGCAAACTGTTTTTTCAGGCAGCACCTGGCACCTTAATTCAGGCTTTACATGGAAAAGCTTTTTTTCAGCAGCTTGGTGGACGCTGCATTCCGTTTTATATGAAGAGTTAATTTTTAGAGGAGCCTTACTTTATATTGCGATAAAAAAACTGGGAGAAAAGAGAGCTTGTTTGTTATCTGCTATTTGCTTTGGTGTTTATCATTTGTTTTCAATGAGCGTTTCCGGTTGGGTGCCTGTAATTTATCTTGTTGCAGCTACCACACTTATGGGATTTGTATTCGCACTTGCTTATACAAAAACAAATTCATTATATCTGCCGGTTGGATTGCATTTTGGCTGGAATATGTTAACTACTGTAATTTTTTCTCAGGGACCGATAGGAAACCAGTTCCTCATTTTAAAAGCGGGAGAGCGTTTTAGTCCGCTTGAAAATAGTATTGTATTAATATGGTCCGCTTTTGCATTGCCTTTGGCGTCATTTTTATATTTAAAAAGGATTAAAGAAAATCAACCGGAAAGTAAATCAGAAACAATAATTATATAGACGCATACCTACAACTTATAACCTGCAACCTACAACTCATTGTTATGTTAAAAAACTACCTTAAAATCGCCTGGCGGAGTTTATATAAGAATCGTCTGTTTTCCTTTATCAATATTTTTGGTCTGGCATTAAGCTTATCAATTTGTATGCTGGTAATGCTGCGAATGAAAGATGCGTTCAGTTACGATCGCTTTCATCCCCATCCTGATCGTACTTTTCGTATTATTTCCGAAATCTCTAACAAGCAGGGCGATCAGTGGAAACTTGCAAGTACGCCACTGCCCTTGCAACAGCGCCTTTTGCAGCAAAGTAGCGGAGTTGAAAAGATTGTAAGGATTTATCCTGCTTTTAACGAAAAAGCATCAACTGAAACAAAAGAATTAAATATCCGTGGCGCTTTTACAGAACCTGCTTTTTTTGATGTATTTGGATTTACACTTAAACAGGGAAGTGAGTTAACAGCCCTTTCTGAACCCAATAGCATTGTATTGAGTAAAGCAACCTCCGAGCGTTTCTTTGGGAATAAACCGGCAATGGGAGAGTTGTTAAATGCAGGAAACCTTGGTGTTTTTAAGGTAACAGGTATACTGAATGATTTTCCGGGAAAATCTCACCTGGATTTTGATGTATATGTTTCGTCTTCTGCTATTCCACTGTTGGAAAAGCAGGGGAAATTGCCTCCTATGCTGGAAAGCTGGGATTCTTTCGAAAAGGCTTATACATATGTCCTGCTGGATAAAGGAGCTTCGAAAAATTCATTGGCGAGGGTGTTGAAAGGAATATCTGCAGATATTAACAAATTATCAAAAGACGGACAATTTAATTTTACTGCTGAACCATTGAGTGCCATCACTCCCGGCTCAAGCGATGTTTATAATGGCTTAGGCAACGGAACAAGTTGGATGAAAGTGTATGTGGAAGCGGGAGTTGCTTTAATAATTTTATTAGCAGCTTGTTTTAATTATACAAATCTTACCATCGCCCGTGCCTTAACCCGGGCAAAAGAAGTAGGAATCAGAAAAGTTTCTGGAGCGGTAAGATCGCAAATCTTTACACAGTACATCCTTGAATCGGTGCTTGTTGCCCTGTTTGCCCTTGCGGTTGCTTCTGTTTTATTCGTATTGATACTTCGGTATAAACCATTTAATGATGAATACGAGATGATTCCGAATATAAGCCTGGATAATTCGATACGGGTTATTTTTATTCTTTTTACCATTCTTACCGGAATCTTTGCCGGAGCTTTTCCTGCCTGGATTTTATCATCTTTTAAACCGGTTAAAGTTTTAAAAAGCATTTCCACCGAAAAGCTTTTTGGAAATATCTCACTGCAAAAAAGCCTTATTGTTTTTCAGTTTACACTATCGCTTGTAATAATCATTTTTCTTTCCACCTTTTATCGTCAGTTTACTTATTTAGGTGAAGCTGATTATGGATTTAAGAAAGAAGATCTGCTTACTATTTCCCTTAACGGTACAAAACCTGAAATTATAACGAATGAATTTTCGCAGATAGCCGGTGTAGAAAACATCGCAGCAATATCCGATAATTTCGGAAAGCGGCCAACCGGCGATGTATCTGTTTTATACGATAAAGATCAGAACCGGCGATTAGACCTTGCGTATTATTTCGTTGATCAGAATATAGTTACTGTAATGGGATTAAGGCTGAAAGCCGGAGAAAGTTTACCACTAACTACAGCCGAGAATCAGGGTAAATACTTGCTGATAAATGAAAAAGCAGTTTCTGCAATGGGTTTTAAAAATGCCGCTGATGCTTTAAATAAATCAGTTTGGATAAGCGATACGCTGCAGGCAATAATTACAGGAGTAGTAAAGGATTTTTATTACAGGAATCCCGGTATAAATATTCGTCCCATGGCGCTGATAAATAATCCTTCTGAAGCTAAATATCTTACCTTGAGCGTGAATACAAAGAATAAAGAGAAATTTGTCAGTCAACTTAAATCCGTCTGGGACAAACAGACACAGCACCAAACATTCACTTATTCATGGTTTGACAAATACCTTGAAGATGCTACTAACCAGTCTGCAACCATATCTTTATTAGGATATCTGGCTTTTATGGCAGTTTCAATAGCTTCTCTCGGTTTATTGGGTTTGGTAATTTATACAGTTGAAACACGAAGAAAAGAGATCAGTATACGAAAAGTAATAGGTGCTACGGTGAATCAACTGATGTCGCATCTTTCAAAAGGCTTCGTTAAACTCCTTTTAATTTCAGGAGCTATAGCAATGCCCTTTGGCTATTTGCTGTGTAAATTCTTTCTGCAAAACTTTCCGACAAGGATAGAATTTGGAATAGGAAGTGTATTTCTATGTTTCTTGTTTCTGTTAGTTATCGGTTTGGTAACTGTTTTGTCGAATACATATAAAGCTTCTTCAGAAAATCCGGTGAAAAGCCTGAGAACAGAGTAGTAAGGCTAAGGTGGAAAGCACTTGATTAAAAGAGTATACCTTCTGTACCACATCCGTTCAGCAAAACGTCCGAAAACGAACACTGTAAAAACAGAAAAATTAGTAATTTGCTTATTGCCAGTTAGTTTTGTGATTGGCATGGGATTGTTAAAGTAAACGGTATAACCTACAACTTAAAACTTACAAGTTAATATCATGATACACTTAGAACACATTTTTAAATGGTACAATGTTGGGGGCGGGCGTACTTTCATTTTAAAAGACATTAATTTAGATGTAGAGGAAGGTGAATTTATTTCAATCATGGGTCCCTCCGGGTCAGGGAAATCTACTTTATTAAATATTCTGGGAATGCTTGATGAAGCATCTGAGGGGCAATATGAGTTTTTAGGGCAGTCTGTGTTTAATCTGAAAGAAAAGCAGCGGTCGGCCTTATATAAACAATATATCGGCTTCGTTTTTCAGGCCTACCATCTTATAGACGAGCTTACGGTGTATGAAAACATAGAAACTCCGCTTATTTATAAGGATATTAAAGGAGCAGAGCGGAAAGCAATTGTTTCAGACATGCTGGACAGGTTTAACATTGTAGGAAAAAAAGACCTTTTTCCTGCCCAGCTTTCAGGAGGCCAGCAGCAACTCGTGGGCATTGCAAGGGCACTGGCAGCAAATCCGAAAGTAATACTTGCAGATGAACCAACCGGGAACCTCAATTCAAAACAAGGCGAAGAAATAATGGATCTTTTCAGAAAGCTGAATCAGGAGGATGGTGTTACTATTATCCAGGTAACGCACTCTGAAAAAAACGCTTCTTACGGTTCAAGGATAATTCATCTATTAGACGGGCGAATTGAAAGGATAGAAAATGAATATCAAGTGAAAAAATTAACGGATCTGTAAATGAATTACTGATTCATTTAGCGGTAAATTCAACAATTATTGGTGAAACATCCTGTAAAAAATAAAAAACTTCGTCCGATGCCTACGGACGAAGTTTATGCTAATGATACAATTTTTACTTCTTTTTTAAATCTCTTTGATCTTGATGTTCCTGAAGTATATCGGAGCTCCTGCATGTTTACCCTGCAAACCGATATGCCCTTTCAAAGGCAATTCAGCGTAAGGTTTGTTCAGCCAGGAAGGAATGTCAGATCCGTCGGGATTTTTTGTGCCCGAAGTCCATAAACTCATATCGATCTCATTTACCAGTTCGTCGTTTAAGACGATCCAGATCTTTTTATCCTTGCAGGTAACGGTATAATGATTCCATTCGCCTGGCTTTTTAACATTACTTTTTTTAGGGGCCAAATGGCCAAAAAAGGCGGCGCATTGCCAGGTTTTTGGCGCTTTCGACCACTCTTCACTAAAATCATCCGCAATTTGAATTTCCATGCTGTTTGGAATCCAGTTTTCTATATTACTTGCATGCACAACAACGCCGCTATTAGTTCCGGGAGCCGTTTTAAATTCAAGGTCAAGGATAAAGTTGTTGTACTCTTTTTCGCTCCAGATATTTTTATCTTCCGTAGCTGTTAAAATTCCATCATCAAAGGTCCAGATAGTTTCATCAGGTTTAATGGCATCAGAAAGGTCGGATTTAAACAGGCTTTTCCAGTTCCGTGTGTTGGGGTGATTGCGGTATTGAGCATACGAAACAGTATAAAAGGCAATAAGTGCAGTAACAAGAAATAGCTTTTTCATTCGTGTATTATTATTTTCCGAAATAAGGGCATACAGTTCTCAATTCCTAAGATTTATTGTAATATCTCTGAAAGGTGATAAAAATGCGATGTGCATTTTTGAACGTTTATTGTTCGAAAGCGAACAGGTTAAATTACATGCTTTATTCTTTTATGTTGATTGTCAGATAGTTGATGTTTTGGTCTTTAATGTGCCAGTCATTTGAAAATTAAAATTAACAGCATACATACGTATGAAACAAATACTTTTCCTTACTCTTTTATTTTTTTCACTTGTTTCCGTACAGGCCCAGGAAATTCAAAGCGCCGCTCCGCAAACATTGAGTTTAAATACAGCTATTGAAATTGCCCTGAAAAATAATGTAGAAGTTCAGCAAAGCAATATCCGGACAGAAACCGAACACGTTTATTTGAAGCAGGCACGAGGAAAAATCCTGCCAGATCTCAATGCGTCTTATACTCACGGTTTTAATGCCGGAAGAAGTATTGACCCATCTACTAATTCGTATGTGGATCAGCAATTAAGTTATGCTAACCCAACATTAGGGAGCACTTTAACCATATTTAACGGCTTTGCTATTTTGAATACTATTCGCAGAAATTCGTTGGCGTACAGCGCGGCAAAGATGGAAGAGCAGGAAGCCAGGGATAATCTTACTCTGCAGGTAATACTAAATTATTTACAGGTGCTCACAAACCAGGACTTATTAGAACTATCGAGAAAACAGGCGGAAACCAGTTTAAAACAGGTAGAACGTTTAGAAGTATTGCAGAAAGAAGGTGCGGTTACTCCCGCCGACTACTACGATCTGAAAGGCCAGTATGCCAACGACCAGATGGCGGTAATAGCTTCGTCTAATAACCTGGAAAACTCTAAACTGGAATTGGCACAGCTTCTTAATGTTCCTTATAATAAAGATATTACCTTCCAAAGCCTGGATGCCAGCCAATTTTCCCTGGTTTATGAAGCAACTCCCGAGCAGGTTTATAATGCAGCTTTGCAGAGCCTGGCAGTGGTAAAAGCTGTCGACCTCCGTAAAAGAAGCGCCGATGCCGATGTAAAAGTCAGCCGTTCAACTTATTTTCCTTCTGTTATTGTTAACGGAGGGTTATCTACCAACTATTCCAGCGCTGCATTTGAAGAAACGGGTAAAACCTACTCAGATCAGATCAGTAATAACCTGAGCAAATCGGTGAGTGTGGGAGTCGCCATTCCGCTTTTTAATTCTTTCAGAACAAAAAATGCAGTAGCGCTATCGAAGTTGAATCAGAGAGATGCAGAACTGACAGCAAAGAGCACACGCATTCAGTTGCAGCAATTAACCGAACAGGCTTATTTTAATATGACATCTTCAAAAGATCGTTATACAACTTTGATTGATCAGGTTGATGCTTTTTCTGAATCCTTTCGCACTGCTGAAGTTCGCTTTAACGCGGGTGCCATTAATTCTGTAAATTATTTGATTGCAAAAAATAATCTCGATCGTGCCAATCTTAATCTGATCGCTTCCCGGTACGATTTTATTCTAAGGAAGAAGATACTGGATTATTATCAGGGTAAATCATCATGGTAGCGGAATCACTTCTACAGTAATTGATCCTCTGCTCATTAAAAGAGGGGATCAATTACTTTTCAACAGCCCTCATCTGAACAGGAAATTTGGTAAATTTGAATCTTATCGACAAAGGATTAGCAGATGCCAGATTTCTCTCACTTACACGTACATACACAATTTTCACTGCTCGATGGTGCTGCAGATATTTCGAAGCTGTACAAAAAAGCTGCTGCAGACGGCATGAAAGCAATAGCCATTACCGATCATGGCAATATGTTCGGTGTGTTTAAGTTTGTGGCCGAGGCAGGGAAACATGGTGTAAAACCCATTGTAGGCTGTGAGTTTTATGTAGTGGACGACCGGCACAAGAAGCAGTTCACCAAAGAAAATAAAGATGTTCGTTTTCATCAGTTATTCCTGGCCAAAAATGCGCAGGGGTACAAGAACCTGGTGAAGCTTTGCTCGCTGGGCTATATGGAAGGTTTGTACTCTAAATGGCCCCGTATTGATAAAGAATTAATTCTGAAATATCACGAAGGCTTAATTGCTACTACCTGTTGTATCGGAGCTTCTGTTCCGCAGGCGATTCTGAAAAAGGGTGAAGAGGAGGCTGAGGAAGAATTCAAATGGTGGCTTGATCTTTTTGGCGAAGATTATTACATCGAACTGCAGCGTCATGATATTCCCGAACAACAAACTATAAACCATGTTCTTCTAAAGTTTGCTAAAAAACACAACGTAAAAATTATTTGCTCCAATGATTCTCATTATGTAGATCAGCAGGACGCTAATGCACACGACATTCTGCTTTGCGTAAATACCGGCGATATGCAAAGTACGCCTATTGCTACAGATGAGGAAGGGGGAAAAGGATATCGTTTCGGTTTTCCGAACGATCAGTTCTACTTTAAATCGCAGGCAGAAATGGCTCAGCTATTTCACGATCTGCCTGAATCTCTGGATAATACCGGAGAAATTGTTGATAAAGTAGAACATTTACAGCTGAAACGTGATATTCTGCTTCCAAATTTCCCTATTCCTCCGGAATTTAAAATCCATCCCGATGATGTGCTGAATCAATGGGAATACCTGCGCCATTTAACAATGACGGGAGCAAGGGAGCGATATAAAGATATAACGCCTGAAATACAGGAACGCCTTGATTTTGAGTTAAACACAATCAAGATCATGGGTTTTGCCGGCTATTTTCTTATCGTTTCGGATTTCATTAAGGCTGGCCGTGACCTGGGCGTATTTGTGGGTCCGGGCCGTGGGTCGGCAGCGGGTTCTGTAGTGGCTTATTGTATCGGGATCACTAATATTGATCCGATTAAATATAACCTGCTTTTTGAGCGTTTCCTTAACCCTGACCGTAAGTCGATGCCCGATATTGATACCGATTTTGATGACGAAGGTCGTCAGAAAGTGATTGATTATGTGGTGGATAAATACGGAAAAAATCAGGTAGCACAAATTATTACCTATGGTTCTATGGCTGCCCGTACCAGCATTCAGGATGTAGCCCGGGTGTTGGATGTTCCGTTGCCCGAAGTTGCCGCTTTAAAGAAGTTGGTTCCTGAAACGTTAGGAATTACCTTAAAAGACGCGTTTGATCAGGTTCCCGAACTTCAGGAAATTTTAAAAGGAAATGATATACGATCCAAAGTATTGCGTGAAGCGGAAAAGTTGGAGGGTTCTGTTCGCAATACCGGTATTCATGCAGCGGGTATCATTATTGCGCCGGATGACCTCACCAATATCATCCCGGTAGCAACAGCGAAAGATTCAGACCTGCTGGTTACACAGTTTGACGGAAGGGTGATTGAGGATGCAGGGGTTATCAAAATGGACTTTTTGGGCCTTAAAACCCTTACAATTATTAAAAATGCCTTACAGCTGATCAAACAGAATCATGGAGTTGAAATTGATATTGATTATATTCCCTTAGATGATCAGCAGACCTTTGAGCTGTACCAGCGGGGAGATACAAACGGAACGTTTCAGTTTGAAAGTGACGGTATGCAGATGTACCTCCGGGAGCTAAAGCCGGATAAGTTCGAGGATCTGATAGCGATGAATGCCCTTTACCGCCCGGGGCCAATAGAGTATATTCCAAACTTTATTGCACGTAAGCATGGCCGTGAGGAAGTGGTGTATGATTTGCCGGATATGGAAGAATACCTTTCTGACACATACGGTATTACCGTGTATCAGGAGCAGGTAATGCTTCTTTCGCAAAAGCTGGCAAACTTTACCAAAGGTGATGCCGATGTGTTGCGTAAGGCGATGGGAAAGAAGGACCGGAAAACCCTTGACAAATTGAAGCCTCAGTTTATTGAGAATGCTAAGAAGAATGGTCACGATGAGAAGAAGCTTGAAAAGATCTGGACTGACTGGGAAGCGTTTGCTTCTTATGCTTTTAACAAATCTCACTCTACCTGCTACGCTTTTGTAGCCTATCAAACCGCTTACCTGAAAGCTCATTATCCTTCTGAGTATATGGCGGCGGTATTAAATAACCAGGGAAATATCGAAAAGATATCTTTCTTCATGGAAGAATGCCGCAGAATGGGAATAGCCGTTTTAGGACCTGATATCAATGAATCGAATCTGAGCTTTGCTGTTAATAAAAAAGGTGAAGTCCGTTTCGGAATGTCAGGGATAAAGGGAGTAGGAGAGAAGGCTGTTGAATGTATTATTGAAGAACGGGAAGCAAACGGGCTTTTCACTGATATTAATGATTTTGCCCGCAGGGCTAATCCACGTACTGTAAATAAAAAAGTGTACGAAAACCTTGTTTACAGTGGTGCTTTTGATTGTTTTGGATTTAACCGTGCCCAGTTTTTCTGCAAGCCTGATGGGGGGATGCTTAATGGAATTGAACGTTTAATTAAGTACACGAATGATTACCAGAATAGTCAGAACAGCTCGCAGGCTTCGCTTTTTGGCGGTACAACAGATGCTCATATTCCTGAGCCCCAACTGCCTGATTGTCCTGAATGGGGGCTTATAGAAAAGTTAAAGTATGAAAAAGATATGATCGGAATTTATTTAACCGGCCATCCTTTAGACAACTTTAAGTTCGAGATGGATAATTTTTGCAACTATCAGGTCAAACATTTAATGCTGATAAATAAGGCGAAGAATGGGGAGCTTCAGGAAGAAGACCAGCAGGAATTTAATAAGATTAAAAACCGGGAACTGGTAATTGGCGGCCTTGTTTCTTCGGCAGCTCATCGTACTACCAAAACAGGAAAACCCTTTGGCTCTTTTATTTTGGAGGATTACAGCGACTCTTTTGAAATTGTATTGTTTGGAGATGAATATGTAAAACAGAAGTCGTTTTTTACCGACGGCTATTTCTTGCAAATAAGGGGAACAGTTACTGAACGGTTTAAGCAGAAAGACAACTGGGAGTTCAAAGTAACTCAAATCAATCTTTTATCTGATTTAAGGGATAAGATGTCAAAATGTCTGACAATTAAATTTCCCCTGCATGAGCTTTCTGATTCGCTGATTGTTAAGATTGATGAGTTGATAAAAGTAAATACAGAAGAAAACCCTCAGCGAAACTGCTTACTGAAGTTTGCAGTGTACGATACCGAAGATTCTTTATCTCTGGAGATGCCTTCAAAAAATGTAAAAATTTTTCCCAGTAATGAATTTTTAGGACAGTTAGCCGAGTTGAAGAATATATCTTATAAACTTAATTAGAAATAGGGTAGCAACGTTACTAAAATGTCATTTTAGCAGGAGCTGTTTGTGGCAAGGATATTGTAATGTATCTTTGAATATAACATTAATTTATTAAATATGGCCTTAGAAATAACAGACGCAAACTTCGAAGAAGTAGTGTTAAAATCAGATAAACCGGTTTTGGTTGACTTTTGGGCAGAGTGGTGTGGCCCGTGCCGTATGGTTGGCCCGCTTGTAGAAGAACTTTCAAAAGAATACGAAGGTAAAGCCGTTATCGGTAAGCTTAATGTCGATCATAATCCGGGTGTATCCATGAAGTTTGGTATCCGCAAT
Source organism: Rubrilithobacter danxiaensis (assembly GCF_047272945.1). Lineage (NCBI taxonomy): Bacteria > Pseudomonadati > Bacteroidota > Sphingobacteriia > Sphingobacteriales > Sphingobacteriaceae > Rubrilithobacter > Rubrilithobacter danxiaensis. The sequence goes on from NZ_JBKOPS010000005.1 coordinate 186,116, forward strand.
ATTCCGGCTTTGCTATTTTTCAAAAACGGAGAAATTGTTGACAAACAAATTGGAGCTGTGCCGAAATCTGTTTTATCAGACAAGCTGAGTAAGCAATTAGCATAAGATCTTTATAATTTCATGTAGGCTTCAGAATTTCTGAAGCCTTTTTTGTATAATAGCAATCGGTTAAAAATATCTTCTTCATGTTTTCGCAAAAAGAACTTCAGGATTTTGGTAATCTTGAATTACTTGCCCGGCAGGTGGTTGAAGGTTTTATAACCGGCTTGCATAAAAGCCCTTTTCATGGGTTTTCTGTTGAGTTTGCAGAACATCGTTCCTACAACAGCGGGGAATCTGTTAAAAATATCGACTGGAAACTGTATGGCAGAACGGATAAATTGTTTGTAAAACGTTTTGAAGAAGAAACAAACCTTCGCTGCCAGATAGTACTGGATGTATCTTCTTCCATGTATTATCCTGAAAAAGAATTCAATAAATTGCAGTTTTCTATTTATTCTGCTGCATCATTAATGTATCTGCTAAAGAAGCAACGGGACGCTTTTGGATTAAACTTCTTTTCAGAGAATGTAGAACTTTCTACCGCTGTTAAATCAACTTCGGCTCATTTACAATATCTGTTTTCTGAATTAGAAAGAATTTTAAATAAGGGAACTAAAAGCAAAGGGACTAACGTATCGGAGGCTTTACATCAAATAGCTGAACAAATTCATAAGCGGTCTCTTGTTATTATTTTCAGTGATATGTTTCAGAGCGGGCAGGAGAGCCCGGCGGCAATTTTTTCTGCTTTGCAACACTTAAAATATCGCAAACATGAGGTTATAATATTCAATGTTCTCGATCATAGAAACGAGTTAAACTTTGAGTTTGATAACCATCCCTATCATTTCATTGATATGGAAAGTGGCGAAGAGCTTAAAACACATCCCCGACAGGTTAAAGAAAATTATCTTCGTGCCATTCATACTTATCAGGAGCAATTGGAGATAAAATGTGCTCAATACAATATTGATCTGGTAAACGCTGACATAAATAAAGGATTCTATCAGGTTTTAAACAGCTACTTTATTAAAAGAAACAGGATGTATTAAGACTATAAATCCTGATTCTTATACGTGGTTGTTGAATGCCTTATTAAATTCCAATTCTGTTCAATCTAAAATAGCTAACAATTGTTACTCTGTTAAATTCCTGATGAACAAACCAACAGAAGTAATACATGGGCATATTATTCATGAAATAATGCCCCGGAATAAGAATTTTCCCAATAATGCATATTTGCCCTTACTTGTTTACAAAGGAGCCTTACGTTTACATCCGGCAGATGAACCTGAAGCCATTACAGCACTTTTTGCTGATAACAATTGGCTGAATTCATGGAAAGACGGAATATTTGATTACCATCATTATCATAGTAACACCCACGAGGTGCTGGGTGTATTTTGTGGAAGAGCAGACGTGGAGTTTGGTGGGCCGGAAGGTGTTTGTGTAGAACTGGTAAGAGGCGATGTAGTTGTAATACCTGCCGGAGTTGCACATAAAAGAATATTTTGTACCACGGATTTTCTATGTATAGGCGCTTATCCGAATGGAAAGGAATATGATATAAAGTATGGAAAAGAAGAAGAACTTGCTGAGGCAGGAAAAAACATAAAAAATGCTTCTGTACCAGAAAAAGATCCTGTTTTTGGTGGAAGCGGACCTGTACTGGAGTTTTGGAGTAAGAAAATGGATTAATTTAAGAATGTTAAACTGCTTGCATTTAGTTCTTTACATCTCTTTTAATGCAAACTGTCTCATTTTTTGAGCATTGAAAACTGCAAACGTATGAATATCATTATTGAAAAAGATAAAAGCAGTTTTCAGTTGCTTGTTCTTTGATATCTCATCAACAAAAAATTGTAACTGCTGATCTTCATAATTTGAGGCGTATAATTGTGTTTCGCCGTGCAGGCGATAGTACAGAAACGGAGTATTTGCAATAATGTCTTTTGGAAGTGTAGGATGGCTCATGCCGCAAAAGCTGATATTGTGTGTGGATAATGTTTGATAAACATCCGCACGCCACCAGCTTTCATGTCTGAACTCCAGCACATTTATAAATGAATTGTCAAGGCTGCTGATTGATCTTATCCAAACGTTCTTTGGTATATGAAAAACTTGGTGGCATTTGGAAGAGAACGCACCCTAATTTATCCTGCAAGCCGGCTCTTACTACGGAATAAAAGTCATTTATCAGCTCTACCGTGTCGTTAAATTTTTTATAATGTGTTATTATTCGTGGTGCTTTTACCGCAAACTGAAAATCTGCAGGACTCTTTATACCACGACTGCAGGAAAGAGAATTGGGGAAAGCGATAAAAAGTGACATTTAATTCAAGGGTGTTAAAATACCGGCAATAATAATCAAACCACTTGCTTTGTGGTAAATCCTCTGGGTAAAAGCTTCCTTTCCAATGTTTATAGTGAAAACCCGAGCATCCGATGTACCAATTTATCATATTCGAGCAACAGGAATACAATAAATTATGTTTTAATGCTCTTGGTACAACCTAAAAAGTAGTTTACTTTCTCCTTTCAGCTTTAACCTTTTCCCTTTTATTTCACTATCCTCAATTTAGCAAACTTCAGCAAAAGCTGTTTCTGCCCTATTTCTTTGAAGAAAATAGTTGCTTTTACATCCGGTTTGCTGCCTTCCATATTTAATACTTTTCCGAATCCGAAACGTTCGTGTTCCACTTCCATACCTACCTGTAATTTAGACGTATCTGATGGAGCAAATCCAGGGCTTGGAACATGTGCTTTCGGAAGGATGGACGTGGTTTTAGGCGCAGCAGCAGGTTTCGGTTTGCTGAAATAATCGGTTGAAGAAGACTTATTGCCTCCCCACGAACTTCGTTCATCATCAAAAAATGGATTTCCGGCTGACTTTGACTGAGGTTTAAAATCGAGTTCGAGGTATTTGGCATCTATCTCGTCAATAAACCGGCTTGGTTCACAGCTTGTTAATGTTCCCCAACGATAGCGGGAAGTAGCATACGTGAGTGTCAGTTTTTTCTCCGCACGGGTTATAGCAACATAAAACAGCCTTCTTTCCTCTTCCAGATCAGCCCGGGAGCTTAAAGACATTTGTGAAGGAAATAAGTTTTCTTCGAGACCTACTACAAAAACATTTTTAAATTCCAGGCCCTTTGCTGAATGTATTGTCATTAGCGAAACTGTATCTGCATCCGGATTTTTATCATTATCGTCGTTCGTAAGAAGCGCAACATCCTGCATAAATACATCCAACCCTCTTTCTTCAATATCTTCGCGTTCGCTGAATTCTTTTATTCCGTTAAGCAGCTCCTGTATATTCTCGTACCGGTTTAATCCTTCAACAGATTTGTCGTCATAAAGGTCTTTCAGCAATCCGGAGTGCTGTGCAATATGTAAAGCGGCATCGTAAGCAGAATGTGTTTTTGTCATTACCTGGAAACTTTGGATAAGTGTTGCAAAACCAGCAACAGCCGCCGAGCTTCTGCCATCCAGGTATTTATTTGCTTCCAGGATCACTTCCCAAAGGGTAATTTGGTTTTTATCAGCAGATATAATAATCCGTTCAATTGTAGTATCACCAATGCCACGGCGGGGATAGTTAATCACCCGTTTTAAGGCCTCTTCATCATTGGGATTAAAAGTAAGACGAAAATAAGCGATGAGGTCTTTTATTTCTTTGCGCTGATAGAAAGAAAGTCCGCCGTATATTTTATATGGAACATTGAGTTTCCGCAAAGCTTCTTCCATAGCCCTCGACTGGGCGTTAGTTCTATAGAGAATTACGAAATCAGCGTTTTTTAAGCCTTTTAATGCCCTTTCCTGCACAATGGCTTCAGCAACTGTTTTACCTTCCTCGTTATCGCTGTAAGCCCTGATTACCTTAATTTTATCGCCATTTTCATTTTCGGAATAAACGTTTTTCTTGAGCTGATTTTTATTGTTTGCAATAATGCTGTTTGCAACGTTTACTATATTTTGTGTAGAGCGATAATTCTGCTCCAGTTTAAAAACTTTTAGATCCGGGTAATCTTTTTCGAAATTCAGGATATTTTGAATGTTTGCCCCACGGAAAGCGTAAATACTCTGAGCGTCATCGCCAACTACACAAAGATTTTCAGTTATTGCGGCGAGTTTTTTCACGATGAGGTATTGCGAAAAGTTGGTATCCTGGTACTCATCTACCATCAGGTATTTAAACTTGTTCTGGTATTTGTAAAGCACATCCGGATGTTCTTTCAGCAGAACATTGGTTTTAAAAAGAAGGTCGTCGAAATCCATTGCTCCGGCCTTAAAACAGCGCTGAGTATAAATCTGGTATATTTCTCCGAGTTTGCCCCTGCCGCTCGAAAAGTCTTCCGCCTGGATATGGTCATTCTGCAAATATTCTGCCGCTGATATTAAATTATTCTTTGCGGATGAAATACGGTTATAAACAAAGTTGGCATTGTATAACTTGTCGTCGAGCTGCTGCTCTTTGAGGATGGCTCTCAACAGGCTTTTGCTATCATCGGTATCGTAAATAGTAAAGTTATTGGGGTAGCCTATTTTTTCTGCTTCAACCCGCAATATTTTTGCAAAAACAGAGTGGAACGTACCCATCCAGATATTTTTTGCTTCCGGGCCAACAACTTTTGTTATTCTTTCCCGCATTTCTTTTGCGGCCTTGTTGGTGAATGTTAATACGAGAATGTTAAACGGATCAATACCTTTTTTTATAAGGTGTGCTACCCGGTAGGTAATTACTCTTGTTTTGCCCGATCCTGCTCCCGCTACAATCATTACCGGCCCTTCGGTTTGCTCCACTGCTGCCCGTTGCGAAGGGTTTAATCCATGTAAATATTCCAAAATGATCCTTTATGTTAAAAACCCAAAATTAAAAAAATGGGAGAGAGATATCAGTTATTTTTCTAATTAATGGACTTATGGCTGTTCATATTAATCCACAGAAGATGAGAATCCCATTTTATTTTCATCATGAAGCGATTCGTTGATGTTAGTGATTTTGTCATCAACATCTTTCAAACATTTATCCATTTGCTGAATAAATTCATCATGCTCTATGAGTTGATCGTTTTCCAGTATCATGAGTCCTTTCATAGTAGCAACGGGCCCGCGTATCTGGTGCGACAAATGCCAGGAGTAATCCGAGAGTTTTTGGTTTTTGATCTTAAGGTCTTTGGTACGTTCGTCAATAATCTCTTCCAGGCGGTGGTTGATCCAGTCAAGCTCTTCCTTCTGCTGAGATATTTCGCTGTTTAATACAGTAAGTTGTTTATTGGTCCTGATCTTTCTTCTGTTGCTGTACACAAGTAAGCCAATAACCAGCAGCAGTAAAAATGAAACAAGTGTACTTGCCCAGAAAAGGATTAAATTATTCCGTTGTTTAGCGATGATAAGTTCATTCTCCCTTTCTTTTTGTAATTGCCGGAATTGTTCCTGTTGCAAGCCTAATCTGGCCGACACATTATTGTTAAAGTTCAGGCTATCCGTTTTATAAACTTGCTGCAGATAATAGAGTGCCTTTTCAAAGTTTTTTCGGGCACTTTCAAGTTCATAAGAAGTATAAATATAGTCTTGTTCTAATTTTGCATTTTTTACAAGCCTGGCGTAAGTCTGTCCCTCAGTTAACGTTTTTTCCGCTGCTTCAAATCTTTTCTCAGCAACAAACACAGAAGTTAATGTTAAATTGATACTTGCTATTGAACTATTAAGATCGTTTTCTTTGGCTTTTTGATTCGCTTGTAAAAGAAATCTTTCGGCTTTTTCTAATTGGTGGAGTTTATAATAAGCTACTCCCTGATTTTGAAGGCTATGAGTTATTCCAATAGGGTCATCTAACTTTTTGAAAAGAGAATCGCTATTTTCAAAGGTTTTTAATGCTTGGTTGAAATTCTTCTTCCTGGTTTGAATAATTCCGATATTTAAATAAGTACCAGCAATTAATTCGGTCATATTTAAATCTTGTGCAAGTGTTAAGGCTTCCTGATAGTATTTCAGGCCTTTATCATTATCAACATCCCGGTATAAATTTCCTATATTATTGTTAACCTTAGCTTCGCCTTTTTTATTCTTTGTAGATTTAAAATATTTAAGAGAGAGCAAGTAATCAGAAATAGCTTCCTCATTTTTATCCATATAATATTTCCCAATTCCCATTATTCGATATGCTTCTCCTATACCATTCGGATAATCTAATTTTTTAGCTATATGAAGTGATCTTTTACCATACTCAATGGTTTGTTCTGGGTCAGTTAATCTTATTTCATAACCAAGTTTGTTTAATTCGTCTACAGTCGAAAAGCTGTCTTTTTCATTTTGGGATTGTGAGAAAGAGTGAGAAGTAGTGAGAATTGTTAGAACAAATGCTAAGAAAAAGTATTTCATATATTTATTTTAAATGTAGGAATAATTAAAGAAAATTGAGATTTATAATTTAAAACTTATTTAAACTTTTAAAACATGAAAAAAATTGTAGCAATTCTGTTAGCAGCATTCACAGTAGGTATGGTATCCTGTAAGAAAGAAACAGAAGTAAAACCTTCAGCAGCGAAAACCCAAAAAATAATGGGTGGAGGCAAGCAAGATATGGGTGGTTGGGATTAATTAAATGATTTGTAAACGTATTAAAATTTAAGAGACATGAAAAAAGTTATAGCAGTTTTATTGGTAGCATTTACAATAGGTATGGTATCCTGTAAGAAAGAAGCAGAAGTAAAACCTTCAGCAGCGAAAACCCAAAAAATAATGGGTGGAGGCAAGCAAGATATGGGTGGTTGGGATTAGTTAAATGATTTGTAAAACGTATTAAAATTTAAGAGACATGAAAAAAGTTATAGCAGTTTTATTGGTAGCATTTACAGTAGGTATGGTATCCTGTAAGAAAGAAACAGAAGTAAAACCTTCAGCAGTGAAAACCCAAAAAGTAATGGGTGGAGGCAAACAAGATATGGGCGGCTGGGATTAACAATTAATCAGACAAATTCTAAACTTTGAAAAATATTCTATGAAAGAAAATTACCTGGTTTAAACGGATAAGATGCAATTAAAGCCTTTTATCCGTTTTCAACATCAAATACACCTTGTCTCAGCTAAAATAAAGAGGCCTCAACAGAAACTTTTTTTTGTAAAATTCCTTTCCTTGCATAAGGACTTATATTTGCAAAACATATCTGAAGATTATGCAAGAAATAAAGAAATATGTAGAAGAGAATAAGCACCGTTTTCTCGATGAATTATTTGATCTGTTACGTTTACCATCTGTAAGCGCTGATTCAAAATATAAAGACGATGTTTTAAAAACGGCTGATTTTGTTGCTGAAAAATTACGCCAGGCTGGTGCCGATAAGGTAGAAGTCTGCCCTACCAATGGTTATCCAATTGTTTACGGCGAAAAGATCATTGACGCTTCAAAGCCAACTGTGCTTGTGTATGGGCATTATGATGTTCAGCCGGCTGATCCCCTGGAGCTATGGCACACTCCTCCTTTTGAACCTACAGTACGGGATAATAAAATATTTGCAAGAGGCGCCTGCGATGATAAAGGACAGTTTTATATGCATGTAAAAGCATTTGAACTGATGATGAAAACACAAACGCTTTCATGCAATATCAAATTTATGATAGAAGGGGAAGAAGAGGTAGGATCATCAAATCTTGGAATTTTTGTACACGATAACAAGGAACGGTTAAAAGCGGATGTTGTATTGATTTCAGATACAGCTATGATCAGCCTGGAGCACCCTTCATTGGAAACAGGGCTACGGGGCTTATCGTATATCGAGGTGGAAGTAACCGGGCCAAATCGTGATTTACACTCAGGAGTATATGGTGGAGCTGTAGCTAATCCCGCAACAGTTTTATGTAAACTGATAGCATCCCTGCACGACGAAAATAATCATATTGCCATTCCGGGTTTTTACGATGACGTGCAGGCGTTAACCGAAAAAGACAGGGAAGAGCTTAATAAGGCACCTTTTGATGAAAAAGAGTATAAAGAAGACCTGGAAGTTGAAGAGTTATGGGGAGAGACAGGATACACAACGATAGAACGTACAGGAATCAGGCCCACCCTGGAAGTAAATGGTATTTGGGGCGGCTATACCGGAGAAGGAGCTAAAACTGTTTTACCTTCAAAAGCGAGCGCTAAAATCTCTATGCGCTTGGTTCCCAACCAAAATTCTGAGAAAATAACTCAACTATTTACTACACATTTTTTAAGCATTGCTCCTGATTCTGTGAAAGTAAAAGTCACACCGCATCACGGGGGTGAGCCGGTTGTTACACCGACAGACAGCGTGGCCTACATAGCAGCAGAAAAAGCCATCGAAGAATCTTTTGGTAAAAAGCCAATCCCGACAAGAGGCGGAGGAAGTATTCCTATTGTTTCCCTATTTGAAAAGGAGCTGGGCATCAAAACTGTATTGATGGGCTTTGGGCTGGATAGTGATAATCTTCATTCTCCGAATGAAAAATATGATATAGCTAATTTCTTAAAAGGGATAGAAACAATTCCGTTGTTTCATAAATACTTTGCAGAATTAAGCGAATAGGATTTAAACAGTCGGTTAGTGGTTTATAAGTTAAATAATCCATTTATCGCATTGTTTTAAGAAAGCCTCATCCGCATCCACTCCAATACCAGGGGCATCGGGAATTTCGAGCAAGAAGCCGTTGTATTCAACTCCGCCTGTCGCCGGATCTTCCAGGTGCCCCAGTAAGCAAGTGTCCAGATCAAAGAAGTGAATATTAGGGCAGGCATAGGCAAGATGTACTTTTGCGCTTAGGGCAATCCTGCTTTCCAGCATTCCGCCGATCATACAGGCAATTCCGGCATTGCTTGCTGTTTCATGTATTTTTAATGCTTCCGCTATTCCTCCCGATTTTGCAAGTTTTATATTGATATAGTCGCAGGAATTACTTTTAATGAGCTTTCTGGCGTCGTGATGATTGCAACAGCTTTCGTCAGCCATGATAGGAATTGGTGATAATATTTTTAACGCAGGAAGCAGGTCATCATAATGCACATGCATAGGCTGCTCGCAGAATTCAATGTTTTGACTTTCTAAAGATTGCAAAACAACTACTGCTTCGTCATACGTCCATCCCTGGTTGGCATCAATTCGTAACGGGATCTCACTACCAATTGCATTTCTAATGGCTTTGATTCTTTCTATATCTTCCTTTGGGTTTTTTCCGAGTTTTATTTTGAGTATTTCAGCGCCCTGGTTTTTAAGTCTTAAAGCTTTAGTTGCCATATCTGTTGCTGAGCTTAAGCCGATAGTTATATCTGTTTTTATTTTTCTTTTTGTACCATTTAATAATTGATAGAGCGGTTTTGCTTCTGCCTTTGCGGAAATATCAAATAAAGCCATATCAAAAGCACTTTTAATGGTTGTATTGTAAGCGATATAAAAATCAAGTTCCTGCAATCGTGATGCAATCTCCAAAGGATCTTTTCCCTTCCATAGTAATGCAAAATCTTTGGCAAGCGTAATACAGGTGTTCTGCATTTCTCCCGTAATCATAGGAAAGGCTGAACACTCTCCAACGCCATAAAATCCCTCATCCGTGTAAACACGAATGAAAATATTTTGAGCAAAATTCATCGTTCCGGTGGCAATTTCAAAAGGTTCCATTGCAATACTGAAACGGTAAATTTCGGTTTTAACAATTTTCATACATTCTATTTAGTATAAATTTAGATATTGGCTTCAAAACTGATACACTCCGACGCTGTTTACTTTTATATAGCATAGATTTATGGAAATCGTAACCAACAGGCTTATTAACGAAACTTCTCCTTACCTTCTTCAACATGCACATAATCCGGTCGACTGGTATCCATGGGGTGAAGATGCATTAAAAAAGGCAAAAAAGGAGAATAAGCTTATTTTGGTAAGCATAGGTTATTCTGCCTGTCACTGGTGTCATGTGATGGAACATGAAAGTTTCGAAGACCCTGCTGTGGCGAAGCTCATGAATGAGCATTTTGTTTGTATTAAAATAGACAGGGAAGAGAGGCCGGATATCGATCAGATTTATATGTATGCGGTTCAGTTAATGACTGGTTCCGGGGGCTGGCCTTTAAATTGTTTTTGTCTTCCCGATCAGCGCCCGATTTATGGAGGAACTTATTTCCGCAAAAACGACTGGATGAATCTTCTCGGCAATCTTTCTTCATTCTGGGCAGAAAAACCTGAAGAAGCAGTGGAATATGCTGTGCGGTTGACTGAAGGAATCCAGCAAAGTGAAACTATTGAATTTATCCCTGCATCTGCAGAATATACAAAAGAAGATCTTACCGCGGTTTTTGAACCATGGAAACGCTACTTTGATTTTAATGAAGGCGGCCATAACCGTGCTCCTAAATTTCCACTACCTAATAACTGGCAATTTATTTTGCGATATGCTCATTTGATGAAAGATGATACCGCTCATGTTATCACCCGGCTTACATTGCAAAAAATGGCTTTTGGCGGAATTTATGATCATATTGGAGGCGGGTTTGCCCGATATTCTGTAGATGGACACTGGCATGTTCCACATTTTGAAAAGATGCTGTATGATAATGCTCAGTTAATAAGCTTATATTCAGAAGCTTACCAGTACTGCCGGGATGAGCTGTATAAAGAGATAGTTTATCAATCTATCGACTGGGTGATACGGGAAATAGCTTCACCCGAAGGGGGCTTTTATTCGGCATTGGATGCGGATAGCGAAGGGGTAGAAGGGAAGTTTTATACGTTTACTAAAGAGGAGTTGAAAGACATCCTGGGTGAAAAGGAAAAAGTTTTCAGCACCTGTTTTAATGTTACGGAGGAAGGAAACTGGCCTGAAGAACACACAAATGTTCTGATCAGGAAATACGATGATGAAACAGTGGCAGAAACGTTAGGTATTGAAAAAGCCGAATTGAAAAAGATAATAGAGGAATGTAAGGCAGCGGTTTTTAGAGCCAGGGAACAGAGGGTGCACCCCGGCCTTGATAATAAAATTCTGGCCTCCTGGAACGGAATGATGCTTAAAGCATTTACAGATGCTTACCGTGTTTTTGATGAACCGGAATTTCTATCCTTCGCTATTGAAAATGCCAGGTTTATTTTAAAGTATCTTAAACAGGAAAATGGATCTTTAAAAAGGGTCTTTAAACCAGCGGATAGTTCCATAACAAATGAAGTGGCTTTTCTGGATGATTATGCATTTGTTATAGAAGCATTTATCAGCCTGTATGAAGTTACTTTTGAAGAATCGTGGCTGTATGAAGCTAAATCGCTGGCAGAATATGTAATTACTAATTTTGATGATCCCGAAACCGGGATGTTGTTCTACACATCATCGGCAGATGAACAGCTTATCGCCCGTAAACATGAAATTATGGATAACGTAATTCCCGGTTCAAATTCTGTAATGGCTAATAACCTTTTCAAACTCGGCCATTTTTTTGATGAGGACAAGTTTCTCAGAAGAGCCGATCAGATGCTCGTCAATGTATTTCCCCGGATAAAAACTTATGGTTCGGCTTATTCAAACTGGGCTAATCTTTTACTTAATAAAGTATTTGGTATTTATGAAATAGCCATAACAGGGCCACTGGCAGAAGAAAAACGTCGCGAATTAGAGCACTTTTACATTCCTGATAAAATTATCTTGGGAGGTTCGTCGGGAACATTACCTTTGCTGCAGGATAAATTTAGTAAAGACTCTAAAATTTTTGTTTGTAAAAACAGAACCTGCCAATTGCCAGTTACAGAAGTAAGTGAAGCATTAAAACAAATAGATTAAAGTAGATTTAGAGCAGGACTTTCTATACTCCTTTTTGACAAATCTGCGGAATAAATAATAGTAGAAGCATGAATATTCAACCAAACAGCGTTGTGGCGCTTACGTACGATTTGTACACCACAGAAAATGGAGAAGAAGTATTTGTTGAGCAGGCTACCCAGGAAAACCCTTTGGTGTTTTTATACGGAGTAGGCATGATGCTGCCTAAATTTGAGCAGAATCTGGATGGCTTATCTGCCGGTGATTCTTATGATTTTAAGCTATCTGCCGGTGATGCGTATGGCGAAAAAGATGAAAGTGCCATTGCAGAATTACCTTTGGATATGTTCCAGGAAATGGATGTCCCGCAGGTTGATTCTGTTCTTCCTTTGCAGGATAACCAGGGAAACCAGTTCAGGGCCAGGGTAACAGATGTTTCTGATTCGGCAGTTACGGTAGATCTAAATCATCCTATGGCCGGGCAGGATTTGCATTTTAAAGGAACTATTCTGGATGTTCGTGAAGCTACACAGGAAGAACTGGCACACGGGCATGCCCATGGTGTAGACGGCCATTCAGGTCATTAATATCATTTCAAAATAAAAAAGAGAGAGTCTTCAGGCTCTCTCTTTAATTGTGTTGTCTTTTTCTGTCATGCAGGCGTATATTGATTATATCGCCTACCTGTTCAAGTTTTTCAGAAGGCATATTGCCATCTAATTTCACCCAGCGGTTTTCGCCGTCTTTTTGAATGGTTGCCAGCTTGTAATCTTCCAGTAAAACGGCATATTGTTCTTTCTCCCGTATTACTTTCAGTTCACTGAATTCGCCTTTATTAAAAAGGTCAATATAGACGTTAAAACTGCTTTTGTTAGTGCTTTCTTCTCTTGCAAGCATATTCTTTCCCATATAAAAAATAACCTTTTTTCCTTGCCATTTGTTCTTGTTTAGACCAGGAAAAACGTTTTTTATTCAGGAAAAATAAAACGATTGAATTAATTGTTCTGAATGCGATATGGAGATGTGTGTAAAAACTCGGAAAGTGAAATTAAATCCTTATCAGAAACTTGTGAGCGGTATTTTTCAGTAGCCAGAAAACTTATGTCCGGGCTTACTATCGTACCATTTTTAGTTATATCTCCCGAAGGGATAGGTTCTTCGCTCTGTACGATGGAACTTACTATTCCAAAGGCAAAAGTAAATACTCCGGTGAGTACAAATAAAAGTGCCACGATAAAATGAAAATCACTTAATAATTTAATACTTATTACAAGGCATACGAAACCTATAAAAAAAGATTTTATCATGGTAAAAAAAGAATTATTGACAGGTTTACGGTTATACAATTGTAAGGTTACTGTATTTTTAATTATACTCCAACAAGCTTTAATAAAATGTACTGATATTCACGTATTTCGGTAATACTTGCACAGTTCTTTTCTTTATATTAAAGCGTAACTGATTGTGAATTGTTATTTTTTTCTTCTCTTAATATTTGTATTAAACAAAGCGAAAATGATATAACCCCACAGATAATAAATACGATTGTTAGTGATATTTCAAAGGAAAATAATGCTTTTAAAGCAATCAGGAAACTTAGGCAACCTACCGTAAACCATTTCATCTTTTCTTCTTCTATAACTGTAATGTCTGTTAAAATTTCCTTAGGTAGATGAGGTTTTTAAAGGGAAATATCAATAAATTTCTCAAAAGTGAGAAATTTATTGTGCAGTTATAGAAGAAGAAAAGATGAAATGGTTTACGGTAGGTTGCCTAAGTTTCCTGATTGCTTTAAAAGCATTATTTTCCTTTGAAAT